>CAYPKX010000021.1:0-6751 GCA_964411395.1 uncultured Eubacteriales bacterium | reverse complement strand
AAGCGGACATCCTCCCCGAAGTTTGACTTTGGAAGGCCTTTATTCTATTCTATTTGCCTTTCAAGGAGAAGATCATGGCCAAACACCCCTCGGCGGAACGGCAGCACCGTACGAGCCTCCGCAAGAATGCCGTCAACAAGAAGAATAAGTCCGCCCTGCGGACCCAGGTCAAGAAGCTCCGCGGTCTGATCGAAGCCGGGGACAAGGACGCAGCCAGGAAAAACCTGCCCTCGGTCATCAAGGCCATCGATCAAACGGTGAAGAAAGGGACCATCCACAACAACACGGGTTCCCGCTACAAATCCCGTCTGAGCCGTCAGGTTTCCGAGATCAAGCCCGCCGCGGCGAAGTGACCGGGCGGCGTCCCGCCGTTCGGCCGTAGCCGGCAATAAATGTCTGGATCATCTCCCGGGGGGAGACGTCCGTCGACTTGAGCCGCCGGTCCATATCCTCCAATTCGATCAACCGGCGGAGGAGGTCCGCCTCTTTCGTCCGATCGAGCAAGGCCAAGTACTCCCCGAGCATTCGCTGATAAAAAGCTCCGAACTTTTCGGAAATCTGCGGCTTGGCTTCCCGGAAGACATCCTTGGGATCGCGGCCCTCTTTGAGCCCGGCCTTGGCCAAATGGAGGGTTCGAAAAAATCCCGCCAGCACGCTGAGAATCAGCTCCGGGGCCAGCCCTTTCTCGAAGAGACCGTTGACGACGATCAAGGCCTTCTCGGTATCGCCGGCTTCCAAGGCGGCGTTGAGCTCCCAATTCTGGAAGTTTTTTGTGGACGACAGGGCGGAGACATCCTCGGCTTCCACCGTCGTTCTCGGACCGATATAGACGCCGAGCTTTTCGACCTCGGAATCGATCCTGGAGACATCGCTTTCGGTAATATCGAGGATGCGGTCGACGGCTTCAGCCGTGGCCCGTTTTCCCAAGGCGGCAAACCGTGATTCAACAAGGGGCCGGAGATCCTTGTCCTTGAGCGGGGAGATCTCCGCAATCTGAACGATGGAGGGAGGAAGGGCGAAGAACACTTTGCCCAGGGGCTTGGTTTTATGGACCGCGCCCTGGAACATCACGACGATCGTCGTCCGGGGAGAAGGAGAGGCGAAGTATTCGGCCAGAGCGGCCGCCTCGGCCGAAGAGAGACTCTCCTGCCCCGCGCCCTTTCCTTCAACGGTCAGAATGCGCCACGGGGAGAACATGAACGGCAGGGTTCTGGCGGTATCCAGTATCACCCCGAAACGCCGCTCGGCCAGATTGAAGGTTTCCACCTGGGCGGGTTGATCCTGGCCGTCTTTGAGAAAATCGCGGAGCTCGCGGACAAACTTGCGAGCCGGGAAAAGATCCGCCCCGGAAAAGAGATAGGCAGGAAGAACATCTTCCGGCCGGGCCGGGAGCTGGAAAGAAAATCCGGCCATGGCTTAGAACCCTTCGAGAATGGTCATCACCAGGTTGCGGGCGAAGAGCTCGGCGATTTCGGTCAGCTTTTCAGTTTCCTGGGACTCGAAGTCGGTCCCCTGGGGAACTTGATATTCGCCCTTATAGACATAGGATGGATTGGAAAAAACCTCATCCTTCGACCTCTGGTCCCGCAGCGAGATCGAAGCCGTGATCGTAATGGAGAAGCGGTCGGCCGAGCCGGACGTCGCTCCCGAATAGGCGATCGGGCTGGCGTTGAAGCCGGTCACCACACCGTCCAGGACGGCGTCGGCGGAAGCGGCTTCCTGAACGACCTTCACTCTTCCCCGGGTGACAAATTCCCGGATGACCGCCTCGGTCAGCTTCTGGTTGAGCTCGAACCGGGTCGTGTTGTTTTTAAAGAGAGGGATATAGACCGTCTTGATATTCGAGTCGACGAGGAAGCGCCCGGAGCCGCTCATCGTGTAGCCGCAAGCGGCGGCGAGCGCAGCCAGGGCGGCAGTCAAAAGAGCCAGGGCGAACTTGGTTTTCATGGGGCCATTATAGTCCAAACCGCCGCCCCGGTCACCGCCGGCTCAAACGACGATATTGACGATCTTTCCCTTGATGACCACGACCTTGCGGACGGTCTGCCCGGCCAGGAGCTGGCGGATCCGGGGAAGATCCAGGGCGGCGATCTTGATCGCCTCCTCCGCCGTGTCGTGGGCGGTCTCGAATTTGTCCCGGACCTTGCCGTTGATCTCGACGACGATCACGGCCGTCTCCTCCCGGGCCAGCTCGGGGTCGAATTTCGGCCAGGCGGCCCGCAACACCAGCGTCTCGTGTCCCATCTGCCGCCACATCTCTTCCGAAATGTGGGGAGTGAACGGAGCCAGGGCCAGAATGAGAGTTTCCAGGGCTTCCCCGAGGAGAGCCCGGCCGTCGTCGGAGCCTCGCAGCGCGTCCTTTTCCTTTCTCAGCGTATTGGCCAGTTCCATGATCGCCGAAACGGCCGTGTTGAGATGGAAACGCAGCTCGACGTCCTCGCCGACCTTGCGAATGGTCTGGTGGACCTTTTTCCGAAGCCGGGAAAAAGCGGCCGGGTCGGGGGAAAACGAAGCCGGACTTTCGGCTTCGGTCCGGAGGGGCTTGATCTCTTTGAACAGCTGCCAGATCCGGCCGAGGAAGCGGTAACAACCCTCGATCCCGTCCTCGTTCCAGGCAAATTCCTTCTCCGGCGGAGAGGCGAAGAGAATGAACAGGCGGAGGGCGTCGGCTCCGTAGTGCTGCAGCATCTCGTCGGGATCGACGACATTGCCTTTGGATTTGGACATCGCCGTGCCGTCCTTGAGGACCATGCCCTGGGCCAGATAGTGCGGGAACGGCTCGTCGACGGCGGTGAGGCCGAGATCGCGGAGCAGCTTGGTGAAAAACCGGGAATAGATCAAATGAAGGATGGCATGCTCAACGCCGCCGATGTAGAGATCGACCGGGAGCCAATAATCGGCCGAGGTCTTGGTGAAGGGCAGCTCGGTATGATCGGGAGACGTGTACCGGAAGAAATACCAGGACGAATCGACGAACGTGTCCATCGTATCCGTCTCGCGCCGGGCCGGGCCGCCGCATTTCGGACAGGTGACGTTCACAAACGACGGAATCTTCTCCAGAGGCGAGCCCGCTTCGCCGGTAAACTCCGCCTCGTAGGGAATCTCGACGGGCAGATTTTCGCAGGGCACCGGGACGATTCCGCACGCTTGGCAATAAATCATCGGGATGGGCGTGCCCCAGTACCGCTGGCGGGAAATGCCCCAATCGCGGAGCCGGTAGGTCACGGCCGTTTCGCCGAGCCCTTTATCTTTGGCCCAGGCGGCCATCTTTTTCGTCGCTTCGTCGGAGGCCAGCCCGTCATAGGACCCGCTGTTAACCAGGATCCCGCGGTCCTCGAAAAGCTCCGCGGCCGATTCCCGGGGCGAAGGCGAGCCGCCTTCGGGAACAATGACTTCGACGATCGGCAGGCCGTATTTTTTAGCAAAATCAAAATCACGGCCGTCATGGCCGGGGACGGCCATGATCGCTCCGGTTCCGTATTCCATCAAAACGTAATTGGCCAGCCAGACCGGCATGGTCTTTCCGGTGAACGGATTGACGGCCGTCGCCCCCGTGTCGACGCCTTCCTTGTCCGCTTCCCCGATTTCCCGCTTGGCCCGGGCGGCGGCAATCGTCTTGGCAATCCAGGCGCGGAGCTCCGCCTCTTTGGGGCCCCGGACCAACTCGCCCACCAGAGGGTGTTCAGGCGAAAGGACGAGGAACGTCGCCCCGTAAATCGTGTCCAGCCGGGTGGTGAAAACCCGGATGGATTTATCCACGGCCGGAACGGCGAAATTCAGATACGCCCCTTCGCTTCGGCCGATCCAGTTTCTTTGCATCGCCAGAACATGCTCCGGCCATTTCCCGAGCGCCGCGTGGTCCGAGAGCAGCTCCTCGGCATAGTCGGTGATCTTGAGAACCCACTGCTCCATTTTTTTCTGTTCGACGCCCGAGGAACAGCGCCAGCAGGCCCCTCCGGCCGCCTGCTCGTTGGCCAGAACGGTCCGGCAGGACGGACACCAGTTGACCCAGCTTTCCTTGCGGTAGGCCAGCCCGCGTTCGTACATCTTGAGGAAAATCCACTGGTTCCACTTATAGTATTCGGGCAGGCAGGTATTGACTTCCCGCGACCAGTCATAGGCAAAGCCCATCCGCTTGAGCTGGGCTTTCATGTGGGCGACATTGTCCAGCGTCCACTTCCGGGGATGAGTGCCATACTTGATGGCCGCATTCTCGGCCGGCATGCCCAGGGCGTCCCAGCCGATCGGATGAAGAACGTTGAAGCCCCGCATCATCTTGAACCGGGCGATGACGTCGCCGATGGAGTAGTTGCGGACATGGCCCATGTGGATCCGGCCGGAAGGATACGGATACATTTCCAGAGCATAAAACTTCGGTTTGGCGGAGCCGTCCTCCGCCCGGAAAGCCTCCGTCTCCTCCCAGATCCTCTGCCACCGGGCCTCGATGGCCGCGAAATCGTAATCGCGCGCGTCGTCCTGTTTCATCTTCATTCGTCCTTTGAACCCTTCTCCGGTTGTTTTGCGGGCGGGGTGACTTGGCTAATAAAAACCGCGTTCAGTTTAGGGAGGGAGGGGGCAAAAGTCAAGAAAATCAGGGAGATATGGATTGGCCGGCCGCCCATTCGACGGCATATCGCGTTGCCTTTTGATCTCCTGTCGCCATAGTATTGATGACATATCGCTTTCCGCTTTTCCAAACCGCTGGTTTTACGTCCATTGGAAAACGGCCGATTTCCTCGCCTTTTTCGTTAATAACATCAAACATATCGGCGCCCTGACGCTCAGCCGTACGTTACGATGAATTGATCCGGCTATCAAAATCCTGGACTCGAATCATGCGCCTCGAGGCCGTCGATGATCAAACCGTTCTCATCATGTCGGCGGCAAACGGATTAGTCCCTAAAACGAACAAGCCCTATATCATCGACCTTTGGACGTTGCGTGGCGAAATGATCGCCGCGGGCATCCCTGCTGATTACAAGTTTCTCTGCTCGGATAAAGACGGAGCCGCCTATTTCCTCATTCGATCTGATGAAGAAACGGCTTTGGAGAAGGACCCCACATACGTCATCGGAAAATTCAAACTGATGGCTCCCGGGAAATGAAAGTAAAAAGTATTCTCATCTTCTCTCTCCTCGTCTTAAATCTTATCCTCCTTGGGAAAGTCATTTCTATTCAAAATTTGGCGAGAACGCAAAAAGAAAGAGTCGCTGAATACCCAATCGTATCTCCCTATTTTGTATTAACAGATCTTCGAGGCCGAAATTGGACGATCGATTCGATTCTCCAGAATAAGTCCCATGCTTTCCTCGTTTTTTTACTCTTCAAGACTGTGCATCGTGTCTTGCAGAGCAAGCCCTCGGGAAGTCGCTCTTCGACGAAGCTAACATGAACGTCATGGCCATTGCCCAACATGTCGATAAGGCGGAACTTCGTCTCTGGATTGAAAATTTGGATATTCCATTTCCTGTTTATTTAAAATTAAACTGACCCCGACTAAAGTAATGTTGGATAATCGAGGACGAATCCGGTTGATCGATCCCGTTCGTACCGAACCCGAGAAATGGTCTGAATTCCTTTCAACCATGAAAAGGATTGAATCAGACGATTCATATTGAACTGAATTCGCGGCCTCGAACGCGATAAAAAACCGATATGGCTCCCCCTCAATTTCGAGCTCTTTCCTTGACAATCTCCAACCGAGCGTTCACAATTGAATTATGAGAGAGAGTCGGAACCTTATCCAAAGGAGGATATCATGAAAAGAACCGTGATGCGCAGCTCGGCCGGAAAGAAGCTCTACGCCGTGCGCGACGCCAAGGGCCGCTTCGTCGACATCCAGTCGTACAAGCGGGCTCACGCCATGGATATCAAGCGTAAAGCGAAGAAAGAGAAATAACCATGGCGTTTCTCGACGAATTCATGCAGCAGTTCGGGGGGCAGGCCGCGGGCGATCTGGCCGCTGGCCTGGGGATCAAAAAATCCGCCGCCGCTCAGATCGTCCCCGCCGTCGTCCCGATGATTCTGGGCGGATTGAAGCGGCAGATGGAAACCCAGGGCGGCCCGGCCCGGGTCGACCACATCCTGAACAAATACGGCAGCGACTCGGTCCTCGACGATATCGCCGGGGCGCTTCAGAACCGCTCCGGACAGGCGGCCGACGCCCAGCTGGGCGGGCTGCTCGGGACGTCCGGGCTGCAAGCCACCGATATGATCGCCCAGCGGTTCAAGCTGGACCCGAGCCTGGCCGCCAAGATTATTCCCGCTCTGGCTCCCTTGATCCTCGGGGCTTTGACCCGGAAGAAAAAAACGTCCAGCGACGGAATCGGCGGAGTGGCCTCGCTCCTCGACCGGGACGGAGACGGCAGCATTCTGGACGATGTCGCCGGCCTGCTGTTCCAGGGATCGGGCTCCGCTTCGTCGGGCGGAGGATTGGGCCGGATTCTCGGCAGCCTTCTCGGCCGCCGCCGCTGATTCGGCCGCCGCCGTCTTTATTTGGGAATCCGGAGTTTCTGTCCCACGCGGATGAGGTCCGGGTTGTTGAGGATGTTGCGGTTGGCCTCGTAGATTTTCATGTAGTCCCCGGCCTTCCCATAGTATCTCTTGGCCAGGGCGCTCAGGGTATCGCCGGCGACCACGACATGGAAAAGCTCCGTTTCCTGCGGCGCAGCGTCCGGATGGAAGGCCGGCGTCGCGACCGGGACGGGCGCCGGCGCCGGGATTTGAATTTTGTTGATCGTGTTTTCCGTGT
>CAYPKX010000020.1:0-33382 GCA_964411395.1 uncultured Eubacteriales bacterium | reverse complement strand
ATCACGTGACGCCAAGCCCGAACTCGCCGCTGAAGAGTTCGAAGTTGGGCATCCGGAAACGATTGGGAACGGCGCCCGGACCGCACCAAAGACCCGGTCCAACGTTGATGGAGAACGGGAACGATCCGGAAGGACCTCTCCCTCTCTAATCCCCTTCCGCGAGCTTGAGGGGATAGGACTTTCCGGCCGTCGTGTCGAGCTCCTGAACGGCCTTCTCCGTCGCATTTGATTCTTTTGTCAAGATTGTTGCCCTAAACTTAGGGCATACAATTCATATAATTCGCTTTTCGCCGATGAGGATGAATTTCGTCTGGCGGCCGTCAATGAACCGGCATCCCCCGTCCGCGGTAAAGATCGCATCTTCTTCGTATCCGATATAAACATCCTCATTGTCCCATTCGGGGGCCGGAGTCTTGCAGTTGAACTCGATGGAATAAGCCGTATCGGGAAAAAGCGGATAGCTCCATTTCGGGACGTTGACTTCGTCGATCGTCCTGGGATCGCGGGCGTCCGGTGTGCAGCCGGCGGCATGGCCGTTAAATCCGATGGGATGAGAATAAATCGCCGCATTCAATCCCGCGGCCTTGGCCCGGGCCATGGCCGAGCCGGCGATTTCCGAACCCGTCCGGCCCGTTTTGAATTCGGCCATCAAAATGTCGGCCATCCGGTTGGCGTTGTCCAGGGCCTTTTGGAGGCCGGCCGGAACATCGGTTTCTCCCGGCCTCAGGACATAGGCCTGCCACTGCATATCCGTGCAGAGGCCGAGGTATCGGATCCCGACATCGCAATGCAGCAGGTCCCCAGGTTGGATGATCTTGTTGTCGCCGTATTTCACGGCCGCGGTCTTGGACCGGTGGATGTCAATCGAAGGCTGGAACCAGCTTTCCAGGCCGAGGGAGGCGACCCGCTGCCGGATCCACCAGACGACGTCGTCCTCCGTCGTCTTTCCGGGGGTGATGACCGTTTTGGAGAAAAATTCGCGGATGAGGGAATGAGCCGCGGCGCAGATGTCTTGATAGGTTTTCATCTCCGCGGCCGTCCGGGTTTCGAGCCAACCGACGGCCAGATCCTCGGCCGAAACGAGGCGTTTGGACAGCTCCGGCCCAAGGGCCTTTTCCAGCTTCTCTTTCAGGGCGACGCTCACCCCGTCGGCCAGCGGCCATTTGGCCGAAACGCTGATCCCGATTTTTTTCGGATCGGCCTGCTTGATGAAATCGGCGAGGTTTTCGAACTGGGATTTGATCCGGGGCCGCCAAATATTCCGGTAGCCGCCGTCGACGCCATGGGGCGCGCTGCAAAGACGCTCGACGCCTCCGGCCGCGCCCTTGTCGTGGAAAAGAAGAATCGCCGTTCCCGAGGAATACAGGGCCGGGCGCGGGACCATGGTGAAATACAGCGGATCCTCGTTGTATTCCCGATTGAGAATCAGCCACATGTCGATTCCGGTCCGGCGCATGAGGGACGGAAGAAGCGTGGTCAGCCGCGCTTCCATCCAGGCGTTGATCTGACCGGCCTGCTCCCGGAGCGACAGAACCTTGAGTTCGGAGGCCGGGGCCGGGTTATCCCCGTTCAAAGGGGAAATCCCCATTCCGAGCGCGGCGAAAAAGAGCAGGCCCAAAGCGAACGAATTCGATTTCCGGGTCATCTTGAGTCCTCCTCGCTATGAATCCTCGGTCCCGTTGCAACTTCAACGGCCATCATATCCGCCTCTTTTCGATTTGCCAAGAACCTAAAACATAAACGCGATCTTCAGAAAGAGGGTGTTTGTTCGCTTCCCCGCCACGCCGAAAATCATCGAACCGCGCTGATAGGCAAACTGGATGAGCCCGAAGGGAGGCTGGAAGCGATAAACGAAGAGCGCCTGGACGCTTGTTTTATCGATGGACGAATTGACCTGATAATAGAGCTTCAGGAAAAGGTCTTTCGTGAAATTGTAAGTCGTCCGGAGGGAATGGATCCAGGTGCTGTCCCTGTCGGGATCCGGATTGAACACCAGGCGCGTCAGCCCGTATTCAATGGACAGATCACCCACCGGCCGGACGTTGACGGCTCCCTCGACGAGGTCGAAGGCAAGCCCGAAATTCCGGCCGAAGGCATAAGCAGCCTTGACCGACTGCCACTCGCGCGTGTTGTATCCCAGGGTGAATTTAAACTGGCGGTTGCGGAATTCCTCTTCGAAAAGCTTGTATTCCTCGGTGAAGTCCGCTTCCAGGGCCAGCTTGTTTTTAAGCTCGAAGCTCAGGGTCTCATCGATTTGCCAGGATCTCAGCGTTCCGTTGATCCCCCAGTAGATATTGTAGTTCGAAGAGTACCTGATCTTCTCCAGGAAGCTCCGTTGGATCCAAAAAGTCTTTTCCAGGGCGGAGTCGAGCTCGCGCCGATTATCGTCGCGAACGAACCCGACGGCGTTGGCGTTGTCGCCGAACGTCTCCCCCAGCTGGGTGTATCTCACGTGAAAGTGGAAGGTGGGCGTATCGATCGTCGGGCGCAGGAAGAAGGCAACATTGCCGCCCTTGGCCTCGCCATAGCTCATGGCCAGCTGGCCGGTCAAGTGGAAGGTATTGGAGAAATTGATGGACGCATCGAGGCCGGCCGTGCCGGTATTCCGGCCGCCCACCAGCCTGTTGGCCGCGAGGAATCCGATAAAAGAATCCTTGAAAACGTCCTTTTTCAGCCGAAAAACGGAAAAGTTGGCCGATTCCGTCCCCAATCCTTCATCCGGCCTCGTCTGCACGGTCATTATGGAGAATTCGAAGCCCCCGGCCTTCCCATACCCTTTCGCCCCGCCGTAGATATCCCCGATCCGGCGCGAATAGAAGAGCGGGATGCGCTGGTTATAAATCTCTTTCCCCTCGAGGAAGAAATTCCTTTTCTCCGGGAGGCTCAGCTCGAACCGGGTCAGGTTGATCTGCTCCTGATCGGCTTCGACGGTCGCAAAATCCGGATTGAGCGTGAGATTGGCCGATACGGTCTGGGTGATGGCATACCGGGCGTCCACGCCGATTTCGGCTTCCGGCTCTCTCCCGTCTTCGAGCCTGGCCACAATATGGGGGATGACCTGGAGCTTCCTGGAAGCCCCTTCGAGGTTTAAACCTTCAAGAAGCCCGAATTGCGACACGCGGGTGGGAGAATCCACAAGCCCCTGCCAGCAGCTTTTTTCCAATCGGCGGGGAAGGGTTCGAGACAAGCCGAGCCCCCATGTCCTTTCGGCGCCCGGCCGATACTTCAGGCTCGTCAGCTCGATCGCGATCTCGACGGTCCAACCCGTCTCCGTTTTCACGGCCGCCGATTTCCAAACTCCATCCCAGGTCGTATCGGTCGTCAAGCCGTTGTCGGCGATCCGACCATCATACTGGGTCCCGAGGAGATTGGTCATGAAAAAATAAGCGGCCCGCCGATCGGCGAAAGTATCAAGATAGATGGCGACAGCGTCGTCCTCACCCAGGTCGGCGTCGCGCTTTGAGATGCGGGCGGCGATTTTATCCATCTCGAGGTCTGTGTTCTCGAAGCCGAAGTAAATGGCCGAATCGTCGTAAAAGATTTTCACCCTTGTTGGGACGGTCGCGCCGCGCCCCCGCTCCGGCTGGAATTGCATGAAATCAGAGACGACCTCCGCCCGTGACCAGGCGGCCTCATTCAACAGGCCGTCGATTTGGATGGGGCCTTCGATTTTCACGGCTTTCGCGACGCCGCTCGTTTGGGCCGTCGCAAGCGAAGATCCCAACACCGCAGATGCGGCAAAAATGAAAAACCATTTGCCAAAAGGCGCTTTGAAACGCATCAGTGACGATTATATTAGTTTGACCCCGAAATGAGAATGCGGCAATCGTTGCCAACAAGGATCTCAAGAGACACAACTTCCCGCGGTTAAAACGAAGTCTTCAAACGAAGGTCAAGTTGCGAGCGATCTTCTTTTTTTCCGCCAGTTCTTCTTTTTCGACGACTTCATCCCAGATCGATTTTACGGGGATTCGAATCGGGCTTTTATGAATGGCGACTTTCTTCACGGCCTTGCCCTTCCCCCGCGCCTTGGTCGTCACTTTCGCCCCTTGCCCACGCCATAAACGCGAGCCGCGACTTTCTCCCTCTCCCGAGCTTCGGCCCGGGCCGCCCGGGCGTCCGCTTGCTTTCTTCCCGGCCTCGCGGCTTTCGCCGGTGTGCTTTCGCCTTTTGTATCCTTCATGTTTTCTCCTCGAATTCGCTCCGGCAACGACCCCGACATGAGCCCGCTCCCGCAGGATACGGAATGTATTAGGCCCGGGAAAAGCGGCCTCGCCTCTCTCTTCGCCAAATATCCGTTATCAGTATACAGGAAAAGGCTCAAGATTTCCATATTTATTTTATTATCAATAAGATATAAATTCAACTTGAATTCACACGCAAAACCCGGTCATGCGCATTCGAACGGAACGGGTTATGGATCGACCTCCTTGACCTTCCGCCTTTCCCGGCATATCCTTTTCCCGCGAGGAGGTCTGACCCATGCCCAAATTTCAACCTTTCGTGATGGAACGGATGATGTCCAAGTTCGAGAAAGCGGTCGACTATAACCTCTCGGAAAGCGGCGTCCACCCGCTGACCCTGAAAGAGCTTCTCAAGGACGACCCGGGCGGCCTGGACCGGCTGCTCGCCCTCGAAATGGACTACCCCCACGCCAACGGCATCCCGGAGCTGAGGGAGAACATCGCCGCCCTTTATCTTGGGGCGGGACCGGAAAACGTCCTGGTGACCATCGGGGCCATCGAAGCCAATTACGATATCCTCTGGGGCCTGCTCGCGGCCGGGGACGAGGTCGCGGTCATGCTGCCCAACTACATGCAGATCTGGGGGCTGGCCAAGAACCTGGGGCTCCATCTCCGGACCTTCTCCCTCGACGAGAAACGCGGCTGGTCCCTCGACATCGAAGGATTGAAGAAAGCCGTGACCTCGAAAACGATTTTGATCGCGGTCTGCAATCCGAACAATCCCACGGGCTACATTTTCACCGAGGACGAGATGGAAGCGGTCATCGAAACGGCCCGCGAGGTCGGGGCCTGGATCCTGGCCGACGAAGTGTATGCCGGAGCCGAGCGGCTGGTCGAGGAGCAGACGCCCTCGTTTTACGGCCGGTACGAAAAGGTCCTGGCCGTCGGCAGCCTGAGCAAAGCCTACGGGCTTCCGGGCCTTCGGCTCGGCTGGGCCGTCGGACCGGCCGGAATCATCGAAGAGCTCTGGGCCCGGCACGAATACCTGACCTTGAGCGCTTCCATGCTCTCCAACCATCTGGCCGCCTACGCCCTGTCCCCTCAAGTCCGGCCCCGCATCATCCAGCGCTCCCGCGACTACATCCGCCGCGGATATCCGGTCCTCCAGAGATGGATGAACGAGCACGGCGACCTTCTGAGCGTCACTCCGCCTCAAGCGGCGGCGATCGCTTTCGTCAAATACCGTCTGGACATCAATTCGACCGAGTTGACCGACCGCCTGCGGGAGGAAAAGAAAGTGCTCATCGTCCCGGGGGACCACTTCGGACTGGACCGCTTCGTCCGCATCAGCTACGGCCTGCCGCACGTCTATCTTGAGCCGGCCCTCGGCCGGATCTCGGACCTCATCGGGGAAATCGGCCAAAAATGAAGATTGCAACAAAGGCCCAAATCCGGGAAATTCTGCCCGGATTGGATCTGATTCCGGCCATTGAGGCGGGCTTCGCCGCCTACTCGGGGGGCCGGGCGGTCGTTCCGCCGGTCGGAGAGATGATTCTGGACAAGGGCGAAGTCCATATCAAATCCGGGTTTATCAAGGGCGACGAGTCCTACGTCATTAAGATCGCCTCCGGCTTCTACGGCAATGCCGCCCTGGGGCTGCCTTCGGGAAACGGTTGTATGCTTCTGTTCAAGCAGGAGACCGGCGAAAGCGAAGCCATCCTGCTCGATGAAGGGCTTCTGACCGATGTGCGGACCGCGGTCGCCGGGGCGGTGGCGGCCAGGTATTTCGCTCCGCGGAACGTCGGGCGGATCGGCCTCGTCGGAGCCGGTGTTCAGGCCCGTCTCCAGCTGGAGTGGCTGGGGCGAATCATCGATTGCCGGGAGGTCCTGGCCTGGGGACCGCTGCCGGATGAGCTCGCTGCGTATAAGCGGGACATGGAATCTCGCGGTTTCATCGTCGAAACAACGGCGGACGTGTCGGCGATTCTGAAGACCTGCAATCTGGTGGTCACCGCCACGCCGTCGAAAAAGCCCTTGCTTTCGGCGGGCGACTTGCGGCCGGGCACCCACATCACGGCCGTCGGCTCGGACACTCCGGAAAAACAGGAGCTCGATTCAGACATCCTGGCCCGGGCCGATGTCGTCGCGGCCGACAGCATTCCCCAATGCCGCCTCCGGGGGGAGATCCACAAGGCCCTCGCAGCGGGCAAAATCGCCGAGTCCCGGGTTGTCGAGCTCGGCGCGGTCATCGCCGGCCGGGCGAAAGGCCGGACATCAGACAGCCAGATAACCGTCGTCGACCTGACCGGCGTGGCGGTTCAGGACATGAAAATCGCCGAAGCCGTTTACCGGGCGCTTCCCTAAAGGGATTGGGGCTCGGTTACGGGCAAATCGGCGGCGTAGAGCACCTTGCCGGAGATAAAATACATCCGGTTGCCGAAAATGCGAACGACGGCCCGCCCCATATCAAAATCGGACGCGACCGGAGAGAAGCCCTTGGCTTTCCCCTCCTTCGCGTAACGCAGGAAGCCGGTCTTTTCGACGCTCCGCACGCAAATCCAGATATCACCGTCGGGGCCGACGGCCAGGTGGCGGACCAGGGGGAAGCGATCCGGGACGTAAGCGAAGAACGGCGGCTTGGCTTTTTCTTTCCGGCTGAGAAGCTTGGCCCTGTCCGCCTCGGGAAGCGGAACGGGGGTCAGGCTTTCGGAAATGACCGGCTGGGACTTGCCGTCTTTGTAGAGAAAGACGCGCGCGGCGTCGCTCGCCGCCCAGACGATGCCTCCATCGGGGCTGAGGGCATAGAAATAATTCCGGGCGTATTCGTCCGACAGGTAGAATTCCTCGCCGGCCTTGAGCTCGGGGAAGAATTCCTTCAAGTCGTGGGATGCCAGGCGGTCCAGCTCGCGGCCCTGGGGCGAGCGCAGGGCCACGACGGCCTTAAGCTCCGGGGCGACGATCAGCTCCCCCACATACCGTCCGTCCTCGAAGACACGGGAATAATTTGGCGTCACCTCTTCGGGGAAGGCGGTTTTGCCCAGGAAGCGGCCGTTCAGGTCGAACGTCAGCAGGCCGACCGAATCGACCGCCAGGAGCTTGCCGCCGCAGGCGCCGATCCCGGTCAGGTGGGTGAATTGGCCTTCGCCCGTTCCGGGTCCGCCGAATTCAAGGAGAAATTTTCCGTCCCGGTCGAATTTCTTGATCCGGTACTCGGTATAGTCGAAAGTGAAGATCGAGCCGTCGGGAGCGACGGCAATGTCCCGAATGGGCTTATCGGGGATCTCCAGGAGTCGGACCGGCGAAATCGCCAAATCGGTCTGCCCGGAGACAAGGGATGCCAGACAAAGGAGCAAGGGAAGTAACATGCGTTCACTCCGTGAGGGAATACGTCGGCCCGCGACCCCGCGCGGGGGGTCGGCCGGTACTTTATTAATACGGCGGTTCCAAGGAAATGTTACGCGGGCGTTTGTCGTGCGGCTCGATTTCCGGCGCGCCGGAGAGTAAACTTGTGGAAAGCGGGCAGGCGAAAGAGACGCGCCCGGAGGAGGCACGGAGAATGAATAAATCATTTTTACGGTGGTCGTTCGGCATCCTGATGGTTCTGGGCTGTCGCTTCGTCGAAGGCCAGGCCGGCCTCCCCCTCCCGAAGCTCGACGACCATTGCACGTCGATTGCGGTTGGACGGCTGGCCTCGGTTGACGGCTCGGTCATCGCCTCCCACGACGGGTGCTGCACGAACAGCCGCCTCCATGTCGTTCCGGCGAAGGACTGGCCGGCGGGTTCCATGGCCCCGGTTTATTTCGGCCTTCAGGACGTTCCTCCGGGAAGCACCTTCGAGCATCGCGGGGAAATCCTGGGGCAAATCCCCCAGGTGCCTCACACCTTTGCCTACCTCCACACCGGGTACCCGCAGATGAACGAACACCAGCTGATGATCGCCGAATCGACGCTCTACCAGCGGCCCGATCTGGCCCGGTTCGCCGACACGGGCGAGCAGATCATGACGATCGAGCAAGCGCAGCTTTTCGCCCTGCAACGCTGCAAAACCGCGTATGAGGCAGTGAAGCTCATTGGCTCCCTTTTAGAGGAGTACGGGTTTCATACCTCCTGCGGTCCGGCGAGCGAAGGGCTGCTCATCTGCGATCCCCAACAGGTTTGGTTGATCGAGGTCGCCAGCATTCCGATGAGGAATTGGAAACAGGGGAGCGGGATTCCCGGGGCCGTCTGGGTTGCCCAACGCATTCCGGACGACCACATCGTCATCCTGGCCAACACCCATATCATGCGCGATATCGACCTGTCGAAGCCGGATTGGTACATGGGATCGGCCAACTATAAACAAGCCGCGATCGATATGGGCTGGTACGATCCGTCCAAGGGGGAACCGTTCCGCTTCCACGAGGCGTATGGCAGCTACCCGAGCGATGGGAACATGTCGAGGTTGTGGCTCTTCTACAAAACGTTCGTCCCGAGCTATCGAAACGCCAACGGCCGCGATCTCGACATGGGCCCGTCCGATTTTTACGATCCCTACCACACCAGCCGTTTTCCGATCAATTACCTGCCGCTTTCGGCCAAGCCGGACAAATCCTTGTCGGTTCAAGACGTCATGACCTTCCAGCGCTCCGTCTTCGAGGGAACCCCGTATGATATGACAGCCGACCATGACTGGATCGTTCCGGACGGAAAAGGCGGCTTCGTGAAGAGCCCGCTGACGACGCCCTTCCCCAGCAAGGACTGGCGCGACCTGCTCGATATCCCCCACAATCGCCAAGTCGCAAAATCCACCGGAGGGTACGGCTTCGTCGGCCAGGTCAGAAGCTGGCTGCCGGGATGGATCGGGGGAAAGTACTGGTTCTATGTCTGCAATCAATACGTCAGCACATTTACTCCGGTCTACGCCGGCGTGAGCGAAATTTCGCCGCTGTACTCCACCTATAACAGCGGGACCTATCAGCCGGACTCGGCCTGGTGGGCGGTACGCGCCGTTTTTAACGTCATGCACCTCAGGTTCAAGGCCTTCGCCGAGGAGCTCCGGGCCTGGCGAGATCCGCTCGAGCAGCGGTTTTTCGACGAAGAGAAGGACATCGAAGCCAAGGCGCTCGACCTCTTTAAAAAAGACCCGGCCCAGGCGCAGCGCTTTCTAACCGAATACAGCATGGCGGCCATGAAGGAAATCGTCGACCGGTACCACAAATTCTTCTGGCAATGCGTGGCGAAGGGATATTCGGATTAGCGGGGAGCAAGACTTTCCGCGGAAAAACGGTCCGAAATAAATCAAGCCTCCAGGCGGGAAAGCCAATCCGCAGCGCGGAATATCTTGATGCTTTTAAACCGCCCGACTAATTCGCACGATATTGCAGAATAGTCAAGACTTTTTCGCAATATCGTGCAAGTCAGCCAAGCGACTGAACCTTGAATAGAATCCCTTAAAGAATCACTACAGAGAGCGCTTTTCTCGTTTTCGTCACCGAATCGACGATCACGAACCGGAATTCCCCTCGGAATCCCGGCCCGGGCTGCCAATAGAACGCGCCGGTCCCGGGATCGAAGGATGAGCCGATGGGAAGCGGCCGGAGCTCTTCGCCGACGATCTGATAGGCCTCGTAGCGAGCGGAAGAGCGCGATTCCATGCGTAAGTCCGGGGAGACCGGGGACCTTGAGCTCATGCGGGATTCACGGCCATCGCTATAAACCCCTCGTTCACGCCCTTTGGATTGCGATTCGATTCGCTCATCGCCGGAAGCATCCGAGCCTTCCGACATGTCGAATCCGTTCCGGATCCGCCTCCCGTGCTCGATCATCTCCGCTTCAGTTTCCCCGGCATCGCTCTCGTTCAAGTAAACGGCCAACCGGGTGACCTGAGGAACCGAGAGCCGGACCATCCCGTCGTCTTCAGGCGAAATCATTTCCGTGGGAGCGTTTAACGCCGCACCTCGTTTGACATACACGGGAGTCCGGATATCTTCGGGCAGGGCGGCGATTTCAGAAATATTTCGGGGGGCCGATCGGGTTGCGCTTGCCTGGCTTTCTCCCCTCTCGGTATTCACCGGCTGGCCGGTTGGAGCCAATCCGGACCTTCCTCTTGCCTTTGAACCGACAGTCTGATCGATGGCTTTTTCTTGAGCTGCCTCTCTCCATAAAGGAGAGACTCTCGCCGCGCTTTCCGGCGCCGAGCCCAGATTCTGAACGGTAAAATACCGGCTTCCGATACCATCGGTGTTGCCGCCGGAGTCCGTGGCGCTCCACTCGATCGTGTGGAGGCCGTTACTGTAGCCCGTCGTGTCCAGGGAGAAGACGCCGACCGCCCCGTTGGAATTGGCGTAGCCGGGGAACAACGTCGCGATATCCGCCCGGTAATTGTTGTATACCGGATGCCCCAGGGGCAAGCCGTCAACCCAGACGTTCAGCGTCGAGCCGTCGATGGGGATGGAATTGGGCTGGGGGGTCAACACCCAACCGAAATTGAGATAAGAACGGCCGGAGGCTGTCCCGCCCTGGACCGGCGTGTCGATCGCTCCGAACGGCTTGACCCCGTTGGCGTTGTCGCAGACGATCGTTTTGGATCCGAGGAGAACCTCGTGGCCTTCCGTATCCGTCGCATAAGCCAGGAGCGTAAATGTTCCATTCCCGCCATTGGGAAGAAAGTTGGTCAGCAGCATATATCCCCATCCGGCGCGATCGGATTGCGGGTATTCGCAATAGATATTTTCGATATCCGGCCTTGCGCCTTCAACACATGTCGCATCCCCGATAAAAATCCTGTCGGAAAGGCCTGTTCCTCCATAGATCTTGACCGACGCGACTCCGATATCATCCAAGGCCCACCCCGTCACCGGGATGGAGGATGACAGCGGCCCACCGTTACCCGGCGTATCGAAGGAACCGAAAGGCTCGGTATCGGTCCCCTGCTCGAAAACCCGCAAAACCACGGTAATATCCCGAGGAGAGTTCCAAGCGACCGGATCGGCAATCCGAATACTTCCATAATATGTGCCGGCTTCCAAATCGGTCCGGGAAATCCCGATTGAAATCACGCCATTCCCCGCTCCGCTTGCCGGAGATACCGAAATCCAATTTTCCGCAGGCGTTGCGGTCCAGTTCAACGTCCCGGTTCCGGAGTTTGAAAGAATCGTCGAATCCGCCGGCGTCACCGAACCGTTCCGAGTTGCGGAAAAGTTAAAGAAGTCTTTCGTCAGATCCAAGGTCGTTCTTTTCGTCAGCTGGGCATTGATGTTCTCCGTTGCTTCGCCGGAGGTTACCGCGATCTGATCGGCCGACTGAAAGCTCGCTTTGTTGTCATACCATTCCGAAATATGCCGATAGTCGCCGAATTTCAATTTGTATAAGCCGGCGGGTAAATTCTCGACGACATACTCGCCGTTTGAATTTGATAATGTTGTGCTTATCACGATCTGGGAGCCGGCATTAAAAGCTTCCACCAAGATGCCTTCGATTCCCGTTCCCGAAAGAAGCGAGATCCTGCCCGAAATTCTTCCCATCGCCGTCAACTGAGCATCGATATTCGATGTCGTGTTTTCAACGGTGACCGCGACGGAATCGGCGGTTTCAAAACCGGCCTGCTCGTTATACCATTCGGGCACAAAGCCGGGACTCACATTGCCCTCGAAGTAAACTTTGTAATTTCCGGAAGGCAAGTGCGAAATCGTGTAAGAACCGTTCGCCTCGGTCGAAGAACTTCCCGCCCAGCCGTAATCCGGGAAAAAGGCCGTTACCGATCCCTGCGAGATCCCATTCCCGGATTGGTCCGTCACCCGGCCGGAGATGATTCCGCCCGTCGTTAATTGGGCGTTGATATCCGTCGTTAAACCACCCTCCGCCAGCACAACCGGATCAGCGGTCTCGGCGTTATTCTTGTCGCTGTACCATTCGGAAAAGTAATTCAAACCCCTGTTATCAAAATGGAGCCTGTAGGTCCCCGCCGGAAGCAAAAGAAACGAATAATTCCCATCGGCATCCGTTTCGGTATAAAAATCTTGCGCCCCGTTCTCATAGAGAGCTTCGACCTGGATATTCTCGATCCCCTCTCCCGCGGAATCCGTCACCCGGCCGGAAATCCGTCCGCCCGTTTTCAAACTTGCATCGACATCCGAGTTATGGCCTCCGAGAGGAACGCTGATGGGGTCGGCTTCGCTTGCGCTTGGTTTGTCGTTGTACCATTCCGAAAAATAATTGAGTCCATTTCCCTCATATTTCACGGCGTATTGCGGAGCGGCCAATCCGACGAACGTGTACTCACCCGCCGCGTCGGTTAAAGTCGTTCCCGCCTGAACATCAAAGGGATATCCCCAGGCGTAACGCGTATACAAAACGACCTTGATATTCTGGATGGCCGCCCCGAACTCATCGGTTACTTTTCCCGAAATTCGTCCGGCCGTAACCAACTGGGCATCGATGTTCGACATGATTTGGCCGGCGCTGATAACAACGGGATCGCCCTGAAGAAAGCTGATTTTATCGGAATACCATTCATAAAGATAATTCAAGCCGTTTGGAAAATAACAGATCTTGTATGTCCCCGCCGGCAAACCGTCAATTGCGTAATCTCCCGCCGCATCTGTTAAATCGCTTCCTCTGAGAGTTTCGCCCATATCGAAAACGCGGACCTCAACATTCAAAATTCCCGCGTTCCCGGCATCCGTCACCCGCCCCGAAATGCTCCCCGTCGCCTGGGCGCGGACAAGCATCGGCATAAGCCCCAAAAGACAAACCCCAAAGAAAAAACCCATCGATAAGGCGAAAGTTCCCTTGCGTTTCGGCATCATTCCCCCCTGTCAAAAAATTGAACGGCTGCCTTCAAGACACAGAACCAATTCGATAATTTTTCCCATTTCCGCAAACAGCCAGGGGATTCTCGGCTTCACAGAAGAGAATGACCCCTCGCCGGAATTCTATCCGGAAAACAAACCCGAACGCAATACTTTTTTTATCGCTCGTCTTTAATCCGTCTTCACCGTGATCTTCTTGACCGCCTGGCCGCCCATTTTCGACTTGACGGCAAACTCCACCGTCCCCTGGCCGCTTTTCAGCTTGACCAGGGCGCAGAATTTCTTCGTCTCATGGCCTTTGAGCCGGAACTCCGAGCCGCCGGATGCGACGACGTCGCTCGGCGCGGTCCGGTTCCAGGGATCGACGGAAGTCTGGGCTTTGGGAACGGCGACGATTTCGCAGCCTCCGGCCGCCGTGACCGTGATTTTATCCATGACCGCGCGACGCAGGGCAACGGCTCGATCCGAGGATGTCGGATAAGCCTTGTCGTTTTTCACCTCGACTTCGACCCAGGTCAGATCGTCGGTCGCCGGTGAGACCTTGATGTCCCCGAATTCGACCTTGGGGAATTGGGAGGCCGCATACATGACGAAGTTGGCGTTGCGGAGCGCTTCGAGCTCAATGTAGCGGGCGGGAGGCGTCCGGCCGATGTGCTTTCTCGACGTTCCGCCGATCCATACCTCGCCCAGATCGGGATGGGTGGCCTTGTGCGGCAGAATCCAGCCCTCGCCCATAAGCTCCAGGTCGATCCACTTCATCATCTCCTCGTCGGAGACCTCGCCGTCGTCGTTGATGTCGGCTTCAAAGGCCGGATCTCCCCAGAGCTCGATCAGGTAGCTGTACGCCCCGAACATGTAATAAGTGGCCGCATGGGCCTGGCCGCTCAGACCGCCGATCGTCGGCGTGTAGTCCTTGAGGATGCGCGCGCCGGTGCTGACGATTTCATTCTGGACATCCAGGTCGTGCTGATACTCCGGCGCGACCTGGCGCGGGGCGCGATAGATATACTTATCGGTTTTCCGAAGCTCCTCCAGCTGCCGCGCCGCCATCTGCTGGGCTCGTTGGGCATATTCGCCCGCCTGGCCGCCCGCCGGAGTCTGGGCTTGAACGGCCGGCGGGGCCTGGAACATGATGAGCCGCCCGGTGTTGTGGTAATGGAAGGAGGCGAAGATGTTGGCCAGGCCGAGCTGAAACTCGAAGACATTGCGGGTTTCGGCTTCGCTCATCGGGTAGGGATAACCGTCGGCGATCGTCCAGCCGTAGGGAAAATTCCGGTTGGGATCGGGACCGCCGATGTCGTCCTCATTGATCTGGCCGTCGCCGTCATTGTCGAATCCCTCGCCCCCGATTCTCCGGAAACGTTGGACTTCCTCCCGGGGATCCTCGACCGGCACGAAGCGCCGTTTGTCGGGCGAAAGCTTGAACAGGCCGTCGGGATCTTCGACATACATCACCGAGAGCTCATTGTCTCCGTCGACGTCCTCGGTCTGGTCCTCGTCGAAAAGCCCGTCGCCGTCGTCGTCGGCCGGACGGTACGGCTCGCGCGGATTGTTCTCCGTGTTGGGGAAGCGGACATAGGAATCATTGGCATCGACGTTGAGGCCGGGCAGGACATAAAACGTCGTCGAATCGACCAGCCCGTGAACAAACGGATCATAATCGTAGCGGGTCAGGAGGTACCAGGCCAGGTAGAGCGAGCAGGTGACGCCGTTAACCTCGTTGCCGTGGATGGCTCCGTCGACCCACATCGCCCGCTTCGTCTCGGCCTTGCCGGTCGCCTTGGCCGTGATCGTCAGGAGGAGCTGGTCGCGTCCCATCCGGCTTTTACCGATGGACTGGATGTCGGCAAGCTGCGGGTATTTCTGCTGAAGCTCGCGCATGATCCGGGTCCATTCGTCGTAGGCGTAATAGCGCTTCCAACTGATCGGGTAGTCGAGCTCGCCGTGGTAGCCGCCCGGGTTTTGCTGCAGCTTGGTCTGAGCGAGGAGCGAGCCGGCCAGGAAAACCGCCAGGATGAGGGTGAGATGCTTTTTCATGGCGGCCTCCTTATTTCACCTTCAGGACTTCGACTTTCGTTCCGCCCTTCTGGGAGGAGAGGACGAGCTTGAGGGGCGAATCCCCTTCGACGGCCACGAGCCAGCGGACTTCCCGGCGGGCTCCGCCGGTGCGAACCTGGGCCGGGCCGGCCGCTCCGCCCCGCATCCGCATCATCTGTGGCGGGGCCGCGGGCGATTGAGCCGTCGGGGCTCCCCCGCCGCCCCTCATTCCCGGCCCGCCCCCGGGTCGTTCGCTCCCGGGAATGCGCATCGCCCCGTCGAGAACACCGAGCCGGATAAAGGGAGTGCTCTGGAGATATGTGATTTTATCCCGGTCGCCGACCAGCCAGATGACGTCCTCGCGATTGCCGCGGAGGGTTGAGCCGCCCGCCCGATGCGTGGCCAGGGGGCCCTTGTTTTCGACGGTCGCCGTGACCTCGATGATCCGGTAGCGCCCCTTGCCGGTCCCCTTCTTGATTCGCACTTCGTCGCCGGAAACCGCGGCCGCGGCTTCGCGGGCGCTGTTGGTCGTATAAAGGACCTTGGCCTCCGCCCCGGTAATGACGACTTCGGGCAGCAGGCCGGCCCGGAACATTTCGAAACGGTAATGCCGGTCGCAAACTCCGAGAAGCGGCTCGCCCGGCCAGGCGTTGTTTCCATAGTTGGTCTTCCAGCCGCCGATCTCTCCGTCGCCGAGTTCGGGGTGCTTGAACGGCTTCCATTTGAGGAAGGCTTTGCCGCCGTATTTTTCATCCTGGAACTTGAGGAGGGCGCGATCGATCGCCTGCCGGGCGGCCGGAGTCTGGCCTCCCTCCGGCGCCGAGAATCCGGGAAGATCCTTGGCCGGATTCCAGAGCTCCGCGGTGATGGACCAGATTCCGAAGTGGAGGAATTCCCAATCCGTGGTCATGCCGAAGCCGTAGCGCCGGTCGGCTTCTTCGTCATAGCTGACTTTCCAGCCGTACGGCAGCTCGTAACCGCGGTCTATGGCGTATTTATTTTTCGAGGTTCTGCGTAACTCCTCGCGAAGGGCGGGAATTTTCGTTGGGTCTTTCCAGGCTTCGGGCACATCCTCGCCGATGATCTCGAGATACTTTTTGCCCATGACAAAATCGAGAACGGCCACGTCGCGGGGATCGAGGCGCGAATGCGGGGCGGTTCCCAACGGCCGGAAAGTGAAACCGCCGGAGGTGTGGTACCACTGGGCCATGAAGATATTGGGGGTCGTGACGATGAATTCCGCCACGGCCTTCGTCTCCGGGGCCGAGGTCGGATAATCGCCCGTGCCGCCGGCAAATCCTTGGTCGTTCCACCACCCCTCGGGGAAATTGCGGTTCAGGTCGATTCCGGCTTCGGGGTCTTCTCCCCGGCGCTTGTCGCCATCGTTGTCCTTGTCCTCGGACACGACATTCCAGCGCTGTTTATCGGTCCTGGCGTTGGGCGCGATCCGGACCATGAGCCGGGGATCGGCCTCATCGGCGACATACATGCCGTTGGGATCCTTGTAACGGAACTGGGTGACGAGGCCGTCGCCGTTGAGGTCGTCGGGCCCGTCCTCGTTGATTTTCCCGTCGCCGTCATCGTCTCGCAGCATGATGTTGGCCCGCTGGGAGATGCCCTTTTCGATGCTGTTATAAACCCCGTCGGGATTAAGGATGGGCAGAATATAAAACGTCTTGGCGTCGACCAGGGCCGTGATTTCCTTGTCCGTCCCGTATCCGGAGACGAGTTTGTCGATCGTGTAGAGGCAGACCTCGGTCCCGGTGAACTCATTGCCGTGAGTCCCGCCGCAGATGAAGTGGCCGGGCTTGCCCATGTACGGTTTCATCGGGACGACGTTCTTTACGCCTTCCCGCCGCGGATTGCGGAGCGGCACCTGGGCGTCGACGGTCGTTCCCGTCTTCATGTTCGAGATGACGAGGACGTAGATCGGGCGATTCATCGTGCTCTTCCCGATTTCGACAAGCGATGTGATTTCGGGATAGGCGGCGGCGACGCCCTTGAGATACTTCGCCGCGGCCGTATAGCCATGGTAGGCGTCGAACGAAATCGGCACCTTCGAGGCGGCCGCAAGCGGCCCGCCGAAAATCAGGACGGCCGCAAAAACGGCCAGCGGGAATGGGAATATCCGGGTGATCTTCGATCCGCGACGAGAGCTCATCGTTCCTCCTCCGTTTCGGCGAAGTCGAGACCGTCCGGTCCAACGGACGGTGAAAATCACTATAATCCTTTTAACGCCAAAGAAAAAGAGAGAGTCGCGCCTAGGAGGCCATCCCTTCACGCCGTAAAGCTTCGACGGCGATCCGTGAAGACGGACCGTCCCCGCGAGCCGGACAAACAGCGACCTTGCCCTCCGTCAGGGCGACGATTTCGGCCAGGTTCTGGTGAGTGAAGCCGGGGCAAAGGATGATCGAGTCAAGCTTTTTCAGCTGATGCAGGCGGGCGATGACGGCCAGGGCTTCGGCCTGGTCTCTCACCATCACCGCGTCCATGTGGTACGTTCCCGTGTCGATGAACGCCGTGTGCTTGTTCAAGTCGGCGTCGGGAGCCTTGGCCAGAAAAAGGGTTTGAAACGGCATGGGGGTGTCCTCCTGGATCCCAGTCTAATCGGTTTCTCGGGCGGGACGCAAGGCCGGGCCAGACGCACCCCGGTCAGTTTCGGTTCAAGAAGATCCCGGTCAAACCGTGCCGGCTTTTCACCCCGCATTTTTGAAAAATCCGGGAGAGGTGGTTTTTCACCGTGCTCGGGGAAATGAAAAGGGCCCGGGCGATGTCGGCATTGGACCGGCCGCCGAATATCAGGGCACAGACTTCCCGCTCTCGCGTCGTCAAGTCGAAGCGGTCGTAGAGAGGCGTGAAATCGGCCGCCCGGGCCGCGGCCCGGAGACCTTCGGCATAGGGGAGAAAGGCGACCCGGTACCAGAGAAGCGGAAGGATCTCGAAATAGAAGAGGGTCGCCGCAGTTGCGACGGCTTTGAGAACCGGGGCAAGATGAAGCCATTGGGCGGCCGCGACCAGCAGGCCGAGCACGGCATAGCGCGATAAATAGAGGGCGGCAAACCATCGGAGCGGACGGGTTTCTTTCTCCGCCCGGGGAGATTGAGCTAAGGCGCCGATCTCAAAGACGATCTCCGCCGCGATCGGCAGAAGAACAAGGTTCTCGCCGGCCAACGCCGCCCAGGAACTTTTTAAGAGGGAAAAGATGATGAGAGCGGACGTGGAAACGGCGAAATATATGCCCCACAACCTCATTTTTCCCCGAGCCCGTTCCGGCTGAAGAGCCCGGCCGGCCTGGATCGCCTGCCAGGACATGAAGATCAGGACGAGCTCGACGGCGAATAAACCGTAAGAATCGAGTCGGGAGCCGTGGAAGACAGGCTTCAACCCGGGAAGGTTGAGGTCGACATATTTAATGAAGAGCAACAGGAGAACGAGGACATTGAAGGCGGCGTGATGAAAGAGGAGGCGGGAGAAAACCGGGGTTCCGGCGGGGGGACGCTTCCCTTCAAGGAAAAGGGAGAGCCCGACGGCGCCGCCTGAGGTCAGGGCCAGAATCGTAATCAGAAGCTTCGCGTGTTCCATGCCGTTTGAATAACAATAAAAGGATTCGCCGCGAAACGCAAACCATCCCGGGGAATGGGAAGTCCGTCCTATTTCGCGGAATAGGGTCGAAAGGCTCTTTCCCGGCCCGGTCGGAAAGAGGTACGAATCCCCCGCGGCGGAATTATCCGCCGATTCCAAGGAGGCATCGCATGAACCGAATGAAAGGCGGTCCGGGGCGGCTCGGCCGAAATCCGATCGTCCTGATGATTTTGGGATTTGCGGCCGTTTTTGTGATTCCGGCCGCCGCCAACAAAGTGATTTTGAAGCCTGCTTTTTCTTCGATTTTTCAGAACCAGGGACTGGCCGACATCCTGCGCTATCTCCTCTCCTTTTTCCTGTTCGGGACGGTCTATACGGCCTTTTTCAAGATTTCGGAGAAAAGGCCGATTTCCGAGCTCAGCCTCGCCGGTTTAGGGAAAAATGTCGCCCTGGGAATCGCCCTCGCCGCGGGAGCCATGGGCGTCATCCTCGGCGTTGCCGCCTCGGCCGGGATCTACGCGATTGACGGCGTCAATCCCGGCTTCGGCTGGCTCCGCGTCTCGGCGGGCATCGCCGTTCTGGCTTTCGGCGAAGAGCTGATGTTTCGCGGCATTTTATTCCGCATCGCTCAACGGGCCTTCGGAACTCTTCCTTCGCTCATCGCGATCGCGGCCCTGTTCGGCGGCCTTCACCTCGTCAATCCCGGAGCCCATCCGGCCGGCATCCTGTCGGCGGCGCTCGGGGGGATTGTGACCGGGCTTCTGTTCGCTTGGAGACGGAATCTGTGGCTCTGCACGGCCTTCCACGCGGGGTGGAACATGAGCCAGGCGGTCTTCGGCTCGAATGTCTCGGGGCTGGATATGTTCGGCGCCTACTTTAAAGCGAAGATCTCCGGCCCCGGACTTCTCACCGGAGGGACCTTCGGCCTCGAAGCCTCGCTCATCACTCTCATTGTTCTAGCGATGCTGGCGGCCGGACTGGCGCTTACTCTTCGACGACGGTCACCTTCGTCATGACGTCGTTTGTCCGGACCGCGTCGACGACGTCCTGTCCCTTGACGACCTTGCCGAAGACGGTGTGCTTGCCGTTGAGGTGCGGCTGGGGCGAGTGGGTGATGAAGAACTGGCTGCCGTTGGTGCCCGGGCCGGCGTTGGCCATCGAGATGACGCCCGTTTCGTGCTTGAGGGGATTTTGGGCGAACTCGTCCCCGAATTTATAGCCCGGGCCGCCGCGGCCGGTGCCGGTCGGATCGCCGCCCTGGATCATGAAATCGGCGATGACCCGGTGGAAGCGGACGCCGTCATAGAAGCCCTCGCGGGACAGGAAAACGAAGTTATTGACCGTTTGGGGGGCGTACTGGGGAGCGAGCTCGATCTCGATCGTCCCGCGGGCGGTTTCGATCTTCACGGTGTAGCGCTTTTTCGGGTCGATCATCATCGCCGGCGGGGCGGACCATTGTTTGTCCGACATGGGAACTCCTTTCGAGTCGGGTGAAGAGATTTTGGGATTCAACGATACCAGATTTTCCCGGTGATTCCCAATTTCCGGCGAAAATCAGCGTCCGGAATCCCTTTTCCCCTTGTCGCCCTGCCCTGAGAAATTGACGAAGTGAAAATCCGGCCCCGAATTTTTTACGCCGATCCGCCGGCTCTCGGGTCAGCGGACCGTCGCGCCTGGGACGACTCGAAAGAGGACGGGCAGCTGATCGGCGTCATCCTTGGGCACCGCCAGTCCGATCAAACCTGTTTTGGCGAAACTCAGGCAGCGGAAGCGGTAATCGATGTTCACCTCGAACGGGCCGGGATCGATTCGCGTATCGGCGAGAAATTCCCCCTGGGGAGAGTAAACGGAGAAGTCCAGGTTCGACTTGCCGGGATCGTCCGCCACTTGGAAAAAGAGGAAATTGCCGTCGGCATCCGTCCTCATCTCGATAAAATACGGAAGATTCGCGTTGAAGAGCTGGGCGTAGTCCAGTCGGGCCAGCTCAGCGTACGCCGATTTGACGGAGGGGAACTTCTTCAAACGCTCCAACATGGGCGCCAGCTTGACGGTTTTGTAACGGTCGAGATATTCGGCCGTGACCCGCCGGGGCGGATTTTTCAATTCAAACGATCGCAAGACCTTACCGTCGACTCCATAAACGACGATTTGAGGAGAATTCGTGTCGCCCACGGCCAGATTCCCGTCGTTCGTCCGGGCCAATAAAATGTCTCCGACCATGTTGTCCCCAAACGACATGGCTCCCCCGGAGGAAAGCATGATCATCTTCTGGGTGATCGTTCGGGAGAGGACGACATTTTCGGTCCCGGTCTCGATGTCCTTGAGAACGACCCGAATGGTCATGGGCATCGACCGCACCCCGGGATTTCGATCCTTGCTTTCCTGTTCGAACTGTTTGGCGAGGTAAGCGATCTTCGTCCCGGCCAGGGCGACGACGTCGTACACGGGGCGCTGGGCGGTGAAAAGCTTGAAAAAACGGCCGTTGAGGTCAAAAAGACTGATTCGACGGTTCAGGGCATATTCGCTTACGACCAGGTACTTTTCGTTGAGGATGCTCGGGGAGCCCGGGGTTTCGAGGTCTCCTGGACCTTGGCCTTTCTGGCCGAACGTGAGAATCTTCTTCCCCAAGGGATCGAATTTATGGATCGTATTTTCCCGGCTGTTGGCCATAAATATCGTCCCATCGGCGGCGACGGCGATGTCCTTGGAGCTTTCGAAGAGGTAGCTCCCCCAGTCTTCTCCTTTCCCGAAACCCGGATCGGGAACGAGCTTGACGGGGCCGGCCTTATAGACCTCGGCCCAGCGGAAGCCGGAGGAGGCCGAAATGGCGTCCTCGGCGGAGGCGGGGACGGAAGCGGGGACGGAAGCGGCAAGGCCGGCCGCGAGAACCGCCGGCCAAAAGCCAGGACAAGACAAGAAGATTTTTTTCATGCAAGAAAGCTCCCGTTAAACTTACGCCCCGGCCGCAACAAATGTTTATAATAATTCGGGGCCAAAGAAATCGGGGCCAGGTTACTCAACTCCCGAACTCTAAATGAAGCCGGAATTCGGGAGTTGAGTAACCTGGCCCCGAATTATTATTCCGTCTCCCGGATCTTGCGGAGCTCGAAGATGACCGGGTTGGCCGCGTCGGGGCAGGCATGCGTTTTCACATCCGCATCGGTCAGCCAGGGGAATTCGGCGTCGAACAGCATGGCGAAGGCGGCCGGAAGCAGGCTGTACAGGGCATGGATGCAGATGCGCCCCTCGACGCCATGGGCGGTGATCAACGCCGAGTCGCCGGGTTTATGGCCCAGCGAACATTCGTCCTTGACCTCGAGGACGGTGACTTTGACGCCGACGACTTTTTTCTTCATGGAGGGCTCCTCGATGACCGCGGAGGGATGGTATTCCCGGCGGAGCGACGGCGTCAAGCGGAAGCCGAACGATTTATTTTTTTGGACGCTCGGCAGCGAATTCCGCCGGACGGATTTTGCGGAGATAATCGATCAAGAGACGGGTTTTTTGCCCGGCCAACCTGTCTTTGCGGACATAGATGCAAAATTCGTCGGCCAGCGGTTTGATTTTCGGGAAAGGATCCAGCAGGCGGCGGTCAGCCATCTCCCGGACCACGGCGTATTTCGGGACGAAGCTCACCCCGAGCCCGGCGATGGCCCCGTTGATGAGGCCGCGGACATGGTCGATCTGGATCACGTTCCGCAGTCGGGGCCGGTCCTCCCCTTTTGCGGCCGCCAGAAAATTGCGCCACCACCGTCCCTCCTTGTCCAGAGAGAGAATCGGGACGTGTTCGAGATCGACCGGCCGGCGGAGCCGGCGATCCCGAATGAACGCCGGAGCCGCAACGACCGTGTAGAATTCCCGAAACAGAAACAGCCGCTCGATGCCGGGACCGGCGTGCGGGGCGCAATCGATGATGAAATCAACCTCGCCGGTTTTCAGGGGTTTTTCGAGGTCCTGGGAAAACGAAAAGTGGACGCGGACCTGGGGATCGCTCTCGCAGAAATCCTTGATCGATTTGATCAGGATCGTCGTGCCGAATTCCACCGGGCTGCCCACTGTCAGCTCGACGACGGGCGGCCCGGCATGCCCGGCCAGCTTTTCCCGGGCCCGGTCGAGCTCGGGAAAAACGACGGCGCAGGATTCCCATAAGTCGCGGCCGGCCGGGGTCAGGGCGAAGCGGCGGGCTTTCCGCTCAACCAGAGGCACCCCGACCGAATCCTCGAGCTTTTTCACGGCATGGCTGATGGCCGACTGCGTCAAATGCATCCGGCGCGCCGTCTCGGTAAAGCTCTTGGCCTGGCCGAGCCGGTAGAAGGCTTTCAGCTGATAGAGATCCACGGCCCTTCTCTATGAATATTTTTCATATTCATTATAAATATTATGAGATTTGATTATATCTAATCCGGGCGTAATATTCCAGAGGCGGGGCAAAATCCTCGCCCTCGGAAAAGGAGAATGCCATGAACGCTTTTCTTCACGTCCCTCGTCCCCAGAACGAACCCGTCCAGAGCTACGCCCCGGGCGCCCCGGAGCGGGCCGCCTTGAAAAAGGAATTGGCCGATATGCGCGGCCGTATCCCCGAGATTCCCTTGATTATCGGCGGCCGCGAAGTCCGGACCGGCAATCTCGGCGAATGCCGCATTCCCCACGACCATGGGCACGTCCTGGCCCGGTTTCATAAAGCCGGAAAGACGGAGATCGAGCAAGCCGTCGCCGCCGCCCGGACCGCCTGGCGGGACTGGTCCCGCTCCGCCTGGCAGGAACGCGTCGGCGTATTTTTAAAAGCCTCGGAGCTGCTGGCCAAACAGCGGCGCTATCAGGTGATCGCCGGAACGATGCTGAATCAGAGCAAGACCGCCTTCCAGGCCGAGATCGATGCGGCTTGCGAACTCATCGATTTTTTCCGTTTCAACACGTTTTTCATGCAGCAGATCTACCAGAACCAGCCCGAAAGCTTCCAGGCGACCTGGAACCGGCTGGAATACCGGCCCCTTGAGGGATTCGTCTTCGCTGTCGCCCCGTTCAACTTCACCTCCATCAGCGGCAACCTCGCCTCCGCGCCGGCCTTGATGGGGAATTCCGTTCTCTGGAAGCCGGCGTCGACCGCCGTTTTTTCGGCGTATCAGATCATGACCATAATGCGGGATGCGGGACTTCCCGACGGGGTAATCAACTTCGTCCCCGGCGATGCTCGGGAAATCGGCGACTTCACCATCAGCCATCCGGAGATGGCGGGCATCCACTTCACCGGGTCCAACGGCGTCTTCAACCGGATGTGGGACATTATCGGCCGCAACATCTCCTCCTACCGGTCCTACCCCCGGATCGTCGGGGAAACGGGCGGGAAGGATTTCGTGGTGGCCCACTCCTCGGCCGACATCAGGGCCTTGGCGGCCTGCCTCATTCGGGGCGCCTTTGAATACCAGGGCCAGAAATGCTCGGCCACCTCGCGGGCTTACATCCCAAAGGACATCTGGCCGGATCTTCAGAAAGAGCTTTTTGGACAGCTGGACCGGGTCAAGGTCGGCCCGGTGGAGGATTTCTCCAACTTCATGGGCGCGGTCATCGACCGCCAGGCCTTCAAGGATATCAAGGGCTACATCGATTTCGCAAAAGAGAGTCCGGAAGCGGAAGTGATTTACGGCGGAACGTGCGACGACCGGGAAGGATTATTCATCCAGCCGACGGTCGTTTTAACCTCGAATCCGCATTTCAAGCTGATGTCCGAGGAGATTTTCGGACCGGTTCTGACGGTTTACCTGTACGAAAGCGGGCGATACGCCGAAACATTGGACCTTTGCGACCGGACCTCGCCCTATGGGCTGACCGGAGCGGTTTTCGCCCGGGACCGGGCGGCCATCGCCCTGGCCGAAGAGCGCCTGCGCCACGCCGCCGGAAATTTCTATATCAACGACAAGACCACCGGAGCGGTCGTCGGGCACCAGCCGTTCGGCGGGGCCCGGGCCTCCGGGACGAACGACAAGGCCGGTTCCATCTTCAACCTGCTCCGCTGGGTCTCGGCCCGGACGATCAAGGAGTGTTTCAACACCCCGCAGGATTTCGCCTACCCTTCCCTGGCGGAGGAGTGATCCCGGGCTGATCATTCGGTCCCGAATTATTCGGCCCGGTAAGAGAAATTCCGAAACTCCGCTTCGGCGCCGGGAATCCCACAGGCAAAGAGGGCCGGCCGGAGGCTCCGAAATCCGCGGAGAAGGTTGGTCTGGAAGGGCGAGACGTCGACCGCATCCTCGACCCGCTTCCAGGCCGCTCCGTCCGGGCTGTAATACAGGCCGACGGTCTGGTCATCGTCGACGATCTTGAAATGAACGGAAGCGGCGCCGACGGGCGGGTCGGCGATTTTTTCGCGACGGTCCGGGCCGAACACGTAAACGCCGTCCGGACCGAGGCCGCAGCCGTAATAATACCGGGCTCCGTAATAGAGCATGAGACCGCGGAATCCGGCCGCTCCAGCCGCGATATCGACCGAGGCTTCATAACAGTCGTGATGGGCCTGGAAAAGAAGCGGATGCGATTCCTCGGGTTTTTCGCCGAGGGATTCCATCTTGAGCATATCGCCGGAAAACACATATCGGGCCGGATCACACGCTCCGGCCGCCTGCCAGCGGTGATTCTTGAAAGCCGTCTCGAAATCGCCTTGCAGATCGACCGTCGACCCGATGTTTTCCCCCTTCGGCATCGGGATCGGGCGGGCCGGATCGATCCCGTCTTTGAGGCGTGGCCAGCCGTCGGCCGTCCATTCGATGGGCTCGAGCAGGGTCATCCGGCCGCGCGTCCGGCGATTGCTTTTGGCCGCATGATACACGACGTACCAGTCGCCGCCGGGCGTGTCGACGAAGCCGGCATGCCCTTTTGACCACCACGGCTCGGCCGAGGAGAACGTGTGAAGGAGCGGATTATGCGGCGAGTTTTGCCATGGGCCATGAACGGATTTTGACCGGGCGACAACGGCCATGTGCCCTGTGGCCGGACCGGAGGTGCCGCCCTGGGCCGAGATGAGATAAAAATATTCGCCCCGGCGGAAAAGCTTCGGCGATTCCAGGCAGAAGCATTCGACCAACCAGTCCTCCGGATAAGCCCACCCGTCATAGACTTTGCGGGCCTCTCCGACGGTTGAAAGGCCGTCGGGAGCCAGGCGGACCATATGCCCGTCGGAGAAATAGAGATAGCGATTGCCGTCTTCGCCGACGACATGGCCGGGATCGATGTTTCCGATTTTCAAATCGACCGGGGCGGACCAGGGACCGGCCGGCGAATCAGCCGTCACGACGCAGTTGGAATGAGTCGTCTGATTGGGATAATAGATGAAGAATTTTCCGCCGTGCTTGACCAGCTCGGGCGCCCAGATCTCCCCCGCCCCTTCGGTCAAGGCCGCGCCGATCGCCTTCCAGTTCACAAGGTCCCGGGAGTGCCAGACAATAAGCCCCGGCTTGTTGTCGTGGGGCGTATGGGTCATGTAATAATCCGCCTCGTCGCGGAGGATGGTCGGATCCGGATAGTCGCCGGGGAAGATCGGATTGAGATAAAAACCGTTGCCGAGGTCGCCGAAAGCGCCGGGGGGAACGGATGGGACGGCGGACGCGCCGGAGGGAGAGGACGGCGAAGAGGCGTCCGGCCGGCAGGACGCAAAAGCCGCGACGATGACGGCTGAAAGAACGAGGGGAAAGAGCGCTTTTCTCATGCTTCATTTCCAGACTTGAGCAAAAACGCGGAGGAAATTTTCGCCCAGGATCTTGCGAATGTCGGCATCGGAGTAACCGCGCTTGCCGAGCCGGTCGGCGAAGCCGACGACCTCGGCGTACTGGCTGAAGCCCTCGGCCATCCGGAGCGGCGAGCGGAAATTGGCGGTGATGTGCTTGTCGTACGCCCCGGCCACGTCTTTCAGCGCCGGCGAGCCCCATGGGTCGGCGACATGCTCCGGATATGTTCCCAGGCTCATGTCCGTCCCGACGCCGATGTGGTCGACGCCGCCGACAAGCTGAGCGGCGTGGTCGATATGATCGATAAAATCATCGAGAGTCGGGCGCGTTGTCCGGCCTTTCTTCAGAACCATCGGGCCCCAGGGCGACAGCCCGATAACACCACCCTTGGCCGCGCAGGCTTTGATCCGGGCGTCGTCGGCGTTTCGCGAATTGGGCGAGACGGCGTCGGCTCCGGAGTGGCTGAAAACGACCGGTTGGCGGCTGCGCTCGATGATCTCCATTCCCGAGCGGGCCCCGACATGGGAACAGTCCAGGAGAAGGCCGAGGCGGTTGCCTTCGTCCACGGCCAGCTCGCCCAGCGAGGTCAATCCCCCGTCGGCCTTGTCGAGACAGCCGCCGCAAAGCCGGTTGGTCTGGCTGTAGGCGAAAATCAGCATCCGCAAACCCAGGCGATAAAAGGCCTCGAGCCGATGGAGCTTGTCTCCCATGAAGTCTCCGCATTGCGAAGCCAGGAGCAATCCGGCCCGGCCGGACTTCTTGAGTTCGGGGATTTCCGAGGCCGCGGTGACGACGGCCAGGTTCGGATATTTCCGGGTGACGGCATGCCAGAACATCAACCCTTCCAAAGCCCGGTCGACGTCAAGGTGCGGGTCCCAAGCCGTAACCCCGTAAACCGTGGCCCCGTAGCGGTGGGCGTCGGCAAACGGCGCATCGGGCCACATCTGCATGCAGGAATCGATGAAAATATATGGATGGTCTTTTTCCAAAATGGGATGGATGCCCCGTTCCTCGAGGCTCAGCCCTCCGGAAGCCGCCTGTTGTCCCGGCTGGCCCGTTTCGGCCGAGGCCGGGGCAAGGCCCGTCGCCGCCGCCGTCGCCCCCATTCCCGCCCAGCGAACGAAATCCCTCCGGGTCATGCTCATGCGACGTGATCCTTTCTTTGAGAATTGAGCCGCGGAAAAAGTTATATGCGCCGCCGGCCGGGATGTCAAAATCCGGGTTGAGTGAGTTCGGGGCCAGGTTACTCAACTCCCGAATTATCAATCATGACGGGAGATCGGGAGTTGAGTAACCTGGCCCCGAATGATAATTATGATTTCTTGATTCGGCGGGAGGATCTGTCATATAAAGAATGTCGACCGGAAGCACGCGGAGGGATCGATGGCCAATCGCAAAATCGTCATCAACAGGATAGGCCTCGTCGGCGCGGCCTTGTTCGTCAGCCTGCTCGCCTTCTCCCATCCTCAAGACGACCCCCTCGCCCGCATCCGGTCGCTTTGGGCCGATGTCCAGGAGCGCATTGCTCTGGCCGTCAAGGAAGCCGAAGGCGGCAGCCCGCCGGGATTTTACGCCTCGGAGGTCGTCATCAATCGGCACAACGGTTCCTGGCGGGCTTCCGGCACCTACTTTAAAAAGACCGTCTTCTGGTACACGGACCATCCGGAATTCGCCGGCGAAGAGCCGGGCGGCCCGGCCTCCGTCCTGACGAAAGTCGAAATCCAGGAAATCGTCGCCGCCCAAACGTTCTACCGGGAATTCCTGTTCGACAAAGGGAAGCTCGTCTTCGCCTTCGTCCAAAGCCCCGAGGGCTCGGGAACCCCGGCGGAAATTCGATTCTACTTCGATAACGGCGTTCTTTTCCGCACTATGGAAGGACAGAAAGTCATCGAGGCGAGGCCCGAGGTCAAAGCCATCCTGGCCGAAGCCAGGGAGCTTCAAGCCTTATTCCTCGACACGTTCTGAAATAAATCCTCTCGTGTTTTCATCCCCTGAAAAGCATCCGGGCCGAGCGGCGTCCGACCGCCGAACCGTCGCCCGGCCGACATCGGTTTTTCCGTCGAGCCGCCGGAGTTGCCCTCGGAACCGCAGTTGTGATAATGGATGCCTTCCGGTCATTATCCCGTTCGGAGGCTTTTATGAAAAGATCCGCCGCCGTTCTTCTTTCCCTCCTGCTCCTCGCGCCGATGGCCTCCTTTGCCCAGAAAGGAAAAGCCGCGGCCAAAACTTCCGCGCCCGAAGCCGGGAGCCTGATCACCACCGGACTTCTCTCCGGCCTGACCTTTCGCAATATCGGGCCGGCGATCATGTCCGGCCGGATCAGCGATATCGTCATCCACCCTCAACGCCCGGCGACATGGTACGTCGCCGTCGGCTCGGGCGGCGTTTGGAAAACGGAAAACGCCGGGACAACCTGGACCCCCGTCTTCGACGGCCAGACATCCTACTCCATCGGCTGCCTGACCCTGGATCCGGTCCATCCCGAAATCGTCTGGGTCGGGACGGGCGAGAACGTCAGCGGCCGCCACGCGGGGTACGGCGACGGCGTCTATAAAAGCCTCAACGGCGGCAAAACCTGGACGAACATGGGCTTGAAGAATTCCGAGCACATCGCCCGCATTCTCGTCGACCCCCGCAACCCGTCGGTCGTCTTTGTCGCGGCCGAAGGCCCGCTCTGGTCGGCCGGCGGCGAACGCGGCCTTTATAAATCGGTCGACGGCGGAAAAAACTGGACCCTTTCCCTCGAAATTTCCAAGGACACGGGCGTCACTTCGGCCGAATTCGACCCGGTCAACCCCGATATCATCTACGCCGCGGCTTACCAGCGGCGGCGGACCGTCGCCGCCTTTATGGGCGGCGGGCCCGAGTCCGGCATTTATAAAAGCGAGGACGCCGGAACAACCTGGCGCAAGCTGACCGTCGGACTGCCCAAGGGCGATCTCGGAAAAATCGGCCTGGCCGTTTCGTTCCAGGATCCGCGGGTCGTCTACGCCACGGTCGAAGCTTCGCCCGAGGAGCGCGGCTTTTTCCGCTCGGCCGACCGGGGCGAGAGCTTCGAAAAACGGAATGCCTTCATCAGCGGCGGCACCGGCCCGCATTATTACCAGGAAATCTTCGCCGACCCGAACGTCTTCGACCGGGTCTACCAGATGAATCCCGGCTTGATGGTCACCAACGACGGCGGAAAGACCTTCGTCCGGGTGCCCGAAAACAACAAGCACGGCGACAACCACGCCATGGCCTTCCTTCCCGGCAAGCCGGACTACATCCTCAACGGAAGCGACGGCGGAGTCTACGAAACGCAGGACGGCGGAAAAACGTGGCGGTTCTTCGAAAATCTCCCCGTGACTCAGTTCTATAAAATCGCCCTCGACAATGCCCTGCCCTTCTTCAACATTCACGGCGGAACCCAGGACAACGGCAGCCAGCTCGGCCCTTCCCGAACCCTCAACGGCAACGGCATCACCAACGCCGATTGGACGATCACCTTCGGGGCGGACGGCTACGCCAGCGCCGTCGACCCCTCCGACCCGAATACCATCTATCTCGAATACCAGGAGGGCAACCTTTTCCGGTACGATAAAAAAAGCCACGAGACGATTTTCGTCAGCCCGCGGCCGGAAGCCGGCGAACCGCCGCTCCGGTTCAACTGGGATTCGCCGGTCGTGGTCAGCCCCCACTCCCCTGCCCGGATTTATTATGCCTCGCAATACGTCTGGAAAAGCGAGGACCGGGGCGATTCCTGGACCCGGATCAGCCCCGATCTGACCCGGAATATTTTCCGGCTGGCCGAGCCCATCATGGGCCGGACCTGGAGCGCCGATGCCCTCTGGGACCACGTGGCGATGTCGCAGTTCTCGACGATCACCTCCGTCAGCGAATCGCCGCTGGTGGAAGGTTTGATCTACGCCGGGACAGACGACGGCCATCTCCAGGCCACCGAGGACGGCGGAAAAACCTGGCGGAAAACCGACCGCCTGCCCGGCGTGCCGGAATTTTTCTTCGTCAACGAGGTCAAGGCCTCGCCGGTCGAGCCGGACGTCGTTTTCGCCGCCGTCGACTCGCATAAAACCGGCGACTACAAACCCTATCTCCTCCGCAGCAGCGACCGGGGCCGGACCTGGTCATCGATTTCCGGCGACCTGCCCGGCCGGACGATCGTCTGGGCCGTCGCCCAGGACCGGGTCAAGAAAGACCTGATTTTTACCGGGACCGAGTTCGGCATCTTCGCCACCCTCGACGGCGGAAAACGCTGGCTGAAGCTTTCGGGCGGTCTGCCGACGATCTCCTTCCGCGACCTCGAGATTCACGAGCGGGAATCCGACCTCGTCGGGGCGTCGTTCGGCCGCGGCCTCTACGTCCTGGACGATTATTCGCCCTTGAGAACGATCGATGAGGACGTCCTGGCCCGCCCAGCCGCCCTTTTCCCCGTCAAAAAAGCCCTCTCCTATATCCCCCTGCGTCCGGTCGATTCATCGGGCCGGGGCTGCTTCGGCGATACGTTTTTCCTCGCGCCCAATCCGCCGTTCGGAGCCGTCTTCACCTACCACCTCAAAGAAGACCTGAAGCCGGCGGCTAAAGCCCGCCGCGACGAGGAAGCCAAGCTTCTGAAGGAAGGGAAAACCGTCACCTTCCCCGGATGGGACATTCTTCTCAAGGAAGAAATGGAGGAAAAACCGGAGATCGTCCTGACCGTGACGGCCGAAGACGGCTCCGTCGTCCGACGGATCTCCGCGCCGGCTGCGGCCGGACTCCACCGCGTGGCTTGGGACCTGCGCTATGCGGCCGTCAATCCCACCCGCCTGGAGGAAGGCTTCCGGGAAATGTGGGAGAGCGGTCCGCAGGGACCGCTCGTCGTCCCGGGCAAATTCGCCGTTTCCCTGGCTAAAAAGATCGACGGTCAGCTGATCCCCCTGGATGGACCCGCGCCTTTCGTCGTCGAATCGCTCGGGCTGGCCTCGCTTCCGGAAAAGGACAAAACGGTGCTCCTGGCTTTCCAGAAGAAAGCCGGAGAGCTGCAGCGGGCGATGCTCGGCGCTTCGGCTGCGGCCCGGGAAGCTCTCCGGTCACTGGCCTTCGTCAAGAAAGCCCTTCTCGATACGCCCAAGGCGGACCCGAAGCTCGGCGAGCGGGCCCGACAGATTGAAATCGGCATCCAGGACGCCTTGCTCTTCCTCTCCGGCGATCCGACGAAATACCGCCTGTACGAACCCCAGCCGCCGTCGTTGCTGGACCGCGTCTCGATCCAGGCCGACGCGACCGGGCCGATCACCGCGAACGCAAAGAAGGATTACGAGATCGCGGCGGCCGGTTTCGGCAACGTTCTGGACAAGCTTCGCGGCTTGATTGAAGGCGACCTGCGCAAACTCGGGGCGGAGTTGGAAGCGGCCGGAGCCCCCTGGACCCCCGGCCGCGGACTGCCGGTCTGGAAGAAATAACGTTGTTGGTCATCCGCCGGATCGCGGGGGTCCTCGTCCTGGCGGCGGGCCTCGTCCCGTCACCGTCGCCCGCATCGGATTCAGGACTTGTCCCGGACCGGTTTTACGGCGCGGCCGAAAACGGGCTGACGCTGCGGATCGAAGAAGCGGAGGACCGGGGCGTATACCTCCAAGTGAACCATGTCGATGCCCGGGGGCGTTCCCGGCAGTTGCTGCGGCCGCACCGCTTGGAACCTTCCGCAGGAGACGACCGGATCCTGGAAGCCGCCGGGCCGGGGCGGGACGGGGCGGCGCAGACGATCCGTATTTCGTTCGACCGGGACAAGGCCTCCCTGCGGTGGCTTCAACCGGAGCAATTGAAATTCGCCGACGGGACTCCGGCGACGGTTGCCGGACGGCACCCGCTCGTTTCCGAGGCGGCCCGGAGAACCGCGGCTGAACGCCATTTCGCCCTGGCGGACAAGGAGCTCAATGAGACTTATCGCCGGTTGGGCAAAGAGATGCCGGCCGGGAATTTCTCCGAGCTGCAGATCAACCAGCGGCAATGGCTGAAATTCCGGGATCATTTCATCGCCGACGGCGACGACAGGGAGATCAACGGCCCCGGCTCCATCCCTTTCCTGAAAGTCCGGACGGCGCGCACCCTCGACCGGACGGAGTTTCTGCAGACCTTCGCCAACTCCGCGTCCGGCGCCGGAAGCCTCGGCGGCCGTTACAGCGATGGAATCGATTGGGTGATTCGCCTGGATGAAAATCCGAGGATCGAGGGTTGTCTGATTTTTTCGCTTCAATACAGCCTTTCGATACGGCGGGGTTCGGAGTGGCCGTTGCCGGTCGTCGTTTCAGGGCGCGGTTTGAGAAACGGAGACGGCCGGTCCTGGAATCTCATCGGAAAACCGGTTACGGAGAATGAGGCGGAGCTTGAGAACGAGCTGATCCTCACCCCGGCGGCTGATCGCCGCAGCCTGACGGTCTCGGGATCGAAACCCGCTCCGTTCACCGTAAAGCTGCACCGAGTGGCTGAACCGGCCCCGGCCGAGTCACCGATGCGGGTCATCCTGCTCCGCCTCCCGGCCGCGATTTTCGACGAAACCACCGAGGGATTGAGCGATGAGGCAAAAGCCGGTTTGGCCTGGACCGGGACATCGGGTTCCTTCCGGCTCGAGGAGCCGGCGGCGGACTTCCTGCGCGTGCTCTATCCCGAGGGACAGGTCGAACTCCGCCGGTTTCCAAGAGCCGACGGCGGCGCCGTCATTGCCGTCGCGACCGCCAACCTGCGGGCCCGCAGTTTCGTATTCTGGACAATTTCGGCCGCGGAAGAGGCGCCGCGCCCCCAGCCTCTGGAACAAGCGCTGCCGCCGCTTCAGGGATCCGATTTCTATCGGGAAACAAAAGACGCGGCGGTCGCTTCACGGGGATTGGTGGAATTCCGTCTGTTCCCCAACCTGGCTGAAATTCAAGCGATTTGGACAAGGCTCCACGACGGGCCGGAGCCCGACATCGAGATCGCCCTCGTCTGGAACGGCTTCGGATTCGAGATCGAGCGAAACCCGCGGTAATTATGGCCGCCGCGGTCGGAGCCGGGGCCTGGCGGCCCCCCGGACGGTTACTCCCCATGGGAAAATCGTGAGGCC
>CAYPKX010000019.1:13760-33756 GCA_964411395.1 uncultured Eubacteriales bacterium | reverse complement strand
CTCGGGCCGGCCCACTGGAAGGTCATCGAGTTCATGCAGAAGGAATTCAGGGAAAACGGCCAGGTGCCGAGCGTCCGCCGGCTCAACAAGTCGGGCGTCGTGACCACCAAGGAGCTGTACGACCTGTTTCCCGGCGGGCCGGCCAAAAAGGCCGCCAGGATCGCCGGATTGAAGAAGCCCGAGGGCTGCGTCTGACCGCGGCGAACCGCGATCGCGAGGAAAAATCATGGAAGACAAAATCAGGAAAGTCTCGATCATCATCTCCAAGGGCGGCCTGGACGGCGTCTATCCGGGATTGATCATGGCCAACGGCGCCCGGATGGAAGGGATCGAAGCCAATTTGTTCTTCACCTTTTTCGGCCTGGACGCGATCATCACCAAGAGGATGGGCAAGGTCAAGGTGGCCACGGTGGGAAATCCGGGCATGCATATGCCCAGCCTGATCGGCGTTCTCCCGGGCATGTCGGCCATGGCCACATCGATGATGATGAAGACCATGGACAAGCTCGACATTCCGCCCATCCCCGAGTTCGTCGAGATGGTCGCCGATGCCGGCTGCAAGCTCTACGCCTGCAAGGCCACGGTCGACATGTTCAAACTGAAGAAAGAGGATTTCTGCCCCCAGGTCGACTCGATCATCAACGTCGGCAAATTCTACGAGATCGCCGGCGGCGGCCACATCATTTTCACCTGAAGTCCGGTCCGTTCCCTTCCGGCCGGCGCGAAATCCTCGATCTCTTTCCGTCCCGCGGGAACCGGGCCGTCGCCGTTTCCTGAGGCGGCTCTTCGCCGCCCGGCCGACGGACGCAAAATCACGCCGCTCTATTTCATGATGTTGAGAAAGACGGTGATGATGAGGGCGTTGGTGAAATCGATGAAGAAAGCGCCGACCATCGGGACGACCAGGAAAGCCCTCGGGGCCCGGCCGAATTTGTCGACCAGGGCTTTCATGTTGGCCATGGCGTTGGCCGTCGTCCCGAGCATGAAGCCGCAAAACCCTCCGGACATGACGGCCGCGTCGTAATCTTTTCCCATGAAGCGGAAGACCGGAGCGAGGCTCAGCGCGGCCACGAAAATCACCTGGACGATCAGGATGGCGAAGAGCGGGAGGACAAGGCCGGCCAATTGCCAGAGTTGCAGGGTCATCAGGGCGATGACCAGAAAAAGGGAAAGAGCGGCATGGCCGAGGTCGTCGAGCGTTCTCTGGGAGAGGCCGAACAGTCGGGTGGCGTCGTCGATATTGCGGATGATCGCGGCGACGAACATCGCTCCGATATAAGCCGGGAGGGTGATGCCCGTGGCGGCGAAAGCCTTGCTGACCCAGGATCCGATCCACATGGCCGCGAGCAGGACGACGAGGTTTTTCAGGAGGACGTAGGATTCGACGTCTTCGCCGCCGGGAGCGGCGGCCCTGGGTTCGGCCAACTTGTCCTCGACGACCTGTTCGGCGATCACCATCGGAGTTTCGCCCTTGCGGTGGAGGGACTTTTTCAGTTTGTTCTTCTCAATCAGCCGGGTGCCCGCCGGTCCCCCGAGCAGTCCTCCGGCGATGATCCCGAACATGGCCGCAGCGATGGCCACCGTCGAGGCCCCGTTCACGCCGGCCTGTTCGAACAGCGGAGCAAAGGCCAGTCCGGTGGCCGGGCCCCCGGCCATGGTTACCGAACCGCTGATGACTCCGAACAGGGGATGAAGGCCGAAGAGGACGGCCAAGCCGGCCCCGATCAGGTTCTGGAACACAACGGCTACGGCGGCTATGACGAAAAAGAGAATGACCTGGGGACCGCCGACCTTGAGCAGGGAAAGACTGGCTCCGAATCCGATGGTGGTGAAGAAAGCGATCATCAGGGGATCGCGGAGGGTGATGTCGAAGGTGAACAGGGTCGCCCCGTAATGGTGGGCGATCAGGGAGGCGAACGAGACCAGCAGTCCGCCGACCACGGGGGCCGGAATGTTGTATCGGGAAAGCGGACGGATCCAGCGGCAGAGGGCGTACCCGACGAACAGGACGATCCCGGCGAAGGCGACGGTTTGAATGAGGTCGAGATTCAGCATCCGGCTTTTCCTTTCCGGCGGGATTTCCAGAAGTAATAGATCGGAATTCCGGCGGCGATGAGGCCCAGCCCGGCGAACGAATTCCAGAAGGTCTTGACGAGCGAGTTGCCGGTCAGAAGCACCACGCCCAGGATGAACAGGATCGGAGTGAGCGGATAACCCCAGGCTTTGTAAGGCCGGGGCCGGTCGGGGGCCTTGCGGCGCATGACGATCACCCCGGCGACGGCCAGGCCCATGAAAATCCAGTATCCGAACATGACGAAGTTTAAAAGCCCTTCGAAGGTCCCGCTGGCCGCCAGGAGGCAGGCCCAGAAGGAAAAACCGATTATGGCGATATGCGGCGTCCGGTAGCGCGGATGGATTTTGGCCATGGGTTTGAAAAAGAATCCGTCCTTGGCCATGGCATAGAGGGCCCGGGGGGCGGTCAGGACGTGGCTGTTGGCCGTTCCGAAAATCGACATCAGGATGATCACGGATGTCACCGAAGCTCCCAGTCGGCCGACCGCGGTCCGCATGACGTCGGAGGCGATATGCTCGGACCTGGCCATTTCGGCCGCCGGAAAGACGTACAGGTAAGCCAGGTTGGCGATGAGATAGAGGAAAACGACGACCATCGTCCCGATCAGCAGGCCGAAGGGAAACGTCCGCTGGGGGCGGCGGACTTCGCCGACGCTGTACGTGCTGTTTTCCCACCCCTTGTAGGCCCAGAGGGCGGCGATCAAGGCGACGCCGAAATTCCCGACGGTGCTTCCGGCCGGGCGGGCCGAAGCCAGGGTCGAGTGGAAATTGTCCGCCGTTCCCCCGGAGTAAAAGAAGACCAGAGAGCAGATACCGATCAGGGCGATGAACTTGACCGCGGTCAGGATGTTCATCAGGTTGGCGCCCTTGCGTACGCCCGAAACATTGACCGCCGTCAGAATGAGAATGATCGCGACCGAGACGGCTTTTTCCTGGAAGGAGGAGAGTCGGACGAAATACGTCAGGTACTTGGAGGAAAAGCCGACGACCAGAGTCGCCAGCGACCCGGATCCGATGATCAGGAAGAGCGACCAGCCGAATAAAAACGCCGGCATCTGCCCGTAGGCTTCCCGGAGATGGACGTAGATCCCGCCGGCCTCGGACTGGGCGGCGCCGAGCTCGGCCAGCGACAAGGCGCCGGAGAGGCACAGAACGCCGCCGACGATCCAAACCGCCAGGATGAGCTCCGGAGTTCCGACGTACGCGGCGACGATGGGCGGATTGATGAAAATGCCCGACCCGATCATCGTCCCGACGACGATGCCGACGACGCTGAAGATGCCGAGGACCCGGGGAAGCTCGTGGTCGGGGGCCTCCGGCACGGAGGAAATCGGGGCGCGCTTCGACATGGGCGTATTAAAGATTATTCCCGGGAACCTGTCAATTCGACCCCCGGCCGGAGACGCTCCCTCTCCATTGACTTCCCCCGGATTTGGATATATTTTTCGGAGGAACCCCTTTGGCGCCTGTCGACGGGAAAGGAGGGATCACTATGACGAGCCGGTCCGGAGAAAAAGCCGGTTGGACATTCGGCTGGATCGGGGCCTTCCTCTGGGTCGCGATCCTGGCGGGAATTTTCCTCGTTCAAGAGAAGACGGTCGAAGGGCTTCTGGGTCTGGGCCTCACGGTCCTGGGCGCAGTGTTCGTCGTCCTCTTCGCGCCCTGGCGGCATCGGGAGACGCGGTATATGCTCCTGATGCTGCCCCTCTATCTTGTTTTTTTCGCGTCGGCCGCCTGGGCGGTCAACGCCTTCGGCGGGTGGCGGGAATCCGGCCTCAGCGGATGGCAGGCGGCCCTGGTTTTTCCGTTTCTCCTTCCCGTCTTCATCATCGGCCGGAGGAGATGGATTGACGGAGGCCCGGGTTCGGCCGGGAACGAAGCGACGAAGGACAAATAGGATCCTTCTCTTCCCCTTGGTGCGGGCGGGGCAAACGTATGGGTGGCGGCCTCTTCCCAAGCATCCGGATTTTCCAGGCCTCGCGCAGGCCCTGCGTCGACGTTGTCGACAAGGGGCAGGGCTTTTCTCGATCGGCCCGGCCCGGCCGGCACGTCCTTGGCGGCGAAGAACTCCGGATTATTCCTGCATCATGACGTGGGCGAAGACTTTGGCATCGCCGATCATGTCATCGATCCGGCAGGATTCGTTCGGCTGATGGGCGGTCTCCTCCACCTTCGACCAGCAGGCCGCTTCGAATCCGGCTCGCCGGAAATAGGCGGCCACGGTCCCGCCGCCGATTCCGATCGCCCGGCTGTCCTTGCCGTAAACGGCCTGAATCCCTTTCTTCAAGACGGCCACGACAGCGGCGTCGGGCGGCGTCGGGGGCGCGGCCGGGGCGCGCTGCAAATGCTCCGTGGTGATGGTCACTCCGAATTTCTTTTCGATCGCCTCGGCCTCCCGCCGGATCCAGGCCTCGATGGTCTCGAGCGGATAGAGGGGAAGGATCCGGCAGTCGAGGTAGAAGACATCCTCCCCGGGGATTGTGTTGATGTTCGGGACGTTGGCTTCTTTCTTCGTCGGCTCGAACGTCGAGATCGGCGGATCGAAGAGGGGATTGACGGCGGGAAAGGCTTGATGGAGCTTGTCCAGCTCGACGATGAAAGAGGCGGCGGCTTTGAAGGCGTTGATCCCGCGCTCGGGAGTCGAGCCGTGGGTTTGTTTCCCCAGCGTTTTCACCTTGAGCCAGAGAATGCTTTTTTCGGCGACTTCGATTTCGGTCCCGTCCTCCACACCCGCGTCCGGGACGATGATCAGGTCGTTTTTCCGGAAGGCGGTCGTTTTCTTCAGGACATAGCCGATCCCGTTGGTGCTCCCCGTCTCCTCGTCGGCGACGATGGCCAGCCCGACATCGAAGGCGGGTTTGAGGCCGAGGGCTTGGAGGGCTTTGACCGCGAAAATCGAGGCGACCAGATCCTGCTGATTGTCCTCGACGCCGCGGCCGAAGATTTTTCCCGATTCGACCCAGGGCTTGAACGGATCGCCCCGCCAGAGCGACATTTCGCCGGGAGGGACGACGTCCATGTGGGTCATGATCCAGATCGTTTTCTCGGAGCTCCGGCCGCGAAAGTAGGCCAGGATGTTGGGCCGATATCCGGCCGGGGCGTCGATGTCGGGGGTTTTGATGACCTCGATGTCCTGAAAACCCGAGTCTTTGAGGTAGGCGAGCAGGAATTCGGCCTTGCGGGCCTCGCCCTCGCCGCCCGAAGATGGAGCGATGGCCGGGATGGAGGCCAGCTTGACCTGCAGGTCGATCATCTCGTTGCGATAGTGTTCCAGGCGGCGGGCGATCTCGTCGAAGGACATGAACATACTCCTTTTCGGCCCAGGTTGTTATATAGCACTCCGAACCGCCGGACGCAAATCCCGAGGCGTTGCGGCCGAAGACCATCGGCCGCTTCCCCCTCCTCCCATTTGACTTGCCTATTTGGTTATCATACATTTACAAAAAATGCGCATCGGCTTCGACGTCCGTCCTTTCCTCAAACAGGAAACCGGCGTCGGGGTTTATTTTAGGAGCCTCCTTTTCGAGCTGGCCGGCCTCGACCGGGACAATGAGTATTGCCTGTTCACGGCTTCCTGGAAAGACCGGTTCCGTAAGGAAAAAATTCCGCCGTTCGCGAAGATGCGGTTCGTCGACAAGAAATGGCCGGTGCGCCTGGTCAATGCCGCCTGGGATCATTTCGACCGGCCGCGGCTCGATCGCCTCTTCGGTGAAAAGCTGGACCTGACGCATTCGCCGACGCCGCTTCGGCTTCCCGCTTCCGGCCGGACGATCGTTACGGTCTGCGACCTGTTTTTTCTGGAAGAGCCGGACAAGGCCGACCGGGAAGCCCGGAACCGGTTCGTCCGCCGGGTCGAGGCCTCCCTTCAAGCGGCCGACGGCGTCGTCACGATTTCGGAATACAGCGCCGAAGCCATCCGCAAACGGTTCGGGCTCGACTCGAAAAAACTCAAGGTGACGCGCCTGGGCACGGAGATGTCCCGGTCCGCGGCGCCATCCTCGGCGGATATCGAGGCGATTCGCAAAAAGCTCGATTTAACCGGCGGTTTTCTGCTTTTTGTCGGGGCGCTCGAGCCCCGGAAAAACGTTCCGGCTCTGGTCGAAGCCCTGGCCCTGATCCGGGACCGGCGCGGTCCGCTGCCCCTGGTTCTGGCCGGCCGCTCCGGCGGGGATGAGGAGGCGGTCGTCCGGGCCATCGAGAAGCGCGGGCTTTCTTCACAAATCCGGCGGCCGGGATATCTTTCCGATCGTGAAATCCGGGCTCTCTACGGCGCGGCCTCGGCCCTGGTCTTTCCCTCGTTGGCCGAGGGTTTCGGCCTTCCGTTGTTGGAGGCCATGGCCTTCGGTCTTCCGGCCGCCGTTTCCCGGGCGGCGGCTCTGCCCGAAATCGGAGGAGAGGCCGCCCTGTACTTCGAGCCCGGGGATCCGGAGGACATCGCTCGAACGACGCTGCGGATTCTGGACGATGCGGCTCTTGGAGCGGAGCTTCGGAAACGCGGACGGGAGCGGGCGGCCGGGTTCACCTGGAGGCGGACGGCTCAAGAGACGCTCGATTTTTATCGCGTCATCGGGGGGGGAGCATGATTTCCGTCGTGTTCGTTTCGCATTCGGCCGAGCTCAACGGAGCCGAGCTCTGGCTCCTGGAGACGCTCCAGCGACTGGATCGCAGGATGTTCGCCCCCTCGTTGATTCTCCCCCGTTCAGGCCCGCTCGTTCCGGCCGCCCTGAAGGCCGGCGTTCCGGTCGACATCGTTCCGATGAAATGGTGGGCGACCGAGAAATCCCGGGTCTGGCGCCAGCCTGCGGCCTGGGTTTTAAACCGCCGGGCCGTCCGGCGGATCGCCGCCCTGGCCCGGGAGAGAAAGGCCGAGGTCATTCTCTCCAACTCCGCGGCGATGTTCGGCGGAGCATTGGCCGCCCGACGGGCCGGACTTCGCCATATCTGGTCGATTCACGAAATTCTGGCCGGCGAGCAGGCATTTCTTCATTATGTCCGGGGCGAGAAGGCCTTCACCAAATTTATTCTTGACCATTCGGACCGGGTGATCGTCAATTCCGAAAGAACCCGGGCGGCCTTCCCCGAATCCGACAAGCTCGCCCTGATCTACAACGGTCTGAACATCCGGCCGGGCGATCCCGAGATCCGGCCGATCATCAGGGCCGAGTTCGCTCTCGAGGACGGCAGCCGGGCGATCGGCGTCATCGGAAAATTGTATCCGGGAAAAGGACAGAGGGAAGTCCTTGAAGCCTTCGCCCTGATCGCCGACCGCTTCCCCGATTTGAAGCTCATCTTCATCGGGGCCGCGGCCGACGCCGGGTACGAAGCGGACCTCCGCCGGTTTATCCGCCATCATTATGTGTTCAAGAGGGTGTTTTTCGCCGGATTCCGAACCGACTTGACCGAGGTCCTTCAAACGATCACGGCGGTCGTGGTGGCTTCGGTCGTCGATTCGTTCGGCCGGGCGGCTTTGGAAGGTATGGCCGCCGGAGTGCCGGTCCTGGCCGTCCGCGCCGGAGGATTGCCGGAGATCGTTCAACACGGCGAAAACGGATTCCTCGCCGATTCCCGGGACCCCGAGGTTCTGGCCAAGGCGTTGTCCGACATCCTGGACCATCCCGAAGGTTGGCCGGCGATCGTGAAAAACGGTTTTCGGACCGTTCGAGAAAAATTTTCCGGGGAGCGCCAGGTCAAGGATATCGAGCGGGTCATTCTGGAGGTCTGCGGCCGGACGCTTCTCGCGCCGCCGCCGCTTTCTTCTCAAACGGACGGCCCGCTGTTCGCCTCCGTGGCAACGGAAGGCGGGGAAGAACATCGAGGATGACGACTCCGGTTCTTTCCGTGATTTTGGTCTACCGTGACGACCGGCTGAACCTTACGCCGTGCCTGGACGCGGTCTTTTCGATACCGGCGGACATTCCCTTCGAAGCGATCCTGGCCGATAACGCCTCGACCGACGGCGGAGCCGACGAAGCGGCCCTCGCCTTCCCCGAACTCCGGATCCTTAAAAATCCGGATAATCCCGGATTCGGGGCGGCCAACAATCGGGCTGTTCGCGAGTCGTCGGGCGAATTCCTGCTTTTTCTCAACACCGACACGATTCTCCAACCGGAAGCTGTGAGCCTCCTCCTCCGGGCGCTTCGCGACGATCCCGGAGCGGGCGCGGCCGGACCGCTTCTCTTTCCCGGCCAGGGCCGGGTTCAGGTTTCTTTCGGCGGCCGGGTCGACTTTTTCGGCCAGACGATCCAGAAACTCTTCCGGAATCCCTATGAGAAGCGGGCGCTGTTGCGAAATCCGAAGTTACGGGCTGCGGGGTGGCTGAGCGCGGCCTGTCTGCTCTGCCGGCGGTCGGCTTTCGATCGTGCCGGCGGCTTCGATGAACGCTTCTTTCTCTACTTCGAGGATATCGACCTCTGCGTCCGTATGCGGGCGGCCGGAAGCCGGCTTTTATATGTGCCGCAAGCCCGCGTGTTCCACGAGGGCGGAGCGACAACCGGAATCCGGCCGGCGGCCAGCCGGCTCGAGTACCGGAAAAGCCAGAGGCTCTTCTATGCCAAGCACGCTTCCCGGGGATCGCTTGTCCTCCTCCGGGCCTATCTCCGGTTGTCGCTCGTTTTGCAAAAAGCCCTCGGCCGGTTCCGCGGGGAAGAGGGAAAAATCCTTTGGAAGGCCTACCGGGACGTGTTGAAATCCGGAGGGAGGCCGGGATGAAACGGCTCAGGGTTCTGGAAATGATCGATAAGCCGTCGCTCGGCGGCGGCCAGGCGGTTCTCTTGGCGCTGGCCCGGAATCTCGACCGCGGCCGTTTCGACGTCTCCGTCTGCGCCGGAGGCGGAGGGCCGCTCGAGGAGGAAGTCCGCGCGCTCGGTTTGAACTATCTTCAGGCCCGGTTCGAAAAAAAACCATCGTCCCTGTCCGGCCGGGCGCTTGTCCGTCTCCTGGCGGCGGGCCGGTTCGACATTCTTCATACTCACGGCGGAATCGCCGGTTTGTTCGGCCGGAGAGCCGCGAAAAAAGCCGGAATTCCGGTCGTCGTCCACACTCTTCACGGGATCCATTATCTCCATTATCGCAATCCGATCCTTCGCCGGCTTTATATTTCGCTCGAGCGGGCGATGAGCGCGGGGACTTCGGCGGTCGTTTGCGTTTCCGAGGCCGATCTGGCCGCGGCCCGGCGTCATCGGCTTGCTCCGGCCGACCGGCTTCGCCTGGTTCGAAACGGCGTGGCCTCCTTTGGCCCCGACTCGGAGGCCGAGCGTCTCCGGCGGATCGGCGAGCTTCGCCGGCATCTCACGTCCCAGTCCTCTCTCATCGGGACCGTGGCCCGGCTCCACCGCCAGAAAGGCGTGGAATATTTTATTCGGGCGGCTCCGGCCGTCCTGAAAAAACATCCGGAAGCGACGTTTGTCGTCGTGGGCGGCGGGCCCTGGGAAGCCCGGATTAAAGCGGAGACGGCCCGGCTCGGATTAGGCGACCGGATGATTCTGGCCGGCGAAAGGACCGATGCCCTGGATTGGCTCTCGCTTTTCGATGTGTTTGTTCTTCCCTCGCTCTGGGAGGGTCTGCCCCTGGTTCTGATCGAAGCCGCGATTCTGGGCCGTCCCATTGTCGCCACCGATATCGACGGTTCCCGGGAAATCATCCGGGACGGAGAGACCGGATTGCTTGTTCCTCCAGCCGACCCGAAGGCCCTGGCCGGCGCCGTCCTGCGTCTTCTCGATGATCCCAGCCTGGCTCGCCGGCTTGGGGAAGCTTCGCGAAAAGATATTCCCCCGGTGTACTCCCTGGAGCGGATGATCGCCGAAACCGAGCGACTTTATCTGGATTTGGCCTCGTGTGTATCTTAATGAAAACAAAAGAAATATTAGAATATTTAGAATTTTCATGAATAATCCGGGTATAATCTCCTCGATGATGAAGAATGCGCGGGTTGCCTTGGTTCATGACTGGCTCACCGGCCGTCGAGGCGGGGAAAAAGTCCTGGAAGTCCTCGCCGAGATCTTCCCTGAGGCGCCGATCTACACCCTGTTTCATTTTCCAGGGAGCCAGATCCCGGAGATCGAGAAGCGGGTCATTCGGACGAGCTTCCTCCAGCGTTTGCCTTTCATCCGGAAGCGCTACCGCCATTATCTCCCCTTGTTTCCCCTGGCCGCGGAGCTTTTCGACCTCCAGGAGTTCGACCTGGTCGTCTCCAGCTCCCATTGCACGGCCAAAGGGATCATCCCCAGCCCCGACGCTCTCCATGTTTCCTACATCCATTCGCCGGTCCGGTATGCTTGGAATCAATATTTTGCCTATTTTGGGCCGGGAAAGCTGGGTTTTCCGGCAAAATACATCGTCCCGCCCATGATTCATCGGCTCCGGAATTGGGATGTGGCCGCTTCGGCCCGGGTTGACCGGTTCATCGCCAACTCCAGGGCCGTGGCCGGGCGGATCGAAAAATACTATCGTCGAACGGCCGAAGTCATCCACCCTCCGGTCGACTGCGCCTTCTTCACCCCGTCGGAGACCGGGACGGAGCGCTCGTATTTTCTGGCCGTGACCGCCCTCGTTCCTTACAAACGCATCGATCTGGCCGTGGCCGCCTGCAACGAGAAAAAATATCCGCTGAAAATCGTCGGCGACGGGCCGGATTATAAACGGCTGCGGACCGGGGCCGGGCCTTCGGTCGAGTTTCTGGGGCCGGTCGGGGGAGACGATCTCCGCCGTCTCTACCGCGGCGCGACGGCGCTGCTCATGCCCGGCGAGGAGGATTTCGGGATCGGGGCCGTCGAGGCCCAGGCCTGCGGCACGCCGGTCGTCGCCCTGGGACGCGGAGGAGCGGTCGAGACGGTCATTCCCGGCGTCACCGGGCTCCATTTCGACCGGCCGACGCCTGCCTCCCTGGCCATCGCGCTTGACAATTGCCGGGGCATGACCTTTAATAAAGCCTCTCTGCGCGCTCATGCCTTGGGCTTCTCCCGGGATGTTGTCCGGGACAAAATGGAAAGTCGACTCGCCGCCCTGTGGCGGGAATTCAAGGAATCGAAGTGATCAGCAGGCACCAGGCCCGATTGTCGGCCCTGTTCGTCGCGAGCGATGTCGCGGCCATTTCGGCGACCTTCATCTATTCGTTCGCCTTTCGTTTTCATTCCTACTTCATTCCGATCGATCCGGCCAAGGGAACTCCGACCTGGAGCTCCTATCTGGCCGTCCTCCCCGTTTTTCTGGTCATCCACCTGGCGATCTTCTTCCTCCAGGGATTCTATAAAAGCCGCCTCCGGCGGACCAAAATCGACGATTTCTTTTCGATCACCATCAATGCCGCTTTGACGATTCTCGCCGTCATCCTCCTCTCCGGCTATTTCAACGCCTACGCCGCGGGCGCGGCGCCCCTGTTCCACCTGAACATTGTGAAGCTCTCCCACCTGTTCCTGGTCGTGTACTTCATCGGCGTGATCCTCACGATCTCCTTCCTTAGAAACCAGATCTACTTTTTCATGAAGCGGCGCTTCGCCCGGGGTTTCAACCTCCGCAACGTCCTGGTCGTCGGGGCGGGCGAGATGGGCGTGGCCGTCGCCCAGAAGCTCTTCCAATACAAGGATCTTGGATTTACGGTCAAGGGCTTTCTGGATAATCACAAAACCCCGGGGATGCTCCTTCCGGTCAACGGCGGCGTTCCGGTCTTCGGGCCGGTTTCCGAGCTCGGAAAGGTCATCGAGGCCTGGAACATCCACGAAGTCTATGTCGCCCTCGAACTGAAGAATTATCCGGAAATCCTGGAGGCCCTCCAGGTCGTCAACAAGTATCCGGTCAACGTCCGGCTCATCCCCGACCTGTTCCAGCTCCTGACGTTGAAGGCCAATGTCCAGGACCTTGACGGCTTCCCGGTGATTTCAATCGACGAGGTGCCGTTGCGGGGCGCCCGCCGGGTTCTCAAACGTTCCTTCGACCTGGCCGCTTCGGGCCTCGGCCTGGTCGTCCTTTCCCCGCTTCTGCTCGTCGTCGCCGTCATCGTCAAGACGACGTCCAAGGGTCCGGTTTTCTACCACCAGGAGCGGATCGGCCTCGACGGCCGGCGGTTCAACATTCACAAATTCCGGACGATGGTCACCGACGCCGAAGTGAAGACGGGGCCGGTGATGTGCACGCCCGACGATCCCCGGATCACCCGGATCGGCCGCCTCCTGCGCAGGCTCAGCCTCGACGAGCTGCCTCAGCTGGCCAATATCTTCCGGGGCGACATGAGCCTGGTCGGCCCCCGGCCGGAACGGCCCGAGTTCGTCAAGGAATTCACCGATCACATCCCGAAATACATGCTCCGGCATAAAATGAAATCGGGCTTGACCGGCTGGGCCCAGGTCCACGGCCTCCGCCAGGGGACATCGATCGAAAAACGCCTCGAACACGATTTCTATTACATCCAGAACTGGTCCTTCGCTCTGGATTTGAAGATCATCTGGATGACGCTCCGGCGCGGGTTCATCGACAAGTCGATGGGCTGAGACCGCCCCCGCGTCCGGTCAGGCGGTCCGGCGGTCCCGGAGAATTTTCAAGCCCCGCAGAAAATAGATGCTCCAGGATGTCAGGGTGAGTCCGGCGGTGAGGCCGAAAAAGATCAACAACCAGGCGGCCGGTTTTCCGAAATAATTCGCCAGCAGCACCAGGAAGATGGTCCCGATCTGGAAGGCGGTAGTCAGCTTGCCGATGAACATCGGCAGGACGGGTTTGATCTTGAAGGTCAGCCAGGCCCAGAAAACGCCGGCCGCGATCATCAGGTCGCGCCCGAAAACAATGATCGTCAGCCACAGCGGGATTCGGTTGGGGCCGACGACCCGGGGCAGGGACAGGAGGATATAGGAGGCCGCCACCAGAAGCTTGTCCCCGGCCGGGTCCAGGATCGTCCCCAGCTTGCTCCGCTGGTGAAAGTGGCGGGCAATGAAGCCGTCGAACAGGTCGGAAATCCCGGCGATAAAAAAGATCACCACCGGTTCGATCGTCTGACCTTCCAGAAGCGACCAGACGAAAATGGGGACCAACAGAATGCGGAAGGCGCTGAGGACGTTGGGGACGGTGAAGACGGACGGGAGCAATCCCTCGGTCCCCTCGGCCCGGGGTTCTCTCATTGCGACGGCTCTTTCGAAAGACCGGCCAGCAGGTCCAGTACCCGGATCGCTTCCGGACCCGTGACCGGGCGGTCCGGCCGGAAGGTCCGATCGGGAAAGACATCCATGAGCTGATACGAAACCGCCCGGATGATCACGGAGGCGTACGGGTATTCCGGAGCGACGTCGGGCAGCTGGATCCGTTCGGGAGGGATTTGAACGACAACCGAGCGGCCGCGTTTTTTAAGGACATCGACGAGGCGGACGACGATCTCCGCCAGCTCCGCCCGGGTGACCGTTTTTTTCGGCTGGAAGGTGTGGTTGGAGTAGACTTCCATGATGCCGAAGGCGGCGACCTTGACGATGAAGTTACGGGCCCAGGAGGCGGAGATGTCGACCAGGACCGGGGTGCGGAGGCTTGTCTCGGCCCAAAGATCGGAGAATTTCGCCCCGATCAGGGCGGCCACGTCTTCCTTGGCGACGGCTTCGAGGTCGGGAATTTCCCGGTACTCGTCGGGCAAATCGACCACCCCCAGCTTGGCCTTGAGAGTCGCCGTTCTCTCGGCGATCGGTTTGTCGGCCGGATCGAGGGCGGCGAGCCGTTCGTAAGCGCTGAGACTGCGGGACAGCTCGTTCATCTGGTAGAGCGTGTCGGCATATTCCCGGAGGACGGCTTTATCGTTGGGATTATTTTCCGAGGCGATCCCGAGATGAAACAGGGCGCTCGGAAAATTTTTTTCCTTCACGTACAGCCGGGCCAGGGCAAGGTGGGCGGTCTGGAGTTTCGGCGCATATTCGAGGATCTGCAGGTAGGCCGTTTTGGCTTCCGCCGTTTTTCCCGCTTGAGCGGCGGCTACGGCATCGATGGTCAGCGCGTCGACGATCGTTCCCCGGAGCTTCTCGGCTTCGGCCGCGGCAAAAACGCCGGCCGGTTCGAATTTCAGAACTTCCATGTAGGATTTGAGCGCGTCCACCCGCCGGCCCATGCGGCGGTAGACCTGGCCGAGGCCGAGGTGCGAGGTGACGGGGTCCGGAGAGGAGCGGAGAGAGGCCTGAAAGTCGGCTTCGGCTTCGACGACGTCGTTGCGGATCAGGGCGACATAGCCCAGAGCCGTCCAGAAAAAGGGATGGGATTCGCCGAGCTTGAGGATTTCCTTTTCGGCCCGGTCCGCTTGCTCCAGACGGAGCAAGTTCCAAACCTTGTCGACGGCGATCCGGTCATCCAGGGTCAGGGCGGCGGTGATCGCCCCGGGGGGATTTTCGAGGTAGATCGTCGGCGTCAGGGGAGGGGCCATGGTCACGCAGGCGCCGGCCGCGAGAACGGCGGCCAGAACTACGGCCGTTTTCTTGATCACGTCGATTCTCCTGGGACGAGATAGGCGGTCAGGTCGAGGATGCGTGCGGGATCGGCCATGATCCGGGCTTCATGATAATCCGCGCCCTCTCTCCTTTGCAAGACCAGCCCCCGTTTCGGCAGCGACGCCCAAAGGTCCTCCCTTCGGTGGGGGATGCGGATATAAAATAGCCGGAGGTCGTGAAAAAGTAAAGAGCGGAGTCGGTTTTTCAAGGCGGGAAGGCCTTCTCCGGTCGCCGCCGAGACGGCCGCGTCGCCGTCGGGGAATTCGTTCCGGAGGAGCAGCGTTTCGCGGTCGGGGAGGAGGTCGATTTTATTGTAAACCCGGAGAACCGGAATGGAACCGGCTCCGATTTCGGCGAGAGTCTTTCCGACCGCCGCGGCTTGGGCTTCGGCCGCGGCCGCCGAGAGGTCGATCACGTGGAGAATCAGGTCGGCTTCCAGGACTTCTTCGAGCGTGGCTTTGAAGGAGGCGAGAAGGGCGGGGGGGAGATGCCGGACGAAGCCGACCGTGTCGCTGATAAAGTACGGCAGCCCGTCGGGCAGGGCCGTTCTCCGAACCAGCGGGTCCAGGGTGGCGAAAAGCTGCGGTGAGGTGAACGCCGATTCTCCGGCCAGGCGGTTAAAAAGGGTCGATTTTCCGACGCTTGTGTATCCAACCAGGGCTACGGTGGGAACGAGGCTTTCCTTCCGGCTTCGGCGCTGGCCGGCTCGGCGCCCGGCGACGGCCTTGAGCCCCCGCTTGATCTTGACGATCCGAGCCTCGATTCGGCGGCGGTCGGTCTCCAATTTCGTCTCGCCCGGGCCCCGGGTTCCAATCCCGCCTCCGAGCCGGGACAAGGCCTTGCCCTTGCCCGTGAGCCGCGGGAGAAGATAAGACAGCTGGGCCAGCTCGACTTGGAGCTTGCCCTCGTTGGACTGGGCCCTCCGGGCGAAGATGTCGAGGATGAGCTGGGTTCGGTCGATGACCCGCATTTCGAGCGCATCCTCGAGGCTCCGCTGTTGGGAGGGCTTCAGCTCCTGGTCGAAAAGGATCAGGTCGGCCCCGGTTTCTTCCCGGAGAGATTTGAGTTCCTGCACTTTGCCCGGTCCGATGAACGTCCGGGCGTCGGCGGCGGCGCGGGTTTGGAAAACGCTCCGGATAACGGAAGCCCCGGCCGCTTTGGCCAGACCTTCGAGCTCGGCCATGGAATCGGCCGCATCCGCCGGCGTTTTCCGTCCGATGGACAAATGGACAAGGATTGTTCGGTTCATGGTCGGCTCAGGTCCCCTCGGAAATCCCGGCCGCCGACAGGAGGGCGTCGGACTTGTCCGGGTCGAACCAACGAATTTCCGGCATTTTATTAAACCAGGTCAATTGGCGCTTGGCGTAATGGCGGGTGTCGATCTTGGTGAGGGCCGCGGCTTCCGCGGGTTCGATCTCGCCCCGGAGAACCCGAAGGACATGTTTGTAGCCGAGGGCTTTGAATGGCGGGGCGGTCTCCGGGACGCCCCGGGCCAGAAGCGCCCGGGTTTCCTCGATCAGGCCTCGTTCGAACATCCGGTCGACCCGCTCTTCGATCCGCCGGTACAATTCCGCCCTCGGCCGGATCAAGCCGATCTTGACCGGGCGCTCGTCTCCGAGCCGGCTCTCCGTGCCTTGAAAAAGATCGGTGAGGGTTTTCCCGGTGAGGGCCTGGACTTCAAGGGCCCGGATGATCCTGACCCGGTCGCGCCGGCCTGTTTTGGCGGCATAGGCCGGATCGATCCCGGCCAGCCGCTCCCAGAGGATTTCCGGGCCTGCGATCCGGGCTTCCTCGTCGAGCGCTTTTCGTATCTTTTCGTCGCGTCCGGGACCGGGAAAAAGGCCGTCTTCCAGAGCCTTGAAATAAAGCCCCGTTCCGCCGACGATGAACGGACGACGGCCTCGGCCGCGGATTTGAGAGATGGCTTCGACGGCTCCGGCGACAAAATCGGCGGCGTTGAATTGTCCGCCGACGTTGACGACGTCGACGACGTCGATCAGGTGGTGGGGGACGCGGGCTTGGTCGGAGGCGGAGGGTTTGTCCGTGCCGATATCGAAACCGCGGTAAACCTGCATCGAATCGCAGCTGATGATTTCGCCGGCCAACGCTTCGGCCAGGCGGAGCGCGACGGCGCTTTTTCCGACCCCGGTCGGGCCGGCGATGAAAACGAGACGGTTCTCAGAGGACGGCAAGGCGGATGATGAGAAAAACGACGATCAGGGTCATCAGGACGAGAAGGGCCAGGACCTGCTTCCGGTTCAAGCGCATCCGATCTTCTCCAGGCTCCGGACGAGACTGGTCTCTTGAGACGGACCCAGCGTTTTCCTGACCGCCAGGATCTCGGCCGTGAGGACCTCGTCGTACCCCTGGACGATCGTCCGGAAGATATCCTCCGGAAGGTGCTCGACGCTGAGCCGGAGGGCGGCGTCGACTTCGACCCGGCCGTCGTATTGCAGGGCCATCTTCTGAAACATCGGACCGAGCGCCGGCCGGACTTCATCCAAGGCCCGGTTGAGAACCGAGCCGGCGACCGGACCGATTTCCTTGGAGACGAATTTGAAGATGAAGGCGCATTTCTCGTTGAGGGCTTCGAGGATCCGGCCCTGCTCGAGGCCGGGGGAAGATTGAGGGCCGAGGTCCGCCGTTTTCGATTCCGCCGGCGACAGAATGCCCAGGCAGCGGAAGGCGAACAGGATTTTTCGGTTTTCGCGGGCCCCGAGCTCGCTCCATTCCTGGAACCGGCGGATCGAGCAGGCCCCGTTCAGAAGCTGAAGGGCGTACCGTTCGGGGGCTTCGAATTTAAGAAGGGGCAGAAAATAGGGGGCGGCCGTCCGGATCGCCTCTTCTTCGCCCGGGAGATACCGGGCGATCAACCCGTCGTTATGCATCTGCCGGATCCCTTCCAGAACGAGGTCGGGGACCTGAAGAAGCCCGAGACGCTGGCCGGCGGGAAGAACGCTCTCGGCATCGAACAGGCAGCTTCCTTCCTCCAGGTCGAACAGCGCATACAACCGCCGGGCGAAAAACGACTCGGCCAGGCTCCACAACGGGATCGGGGACATCAGGCCGAGCTCGCTCACGGATTTGAGAAAAGTGATTTTGCGGGCTCCGGCCAGGCGTTCGGCCCGTCCGGCTTGTTCTTCGGTCAGGACTTTCTTGCGGATCAGGGCGGACAGGAAGTCCTTCCCTTCGTCTTCATCCTGGGCGACCAGGATCCGGCCCTTGTCGAAAAAGAGGCCGCGCTCGCCTTTGGCGCTTTGGATGGCGAGGCGGCCGGTCCGCTCCTGGCGCCAAATGTCGATCAGAAGGCGGGGGAGAGGCGTCTCCGCCAGCGTTGTTTGGAGCGGTCCTTCTTTGGCCATGCCTCTAATTTATCCGGAATCTGCGGGAGACACAAGACCCGTCGCTTGTGCGATAATGGCCCCGATGAAATACATCTGTTCCCTGATTGTGGTCGAGGACGTCGGTCGGGCCCGGCACCTGTACGAGAACATCCTGAAGCAGAAAGTCGTCGCCGATTTCGGTGAAAATGTCGCTTTCCAGGGCTTTGCCATCCATAAGCGGGATCACTACAAGGCGCTGATCGACGACAAGCCGATCGTCCCGGGCTCGAACGCCTTCGAGCTGTATTTCGAGGAGGACGACCTGGAAACGCTCGCCCGGGAGCTGAAAGCCGGCGGCTTCGAGTTCGTTCATGACCTTCGCGAGCAGCCATGGAAGCAGAACGTCCTGCGGTTTTATGATGACGATAAAAACATCATCGAGGTCGGGGAACGGCTGGAGCACACGGCCTATCGCCTCTCGCGGGAAGGACGTTCCCCCGAGGAGATATCCCGCCTCACGTATCTGCCGGTCGAAAGAGTCCGGGAGGCGATTGCGGAATATAAAGCGGCTCGAAGCTGATCGCCGTCGAAAAACCGCGGCCGCAACTCATTTCCTCAATCTCGATGTTGAATGTATAATCCGCCTATGGTCGAGGAGAAAACCGGACGGTCCCGTGATCTCCGCCTGACTCTCGTCTTCGGCGTCATCGCCCTTCTCCTCGGCCTCTGGTCGGTTCCAGCTTCACTCTGGGAATGGGACGAGATCCTCTTTGCCCGCGGCCTTCACAACTACGACATCCCCAGCCACAGCCCCCATCCGCCGGGATTTCCGCTTTACATTTTTCTCGGCCGCGGCGCGCTCCTCCTCGGGGTTGACGATAAAACCGCCCTCTGTCTGGTTGGACTGATTTTCGCTTTCCTCCTGGGCGCCGCGGCTTACCGTTTTTTTCGGGAGCTTTTCGAGGATCCTCAGACGGCGTCGGCGGCGACGGGCCTGTTGCTGGCCGTCCCCCCGGTCATGATTTATCTTGGCGCGCCGCGGAGCGACGTCCCGGGCCTGTCGGCCGGATTGCTCGTTCTGGCCCTGGCCCTGAGGGGTCGAAACTCAAAAAGGGCATTGGCCGCGGCCGGGCTGGCTCTTGGACTCGGGTTCGGAGTTCGGGTGACGGTCCTTTTCGCCGCCGCTCCGGTTCTGATCGCCGTTTCCCTGGGATATTTGTCGCGCCGAAAGTGGAAACCCGTTTTCTTTGCCGCCGGCCTGGCCTTCCTCGGGGCGCTCCTGTGCTATTTCCCGGCCGTTATGGATACGGGCTTTGCGGCCTACCGGGAGGCGATGCGCGCCCATTCCCGCTATACCTCCACGATCGACACCTTCCTTGCCCCCGGCCTCAACAGCCAATGGGGGTACCGGTTCAGCCGCTATTTTCTGGATCCCTGGGGCGCGCCTCCGGCCGCCGCTTTTATCGGGATTTTCGCCGTCGCCGGGCTGGCGGTCCTGATCGCACGAAAACGGGGTCGAATTCTCGGCTGGATGGCCTTGGCCTTCCTGCCGATCATGCTTTTTACCGTCTTGTACATGACCCCGCTGGCCGCTCCGCTCTATGTTCTTCCCTTTCTGCCGCTTTTGACCGGCCTGGCCGCGTCCGGCCTCGTTCCGCCCCGCGGGGGAAGGTGTCCGTCGGGCAAACGACCGCCGCTTGTGTGGGTCGGCGGGATGATGGCCGCGGCCGGGATTGTTTTCTCGATAGCCTGGACCTCCCCGGTCCTGGAAATGCGTCGGCGCCAGGTCAGCCCGTCCTGGCAGGCCGTGACCCGGATTTTGGACAGCCGAGACCCCGGCCGAACCGTCCTTCGCTATGACGGAAATTTTCTTCCGTTCGTGCCTTATGTGTTCGAAAAATATCGGACGATTTATTACCAGCCTTTTAATCCCCGGGATTTCAACCTCCTCGATCCCGAGGCGGCCGTGGTCTCTCCCGGCCTGGTCCTGACTCTCGATCCTGCCGCCGGAGAGGGCGGGGAGCGCTTCCGCTGGGACAATCCCGCCGGCGCTGCCCGGCTGAAAACGCTCAGCTTGGGTCGCTATCTCGATGTCTTCCTTAAGGAACTCGAACCCAAGCGGACCGTCGTCCGCCTGGAGGGCTGGTATCCCGAAGAACG
>CAYPKX010000019.1:8506-13660 GCA_964411395.1 uncultured Eubacteriales bacterium | reverse complement strand
CTTTCCCTCCAGGTCTTCGAGCTTGCCTGGGAGCCGCGATCGGAAACGGAGCCTTTCCTCTACGGCTTGGAAAGCTTCGTCGCCGGCGGGTGGTACCTGTCCGAAGCCGCCTGGCGCTGGACCGGGGCCGAGGCCTTCCTCCGTCTTCCGGCGATCTGGAGCGCCGGCCGGCTCGAAATCCTGATGGATGTTCCGGAAGGCGCCGACGGCCGACGAGCCCGGGTGGCTTTGGAAATCAACGGCCGGGAGATCGACCGGTTCGATCCTCCGGCCGGAGAATTTTTACGCGTCTATGAGGTGGCGGCTTCGGACCATGAAGGCAACGAAGTCCTCTTGCGCTTGACCGCCGACCGGCTTGTCCCCGAGGAAATCCGGAATCTCGGGATCCGGGTTTTCAATGTCTCCTGGGTTCCCTCGGAAATCAATCCCCGATGAGGTTGTCGCCGCCCTGAAAAATCAAGGCGATGTCGAAGACGGCGGGAAAAAGGGACGGGGACGGAGCCGCTTTGGGCCGCTGTCGCCGCGGACCTGAGGGCGAAGTTCGGAGTCGGAAGGGGAATGCCGCCTCAGGCGTCCCGCCGTTCTTCCCGCTCGAGCCCGCCGTCGCGGAGATGCAGAATCCTGCCGGCCTGCTCGGCGACGCTCCGGTCGTGGGTCACGAGGACGATCGTGTGGCCTTCGGCGTGGAGCTTGTGAAAGATTTTTAAAATCTCGCCGCCGGTTTTCGAATCGAGGTTTCCGGTCGGCTCGTCGGCCAGGATCAGGGCCGGCTCATTGACCAGGGCTCTGGCGATGGCGACGCGCTGACGCTCGCCGCCGGAAAGCTCGGGCGGATGATGGTCCATCCGGTCGAGCATGTCGACCTCGGCCAGGGCGGCCCGGACCTTTTCCTCCCGGTCTTTTTTCTTCATCCCCTTGTAAATCAGCGGAAGCTCCACGTTGCGGAAAGCCGTGGCCCGCGGGAGGAGGTTGAAGACCTGGAAAACGAATCCGATTTCCCGGTTCCGGACATGAGCCAGGTCGTCTTCGGTCATAGCCGAGGCCAGGTGGCCGTTGAGGGTATAGGAGCCGCTGGTGGGCGTGTCGAGACAGCCGATCAGGTTCATCAGAGTCGATTTGCCCGAGCCGGACGGCCCCATGATCGCGACCATCTCGCCCCTCCGGACCTGGAAGGACACGCCGCAGAGGGCTTTGACCTGGGTTTTCCCCAGATCGTAGACCTTGCAGATGTCTTCGATTTTAATGACGATTTCGGAGGCCGGGCTCATTTTTTCGCTTTGTCCTTGGTTTCCTCCGGTCTGATCAGATCGCCGTCTTTCAAGGTCCGGAGGATTTCGTAGGGACCGGAGACGATGGTCTGACCATCCGTCAGGCCGGAGATGATTTCGATCGTCAGCTCGCCCATGATCCCTTTCCGCACCGGAGCGAACTTGACCCGGCCGTCCTCGATCAGGAAAACGCCTTCCTCCTGACCGGCTTTGCCCGCGACCGCGGGTTTATCCCCGGCGGCGGGCTTGTCCCGGACGACCAGAGATGCGACCGGCACAGCCAGGACGTTGTCTTTTACGGCGGTGATGATGTCGGCGCTGGCCGAAAGGCCCGGCTTGAGCTCGGGGGCGGGATTGTCCAGCGTGACGACCACCTTGAAGTCCTTGGACTCCTGGGCGGTCGAGGAGATGTTTGTTTTCTGGAGGGCCGAAGAGCCGATCTCCGTCACCGTCCCTTTGAAGATCCGGTCGGGGAAGGCGTCGACTTCGACGTCGGCCGGCTGTCCCAGCCGGACGCCGACGACATCGGTTTCGTCGACTTCGACTTCGACTTCCATGACCGACAGGTCGGCGATGGTCATCAGGACGGTGCCGGGATTGTTCATCGTCCCGATGATGGCCACTTCGCCTTCCTCCACCCGGAGGCTGGTGATGATTCCGTCGATCGGGGCCGAGAAGACGGTTTTGGACAGGTTGTCCAGGGAGCTTTTCAGGGACGCTTTCGCCTGGGCGATCTGGAAGTCGATGGATTTCAGCGAGGCCTCGGAAATATCCCATTGGACTTTGGCCTGCTCCAGCTGTTCTCTCGAGATCAGCTGGTTGTCGAAGAGGCTTTTCTGCCGCTCGTAGTAGCTCTTGTTTTTTGTCAGCTGGGCTTCGACCTTGATCCGCTCGGCCTGGGAGCTCTGGATGAAAGCCCGGTCGCGTTCGGCATTGGCCTCGTATTGGGAGGGATCGAGAGCCAGAAGAAAATCCCCCCGTTTGACCTCCTGGCCTTCTTGGATGCCGATCTTGACGATTCGGCCGGGGATCTGAGCCGACAGGTTGATGTTTTTCTTCGGCTTGATCTCCCCCGAGGCGGAAACGATCTGGGTCAGGTTTTGCCGGGCGACTTTTTCGGTCGCCGCCTTGATCGCTTTTTCCTTGCGGGAGGTCAGACCGAGGACAATGACGATCCCGACAAGGGCGACGGCGGCGATGATCCAGAGCTTCTTCCTGTTTTTCATGATCACGTCCTCGAGGCGTTGAATATCGTCCTTTCATACGTCTTCCGGTCCCGAAAGTTCATCGCCCGGAGGCCTTTATTCCTTGATTCACCTCCGGCCCTGCTTTATGATATCGGGGCATGAACGCATATTCGTCCTATCTCGAGGCCGCCCGGGCCGTCGCCCGGGAGGCGGGAGAGATCCAGAAACGCGACTTTTTTAAAAAGGGTTCGGTTTCGTTCAAAGGCGAGATCGACCTGGTCACGGAGACGGATACCGCCTGCCAGGCGCTGATCCACGGCCGCCTGGCGGATCTTTTCCCGGGCCACGACTTCCTGGGCGAAGAAGGGCTTCGGCGTCTGACCGGCGCCGAGTTTCGCTGGGTTATCGATCCCCTGGATGGAACGACGAATTTCGCCCACCGGTTCCCCTGGTTCTGCGTCTCGATCGCCCTGGAGCATCATGGCGCGATCGTCGCCGGCGTCGTTTTCAACCCGATGAGCGGGGAAATGTTTTCAGCGGAGGCCGGCGGGGGGGCCTTCCTCAATGAGGCGCCCGTCCGGGTCTCCTCGATCGGGGAGCTGGGCCGGAGCCTGGTGGCGACCGGATTTCCCTACGACATCCGGGAATCGCGGACCAACATCGAGGCCCATGACCGGTTTCTCATGGCCGCCCAGGCCGTCCGCCGCTGCGGCTCGGCGGCCATCGATCTTTGCTACGTCGCTTGCGGGCGGTTCGAAGCGTTTTGGGAACTGAAGCTCAAGCCCTGGGATACCGCGGCCGGCCTTATCGTCCTGACCGAAGCCGGCGGGACGATCACCGACCTTCAGGGACATCCCGCCGACATCTACCGGCCCGAAATCTGCGCCAGCAACGGACGGATTCATCAGGCCATGCTCGACATCCTGGGGAAGCCATGATCCGGGCGGCCGCCCTCGCCTTGGTTTGGGCCGTTCTGGCGGCTGGTCCTTCTCCTCTCCAGGAGCAGGAGATCCCCGAACCGGTCCGGCCGGATGATTACATTCTGGTCAAAACCATCGAAGTCGCCGGCGGCCCCGCCTGGACGGAGGCCGGGTTGGACGTCCTCGTCGACCAGGAGTTCTGGTTCGAAGCTTCGGGGATGATCTGCCTTCAGTCCGGAAACCCTGAGGCCGATTGCGGTCCCGAAGGCCTCAAAGTACGTCTGATGCAGCAGCCGATCCCCGAACAGAACCTCGGCTGCCTTGTCGGCCGCATCCTCCAGCACGTCGAAGAGATCGAGGACCCGCAAACCAAGGAAAAAACGGTCAAGGAATACGGGGTTGCATTTTTCATCGGGAAGGTCGGTCCGGTGAAGATTCCGGCCGACGGCAGATTATTTCTCGGCCCGAATGAAAATGTGACGGCCGATAACAGCGGTGCGTTCACCGTCCGGATCTTCCGCCGGAGATTTGCCCCGAAATCCTGATCCCCGATTTTTCGGGCCGGCAATTCTTCCTGGAACCGCAATAATCCGACCTTGGTCCGGGCCTTGCGAGTTTTTTCACCCGGGCGGAAGTCTTTCGCTCGTGAGCGGCACGGCCGATGGGACAACGCCGTCCGGCGTCCGCCCTATTCGTACTTCAGGGCCTTCACGGGATCGGACTGGGCGGCGCGCAGAGCTTGGAAGCTGACCGTAAGGAGGGCGACGACGAGCGCGCCTCCGCCGGCCGCCGCGAACAGCCACCAGGCGATATTCGTACGATAGGCGTACTGCTGCAGCCAATTGCGCATGATGAAGTAGGCCGCCGGCCAGGCCAGGACGTTGGCGACGAGGACCCACTTGGCGAATTCCTTGGTCAAGAGGACGACGATCCCCGAAGCGGACGCTCCGAGGACTTTTCGCACCCCGATTTCCCGGGTCTTCTGTTCGGCCGTGAACGAGGCCAGTCCGAAGAGTCCCAGGCAGGCGATGGCTACGGCCAAGAGGGCGAAGATCCTGAGGATTTTTCCCGTCTGTTCATCCGACCGATACATGCGGTCGAAATCCTGGTCAAAAAAGCGGTATTCGAAGGGATAATCGGCGTTGACCGCCCGCCAGGCTGCCTCGACCGCCGACAGCGAAGGGGCGACATCGCCGGCCTTGAGCCGGACGACGGCGTAAGAGGGCGCCGTCCACGAGTCGGCCGGGCTCTTTACCCCCATGGCAATGGCCAGCGGTTCAATCGAGTAGCGGACGGAAAAATAATGGAAATCCCTCACGACCCCGATGATGGCGCCGTCGACCCCCATGACATTGAATTTCTTTCCGACGGCCGCGGCCGCGTCGAGGCCCATGAGCTTGACGACGGCTTCGTTGACCAGGAAGGCCCCGGTCGCATCCGACGGGAATTGCCGGCTGAACGTCCGCCCGGCGGCCATTTCGATTTTCATGGTTTCCGTAAAATCGTAGTCGACGAAGGCGCCTCCCACGAGAGGGCGCAAATCGGAACTCTGGCCCTCCCAGGAAGCGATGCTCGACGAGCCGATCATGGTGGGCTGCTGATGGATTCCCGTTACGCCCTGGATTTTTGGGTCGCGGAGGAGACATTCTTTGAAAGCGGAATAATTTTTTTTCGCCTCCCCGCGCATGGGCAGATAGACGAGCTGCTCCTTGTCGTAACCGACCTTTTTATTCCGCATGAAGTCGATCTGGCGGGCGGCGACGGCCATGCCGACGAGCA
>CAYPKX010000019.1:0-8406 GCA_964411395.1 uncultured Eubacteriales bacterium | reverse complement strand
GCGATGCTGCGGCGACGGGCGCCGACGACTTTGCGCAGACCGACCTCGCGGGCGCGGTTGGCCGAACGGGCCGTGGCCAGGTTCATGAAGTTGAGGCAAGCGATCAGGAGGACGAACAGCCCGATGACGGAGAACGCGGTCATGGTTTTAACGGCTGGGCTGCTCCGTTCGTATCCGAAATCGCCGTAGAATCGGATATCGACGAGGGGATTGAGCATAAAATCGGGGCTGACATAGCTGTTGTAATCCTTCAATTGTTCCTGATCCGCCTGGATCTTCTTCCAGTTCTCCTCGCTGCCCCGCCATTGGGACAGCGTGCGGTCGCGGGCCAGGCGGGTGATCTTGGCGTTGACGTCGGCGACGGTGCTCTTTTCATGGAGCCGGACAAACGTCGTCACCGAGTTGCTGCCCCAATCGTCGAGGTCGTTGCCCAGATTTTTAACGAAGGAGACGGGCAGAAGGGCGTCGAACCGGAGGCTGGAATTGGCCGGAAGATCTTTCAAGACCGCGGTCACGGCCGCCGAAAAAGTGTTGTTTAAGGTCACGGATTTCCCCACGACATCCAGCCTCCCGAAATATTTGCGGGCGAATGTTTCGGTAATAACCAGGGCGGTCGGATTGTTCAGGGCTGTTTCCGCGGATCCCTGGCGGAGGGGAAAGGTGAACAGGCCGAGAAAGGACGGATCGACGGCCGAGATCCGGTTTTCATAGAACGCTTTGTTCTCGGAACGAACGAGCAAGGTCCCCGTGTCGGCGACGCGGGTGGAAGCCACGATCTCGGGAATTTCATTTTTCACAGCCGGGCCGAGGGCAAAGGGGGCGATCGGGGCGTGGAATTTCCCCCGGCTGGTTTTTTGGTCTTGCTCGACGCGATAAATATTCTTGGCGTCGGCGTGGAAGCGGTCGAAGCTCAGCTCGTCCTGAACCCAGAGGAGGATGAACAGGGCGCAGGTCATGCCCAGGGCCAGGCCGGCGATGTTGATGAAGGAATATCCTTTGTGTTTCCAAAGGTTGCGAAAGGCGATCTTGAGGTGGCTTTTAAACATTTGATGACTCCAATAAAGTTGATTGCCGATATGGCCGGGAAGAGCGGCCAGGACCTGGCGCCAGCAATCGAGCTTGGCGAGCCAAGGACCTCGATCCTTCTCCAACTGAGACCAGCGTTCTTCAAGGTCGCCGGCCGCTCCGAAATCCTCCTCCCGCTCGACGATCCGCTCCAGTAAACGGAGCGCGAGCCGGGGCGGAGCGGGGGATTTGATCATCGGGATTTATCGAATTCGAAAGCCGGGATGCCGACCCACGTCCGCTCGTTGATTTTACGGATCTCGGCCAGGGCGTCCTTGCCGGCGGGCGTCAGGCGATAAAGGATCTTGCGGCGCCCGCCCCGTTCTTGAGTCGGCGGACTGGTGAGCGTCGTGACGTAACGGTTTTTCCGAAGCCGATCGAGGGGGGCATAGGTCGCGCCGAGGGACCATTTCTTCCCCGTCGCCCGCTCGACTTCCTCCCGAATGGTGATGCCGTAGGCGTTTTCGCCCAGGCGCCAAACGGCCAGAAGAAAGATCTCTTCGATCCGGGACAATATCCTCATCGTATACTCCTCATGATTAGTATACGTAACGAGGACAAATAAAGTTGCTGGGGCTCCCAAAAAATACTTTTAATTCAACGGCCGCGAGTCTGACGGCCCGCGCCGGGCGCCGGCCGGGGGCTCAGTCGCCGTTTTTCCGGGCGAGGAGCTTTTCCAGGAACTGGGTGTCGTATTTGCCGGCCTGGAAGTCGGAATTGGCTAATATCGAGAGATGCAAGGGGATGTTGGTCTTGATCCCGACGATCGTCGTCATATCCAGGGCCGTCTGCATTTTTTTGATCGCCAGGAGCCGCGAGGGGGCATAGGCGATGATTTTCGCCACGAGCGAGTCATAGCTTGGAGGGATGACCCATCCGCCGTACGCTCCTGAATCCACCCGGATGCCTTCGCCGCCGGGAAGAACCAGAAAATCGATCGTCCCGGGCGAGGGGGCGAACGTGGCCGGATCTTCGGCGTTGATCCGGCATTCGATGGCGTGGCCCTTCATTTCCAGGGCGAAGGGAAAGCCGACTTTTTCCTTCGCGGCCGCCCGGATCTGGGCCTTGACCAGGTTGATGCCGTAGACCATTTCGGTGATCGGATGTTCGACCTGAACCCGGGTATTCGTCTCCATGAAGTAGAATTTCTTTTCCTCGTCGACCAGAAACTCGAACGTTCCCAGGTTCTGGTAGCCGAGGTATTTGGCGGCGTCTTCGACCGCCTTGATCATCCGCTTGCGGAGCTTTTCGTCGACGAAGGGCGAGGGTGTTTCCTCGATCACCTTCTGGTACTTTCGCTGGACGGAGCATTCCCGCTCGCCGAAGGCGATGATGTTGCCGTGGCTGTCGCCGATGACCTGGATTTCGATGTGATGGGCCCCGACGATGTATTTTTCGATGTAGAGGGAGGGGTCGCCGAAGGCCATCTTGGCCTCGTTCTGGGCGATGGGGAACTGTTCCTCGAGATGGTTGTCGTTGCGGCAGATCCGCATGCCTTTGCCGCCGCCGCCGGCCGACGCCTTGATGATGACCGGATAGCCGATTTTCTTGGCGATTTTCTTGGCTTCGACGGCGTCTTCGAGGATCTTATCGCTGCCCGGGACGACCGGGACCTTGGCCTTGATCATCTCCTGGCGGGCCCGATTCTTATCCCCCATCATTCGAATGATGGAGGGCGGGGGGCCGATGAAGGTGATGCCCTCGTTCTCGCAGATTTCGGCGAACCGGGCATTTTCCGCCAGGAAGCCGTAACCCGGATGGATGGCGTCGGCCTTGGTGATCTGGGCGACGCTCAGGATGTTGGGGATGTTGAGGTAGCTGTCCTGGGCCTTGGCCGGCCCGATGCAGTACTTTTCATCGGCCAGCATCGTATGAAGAGAAGTCCGGTCGCTCTCCGAATACACGGCCACGGTCTTGATGCCCAGCTCCTTGGCCGAGCGGATGATCCGGAGGGCGATTTCTCCGCGGTTGGCGATCAGGATTTTCGAAAACATCTCGCCTCACGCCTGGGGGACGACGGCGAACAGCTTCTGCCCGTATTCGACGGGTTTGCCGTTCTCGACGAAAATTTCCTTGATGACCCCGTCGACATCGGATTCGATCTCATTCATGAGCTTCATGGCTTCGACGATGCAGAGGGTTTGTTTTTTCTTGACCACGTCGCCGACTTCGACAAACGGCGGCGAGCTGGGGGAAGGAGCCCGGTAGAAGGTGCCGACCATCGGAGAGACGACGGCGTGGGCATCGCTTCGGATATCCGGGGCGGCTTCGACGACGTTGCCCGGACCGGGAACGGCCGGCGCCTGGCCGTAAACGGCAACCGGGGCGGCGTTTTTGTAGAGGTTCGCGGCGTTTCGACCGATTTTAATCTTGAATCCGTCGATTTCAAGCTCGAACTCGGCCAGGTTCTTATCTTCAAGAAGCTTGATGATCTTGTTGATTTCTTCAAAATCGATTTTCGGGGCCATACCTGCCTCCTGGGAGATACTTCTATCTCCTTGAAATTCTAAGTTTTCCCAAGATTTTCCGTGAAAAAATCTTTTATACGTTACCTTATAGGCCTCTACCTGTCAAGATGACTTCGTCAAAAGATATATCGAATTCTCTTCGGCCTTGGACCAGGCCAATCGGGACTCCGGAAATCGTCCCTCCTGGAATCGACCGGAAATCGTCCGGTTTTTCACGTTTCATTCGCCAGTTCATTTTGGTGATTTTTGATTTTCGCGAATAATCCAGGCTGAAACAGGGCTGAAAAAGCGAGAATTAAACTCGGTGTCGCTAGATTTTTTTCAGACAGCTGGAAATTTCGGTTTTAAGGGATTCCAGGGCTTTTCGCGCTCCGGCCTCGGTTTTGGCTTCGGCCAGCACGCGGATGATCGGTTCGGTATTGGAGGGGCGGAGATGGATCCAGTGATCGCTGAAATCCACTTTCAATCCGTCCAGGAGACAGACCTTCCCGGCCTTCTCGAAACGCTTCCTGAGCAGGGCAATCAAGCGGTGGGCCCGTTCGGCCGATCCTTCGATCCGATCCTTGATCAACACATATCGGGGGAGGGTCGAGACCAGGGACGATACGGATTTCCGCCCCGCGGCCAAAGCTTCCAGAATCAAGCCCATGGCCGTGAAGCTGTCCCGGCACGGGTGGATTTCCGGATTGATCACCCCGCCGTTGCCTTCGCCTCCGATTACGGCCTTGGGTTTGGCCGAGAGGAGCTTTTCGACGACATTGATCTCGCCGATCCTGGTTCGAAAGAGCTTCACTCCGCAAGCGGCCGTGATGTCGTCCAGGGCCCGGGTCGAGGAGAGGTTGCAGACGACGGATCCTTTCGTTTTGGCAAGAACATGGCGGACGGCCAGGACAAGCGTCAGCTCCTCGCCGATGGGCCGGCCCTTTTCATCCACGACCGCCAAGCGGTCGGCGTCGGCGTCTTGAACGAAGCCGATGTCCGCTCCGGCTGATTTGACCGCCTCGCAGACGTCGGGGATGTTTTCCGGCGTCGGCTCGGGATCATGGGCGAATTCCCCGTTCGGCTCGCAGTAAAGGGGGATGACTTCGCAGCCCAGCTCCCGAAGAAACCGGGGAGCCAGCGGGGCCCCCGCTCCGTTGTTGCAGTCCAGGGCGACTTTGAACCGGCGACGCCGAAGAGCCGGGGAGTCGAACCGGCGGAGAAGCCGGCGGAGATGGGCCTCGCCCGCATCGGGCATGACCCGGAGGCTTTTATATTCGCCGGGCGGAATAAAATCGAACGCGCCCTGATGGTAGATATCGAGGTATTCCTCGGTCTGCTGGGGGGTGAGATAGAGACCCTCCCGGCCGATGAATTTCAAGCCGTTCCAGGGCTTGGGATTGTGGCTGGCGGTCACGGCGATCCCGCCGGCCGATGGGATCGCCTTGGTCAGGAAGAGAAAGGAGGGGATCGGCAGAATGCCGACGTCGACCGGCCGGCAGCCGACCGCCAGGAGACCGGCCGTGACGGCTTCGCTCAGCATGATCCCGGAGGCTCGGGCGTCGCGCCCGACGAGGACCGGACCTCCTCCGACGTATGTCCCGAAGGCCTGGGCCAAGGTGGCGGCCAGTTGGGGGGTGAGGCTGTCGCCGACGATGCCCCGGGCGCCGGAAATGCTGATTTTCAAGGTCGCGTTTTTTTTCATCAGATCATCAGCTCGACGGCCCGGAGGACGCGATCGACCTTGGCCCGGGCCCGTTCCCTGGACGTGTCCTCGGCGATGATGCGAAGCATCGGTTCGGTGCCGGATGTCCGGACCTGGACCCAGCCGTCTTTGTCTTCGGCCCGGAGGCCGTCGCCGGTATCGATATCCCGGCCGCGGAAGGTTTTGGCCAGCTCGCCGATGACTCCGTGAATCCGGGACGTCGGGCAATAGACTTTTTCCTTGATGATATGATACCGGGGCAGCCCTTCGACAAGGGCGGACAGCCGCTTGCCTGTCCGGGCCATCGTTTCCAGGACGAGGGCCATCGACAAGAATGCGTCGAAGGCGGATTGAAAAGCGGGCACGGCCACGGCGCCGCTTCCCTCGCCGGCCAGGACGGCCTCTTCTTGTCCGGCAGTCAGAAAGACATGGGCCGGACCGACTCGGGTTCGGACCAAGGGGCATCGATGAGCCCGGGCGACATCTTCAATCATCCGGGAGGTCGAATAGGTCGTGATCACCGGTCCGCAGCGCCGGGAAAGAAGCGCGTCGGCGATCAGGGGGAGGGTGAATTCCTCCGAGAGGGCCTCGGTCGTCTCACTGACCAGGGAGACACGGCCGGCATCGCTGCTGAGGAGAAATCCGGCTTCGGCTCCGATCGCCCGGACGACGGAGACGGTCTGGGCCGCATTGCGGGGTCTTGGCTCGGGGTCGTGGGGGAAGAAGCCGTTGGGTTCGTCGTTGATCGGGATCAAGTCGAATCCGAGGGCTTCGGCGACTCGTTTCAGGTAGGGGGCGGCGGCGCCGGCGCAGGCGTCGATGACGACCTTGAACCGGGCGGCCCGAATTGCGTCCGCATCAACAAACGCCCGGAGTTCGGCGATGTAGGGCTCGATGAAGGCGGATTCGGCCGGAACGGTCAACCGGCCGAGCCCGTCGGTTGCGGCTTTTTCGAAATCGCCCAGATGGTAATGATCCAGGACTTCCTGCCCCTGAAAGGGATTGAGAGAAGCCCCATCCGGGCCGATGAAAGTCAGGGCGTTCCACTGGATGTCGTTATGGCCGGCCGTAATCGCCAGGCCGCCGCCGGCGTTAAGCCGGCGAACGCTTTTCTGAAGAATGGGCGTCGGGCAGATTCCGAGGTCGATGACGTCGCAACCGGAGGAAAGCAGGGCCGAGACGCAGGCCGCGCGGAGCATCGGGCCATGGAGGCGGGTGTCCCGGGCCAGGACGACCGGCTTCCGGTCGAGGAACGTTCCGAAGGCCGAGGCGAAGTCCATCACCAGGGTCGGATTCATGGACGTCCCGACAATTCCGCGAACTCCGGAAATCCCGATTTTTAGCATGGTTTCCTCTATTATAACAGAAGTAAAGCAGAGGGGTCAGGTCTCAATTTTCAACAAAATTCATTGAGACTTGACCCCAGATGTCGGATTTCGACTGAAAAAGTTGAAAATTGAGACCTGACCCCTTATCATGGAGCCCCATGTTCGACCAGCTGTCCGACCGTCTCCAGAAGGTGATGAAGTTCCTCCGCGGGGAGGGCAAAGTCACCGAGAGCAATTTAAATGAAGCTCTCAAGCAAATCCGCCTGGCGTTTCTCGAGGCCGACGTCAATTATAAAGTCGTCAAGGATTTCGAGGCCCGGGTCAAGACCAAAGCCCTGGATTCCGAGGTTCTCGAGAGCCTGACTCCGGCTCAGCAAGTCATCAAGATCGTTCGCGATGAGTTGACCGAAGTCCTGGGCACGACGGAAAAACCCTTGACGTTCGCCTCCGCTCCTCCCTCGATCTTCATGCTCGTCGGCCTGCAGGGCAGCGGCAAGACGACGACCTGCGGCAAACTGGCCAAATGGGCCGTCGGCAAGGGAAAAAATCCTCTCCTCGTCTCCTTCGACCTCAAGCGGGCGGCGGCCCAGGACCAGCTTCGAACGATCGCCGGCCAGCTCCGTCTCCCCTTCTATGAGATGACGGTCCAGGCCATGGCCAAGCCCAAGACGGCCCTGGCCGACCTGCTGGTTTTTACCCGGAATCACGGTTATGACCTCCTTCTTGTCGACACGGCCGGCCGCCTCCATGTGGACGACGAATTGATGGACGAATTGAAGTTCGTCAAGGACTCGCTTTCCCCGGTCGAGACGATTTATGTCGGAGACGCGATGACCGGCCAGGATGCCGTGAAAAGCGCCAAGGCCTTCTCCGACCGGATCGGCTTGACGTCCCTCATCCTGACCAAGCTCGACGGCGATGCCCGGGGCGGGGCGGCGCTCTCGATCGTCACCGTAACGGGCATTCCGGTGAAGTTTATCGGTGTCGGGGAAAAATTCGACAAGCTCGAGATCTTTCACCCCGACCGGATGGCGTCGCGGATCCTGGGCATGGGCGATATCCTCGGGCTCATCGAGAAAGCCGAGCAGGAAACCGACCTCAAGGAAGCCGAGGCGATGGCCCGGCGGCTCCGCAAACAGGAGTTCACCTTCGAGGATTTCCGATCCCAGCTCCGTCAGATCAAGAAAATGGGCTCCCTTCAGGGACTTCTCGGCCATCTGCCTCAAGCCGGGCCGTTTAAAAAACTGGCCGGCGCGGAGCTTGACGAAAAGCGCCTTGTCCACTTCGAGGCGATCATCAACTCGATGACGGCCGAAGAACGGGACGATCCGAAAATCATCAACGGCAGCCGGCGGCTGCGGATCGCCCGGGGCAGCGGCCGGCCGGTCAGCGAAGTCAACCAGCTTCTCCGCCAATTCCAGGAGATGCGTTCGATGATGAAAAAATCGGCCTTTCAGAAGATGCTGTCGTCGTTCAAGTGACAGGAGGCCCGCCATGTATGTCGTCTGCGTCACCATCCGGGTCAAGCCGGGATCCGAAGAGAAATTCGTCGAGGCTTCGAAAGCCAACCATGAGAACACCCGCCGCGAACCGGGGAACCTCCGTTTCGATGTCCTGAAACACGAAAGCGAACCCGGGAAGTTTTTCTTCTACGAGGCCTACCGGTCTCCGGAGGACTTTACCGCCCATCAGAAAACGGCCCACTATCTGGCTTGGAAGGATGCCGTCGCCGAGCTGATGGCTCAGCCGCGGCAGGGCCAGAAACATGCGAGTTTATTCCCCCCCGACGAGGAGAAAAATTGGACGAGCGGACGATGAATTTCGAATGGACCGTCCCCGGACGGATCATCTTCGGCCGGGG
>CAYPKX010000018.1:23291-33949 GCA_964411395.1 uncultured Eubacteriales bacterium | reverse complement strand
AAATCGCGTTTGACCGCGGCGACGAATTCCTTCCCGCGCTCCGGGCCGGATTTCGGGCCTTCCGGCCGGATCCCTTCGATCGCCGCCGCAAGCCGCCCGGCTTTTCCCTCGACCTGGCGTTCGACGTCGAGGTCGACCGTCCGCCCGCGCTTCCAGATTCTCCGCTCCGACAGCCATTCAAAGAAACCGGGATGGACGAGCTCCCGGAACGCGTCTTGAACAGGCCCGGCCCAGAGGTCGAAGGCGGCCCGTTCGACGTTCGGGACGCCGCGTCCGGCAAGCTCGGCGGTGATCCGGGAGTAGAGGCGCCGGCTGTCCTCGCTGACTTCCCGGAAACACTCGAAGACGGCGCATTGGTAAGCCTTGAGCTCCAGATTCAGGCCTTTTTCGGCCAGGTCGCGGGTTTTCCGGATGTACTCGAGTCCTGAAATGAAATCTCGAAAAATAACACAGGTCTCGGGATTTCCGGAAAGGCCCAGCCCTTCGCTCAAGAGCTTTCGGACAAGGCGCCGGCCCTCGCCGCCATTGGTTTTTTCGGCCGCGGCCGCCGAGGTCCGGATCCAGCCGCGCGTTTCCGCGTACCGGTTGTGATAGACGACGAGCACCCGCTCCGAACCGGCGCCGTTGGAATAAGCGAAGACGTTTTCGTCGACCGTTCCCTCCGGGCGGAAGAAATCATAAAGCCGAAAATGCTCGACGCCGGCGAACAGACGGCGGCGGTGGAAGAGGGGGAAGATTTTGCGGCGGTGGCGTTCGAGGAGGTCCAGGCGGGGCGTTTCGTCGTAATACGCCCTCCGGTATTCCATGCCGTACTTTTCCTTGTATCCCTCGATCTGGCCGTGACCGATCATCGGCAGACCCGGGAGGGTGGCCAACATCGTGCAAACCCCGAAATATTTGCCCCCGTCGCCGAACTGTTCGACGGCGGTCCGCTCGTCCGGATTATTCATGAAGTTGACGTAGCGCTTGAGAACTTCCGGGTCGAACTCGAGCGTATCCTTGATGACTTGGCGATACTTGGCGTTGTCCTCGTCCCGGAGCATGTTCATGAAGGCCGAATTATAAACGCGGTGCATGCCGAGGGTACGGACGAAATATCCTTCCATGAGCCAGAAGGCTTCGGCCAGAAGAAGCGTGTCCGGGGCTTCGACCGCGGCCCGGTCGACCACCTCCCGCCAGAACTCGGCCGGAACGGCCGCGTCGAAGGCCTCGCGGCCCAGGGCGTGCTCGGACCGGGACGGGATGGCCCCGCCCGATCCCGGTTCGGGGTACCACAGGCGTTGAAGATGGCGGCGGGCCAGGGTCATGGCGGCATCGAAACGGATGATGGGAAACAGGCGCGCGACATGGAGGATTGTCTGAATCACGGCCTCCCGAACCTCGGGTTTGAGGTAGTCCAACTGGGCCGTGTCGTTCCAGGGGAAGCTGGTGCCGTCGTTTCCGTGATAGATGTAACGGACGTCGCCGGTCCATTTGTCCCGGCGCTCGAAGACCACGGCCGCATCCGTCCGGTCGTAATAGCGGTCCTCGATCCGGACGGCGACACGGGGATCCGGCGACAGGTCGGGCCCTGAGAAGCGGTAGACCGGATAGGGCGGCTCCTTCAGGCCGATGAACCAGTCGGGATGTTCCATCACCCAGCGGGAATCGATGCCCATGTGGTTGGGAACCATGTCGGAGGCCAGCCGGATTCCCCGGCGGAAGGCTCGGTCCCGGAGGTTGGCCGCGGCCGGCTCCCCGCCCAGGTCCGCGGCGATCGTGTAATCGTACAGTGAGTAGGCCGAGGCCACGGCTTCCGGATTTCCGGTCAACTGCTTGATTCGCCGGGACGCTTGGCTCCGCTCCCATACTCCAATCAACCACAACCCGGTGATTCCCGCCTCATGAAGGAAATCGAGCTCTTCATCCGGAATTTCGTCGAGCCGGCGGAGAGCCCGTCCGTATTTTCGGGAAAGCTGGTCCAGCCAGACATGGCCGTTCTTGGCGATCAGAACGAGGTTGGGCATCCAGGCCAGGTCGAGACTGAATCGTTCGGGTTCCGGGTCGGGCGGCCGGGGTCCGGCGGCGCCGCGCCCGTCCGCATCGGAGCCGGAGCCGGTCCCGAACAGGGCCAGCGAGGCCTCCTGGGCTCCCGGGCCGAGGGCCGGAATACGAGCCGGTCCCGGGCCGCCGAAGGAGGATTTTTCTTCCTCCCGGAGAAGGTCCAAACCGCTGACGAGGCGGGGAAGCTTCCCTCCCAGCAGGGGAGCCCAGCGGGCGAGGATATACTTGAGCTGTCCTTTGAGTGAACGGGGCGAGGCGGCGACGGGGGCGGCTAAAAGATCGATGAGGTTATGATGATCCGGGCCGAAGGCCGGTTGGGAATCGAAGAATGTCTTCAATTCATCGAGAAGTCGAAGGTAGGCTGTTTCCCGAGCCAACGGTTCATCGTCAAACAGTTCCCGCAATGGAAGGGCGGCGGGATTGAGATTGGTCAGCCGCAGCATCAGCATCTCTTCGAGAGCCGTTTCCCGATGAGGAGGCAGGCCGGCGGCATCCAGATATTCCTCGACGGAGACAAGTCCCTTGTAAACAGCCACCGGGGGAAAGTCGTGGAGGAATCGGCGGAGGGTTCCGTCGAGCACATCCGGATCGATCGAGGCCGCCAGGGCGTCCAGGGCGTCTCGAAGAACATGCGGATTTTTTTCTTTCCGGTACGCGTGGAAGACGGCGTGCCGGTATTCGTCGATCAGGCCGAGCGCGTTGATGTCTCCGGCCGGGACGGCCCGGTCGCGCGGCCGCTGCCTGTTCAGCCGGTGGGCGAACAGCCGGGCGGCCCGGAAATCGGCGAAAACCACGCGCCCGTCGTAAACGAAAAAAGCTTCATCAAAGCCATAGGCGTCGCGGGCGGTGCGGGATATGTGAAGCTCAAACATCGGCCGAAGGCCTCCTGGAGAGTGCCCATGATATCAATTTTTCCCGTTTGCTTCCATTTTGAATCTGTCCTGCATTCGGGGATCGGGTTGTCCTCTCCTTGCATCGAGTCGCCGTCTTGGAACAAAATAGGGGCCGAATTTCCGAAGGAGGCCCAAGCTCATGCCCAATTTCCGGAAGATCGCTTTCACCGTCCTGGCCGGAGCCGTTCTGATCGGAACCGCCTGCGCTCCGAAGCCCGAGCCGGCGACGTTCGTTTTAACCAACGGGAAGCTCGTGACGATGGATGCCGCGGTTCCCCAAGCCGAGGCCCTGGCCGCCCACGGGGACAAGATCGTGGCCGTCGGCACAGCCAAGGAGATCGCCCGGTACATTGGGCCGGAGACCGAGGTGATCGACCTCGAGGGAAAGCTGGCCACGCCCGGCTGGATCGATTCCCATCTCCATTTCATGAGCGTCGGGCAGTCGAAGCTTTCTCTGGACCTGACCAAAGTGAAGAACTGGGATGAGATTGTGGCCATGGTCGCCGAGGCGGTGAAAACGGTGGCTCCGGGCGAGCCCATTACCGGCCGCGGCTGGCATCAGGAGAAGTGGGATACGGTTCCCGAACCCAACGTCAACGGGATGCCGGTTCATGTTGCCCTGAGCGCCGTCTCCCCCGACCACCCGGTGATATTGACCCATGCCAGCGGCCACTCCTCGCTGGCCAACGCCAAAGCCATGGAGCTTTCCAAAATCACCGCCAAAACACCCAATCCTCCCGGCGGCGAGATCATCAAAGACGCCAAGGGACGGCCGATCGGGGCTTTTCTCGAAACGGCCCAGGGTCTGGTCCGCTTCGGCCTCTCCCGGGCCTACCAGCAGCGCACGGCCGAAGAGAGGGAAGCGGAAAACCGGAAGATCGTCGCTCTGGCCGACCGGGAATGCCTCTCCAAGGGGCTGACCAGCGTCGGCGATGCCGGCGCCGGCTGGGGCACGGTCGAGCTTTACCAGAGAATCATCGACGAAGGCAAGCTCGGCGTCCGTCTCAACGTCATGTTAAGCGAAAGCGCCAAGCGGATCGAGGAAAACGCGGCCGCCTGGAAAATGAGCGGGTATGGATCCGACCATTTGAGCGTCCACACCATCAAGCGATTGATCGACGGAGCCCTCGGTCCCCGCGGGGCCTGGCTGCTCGCGCCCTACGAAGACCTGGCCTCATCGACGGGCTTGAATACCGAATCGATCGAGGACATGAAGGAAACCGCCCGGGTGGCCATCGAAAACGGCTTCCAGGTCGCAACCCACGCCATCGGCGACCGGGCCAACCGGGAGACTCTGGATATCTATGAGGCGGCCATCGTCTCCCATCCCGAAAAAAAGGATGTCCGCTGGAGAATCGAACACGCCCAGCACATCGACCCGGCGGATCTTCCCCGGTTCGGCAAGCTCGGTGTGATCGCGGCCATGCAGGCCGTCCATTGCACATCGGACGGTCCCTGGGTTTTAAAGCGCCTCGGTCCGAAACGGGCCGAGGAAGGGGCCTACATGTGGCGGTCGCTGATGCAGACCGGCGCGGTGATTTCCAACGGGACCGATGCTCCGGTCGAGCCGGTCGATGCGATTCCCGGATTCTTTTCGGCGGTAACCCGGAAGATGAAGGACGGGACGGCGTTTTTCCCCGCCCAGGCGATGACCCGGGAGGAGGCTCTCCGGTCATATACGTTGAATGCCGCTTACGCCGCCTTCGAGGAAAACATCAAAGGGTCGCTGTCCGTCGGGAAGCTGGCCGACGTCACGGTTTTCACCAGGGATCTGATGGCCTGTCCCGAAGACGAAATCCCGACGACCGAGGTCGCTTACACGATCGTCGGAGGAAAAGTCCTTTATAAAAAATAACGTCGCATTCCGAAAATCGCCCTACCAGCGGAATCCGATTCCCAGGCCGGCGGTCAGTCCTCCGACCTCGATGTCGAAGTCGGCCGGCTTCATTTTGCAGAATTCATATTTCAGCCGGGCGTCGATGACGAAGCTTTTTCCGAGGACATAAGCCGCCCCGCCGACGAGGCAGAATCCGACTTTGTTCTGCCTGGCTTCGCCGATGGCTTCGTTTTTTTCCTTGAACAGGACATAGCCGATTCCGGCCCCGGCGTAGGGATTGAGATTTCCGGCCAGGAAGCGATACAGGGCTCCGGCCGAAACGGACATGACGCTGACCTCGGTCTTTTCCTTCGTATATGTCAGCTCCCCGGTTTCCGACCGGTAGGTTCCCTCGAGCCAACCCGAGACCTTCGCCCCTCCGATCCGAAGCTCGCCGCCGTAAACCAGCCCGTTTTGATACACCTCGGTATAAGCCGAATCCGCGGCGATGAAATACCCGGCTCGCAGGAGAAACATGGAAAACGAATCCTCCGGCCCGGACCTGGGTTTGGGGATGGAGGGAGCCCGAACCGGCGGCGGTGTTTCGGCCCTGGCAACGGTGGCCGGGACGGGGGAGTCGAGGTTCGTTTTTTCCGCAACGAACGGTTTGTCCACGGTTTTCTCGACCGGCGGGGCGGCCGCCTCGGCCGCGATCCCGGCTTGTTTGGCGGCTGTAACCGCCTGGCCGGCGGCGACCTCGGCGACGGTGAAGGAGTGGATGTACCCGGGCGTCCCGTCGGGGAGCTGGATGAGATACCATTCCCCGTCTTTCTGGACGACCGGCAGGAGGCGGCCTTTTTCAACCGTCAGGAGGAGCGGGGCCGACAGAACGGCCGCTTTCCGGATGTTGGCTCGCTCGGCCGTGACTTGGACCTGCTTCCCCCCGGCGGCGGCCGGTTTCTCCGCCGCGGCGGCCTGGCCTTCGACAACGGCCTCGACCGTGAAGGAATGGATGTAACCCGGTGTGCCGTCGGGAAGCTGGATCAGATACCATTCGCCGTCTTTCTGGACGACAGTGAAAACCTGGCCCTTTTCCGCCCGGCCGACGGCCGGAGCGGAGAGCATGGCGGCCTGGCGGATATTGACCCGGTCCGCCGTAATCCGGATTTTCACCGCGTCTGTCCCCTCGGGCGGGACGGCGATAGCGGCGGAAGCCATAATCAGAAGGATGAGAATCAGCGCCTTTGTCTTCATGTCCGTTCCTTTGTTAAAGCGTGATTTCGGCCGGCGCGCCCTCCCGCCCCCCGGCGGTGACCGCGGCGATGGAATAGGTGACGGGATCCGGCCCGGCCTTCCGGTGGGCATATTCCGTGGTGCCGGCTTCGACCTCGGCCAGGAGAGTGGCCGTGCCGCCCGTGACGGTGTAAATGCGGTAGGCGGCGATGGAGAGGCCGGCGTTGGACGGATGATTTTCCCAACTCAGGAAGTTGATGTATTCCGCCTGGGAGAACGACCGGTTGAGTTCCCGCCGGCCGGAAGCCAGGGGAGCGAAGATATGCCGGAAATTCGCCCGGACAGTCTTGTCCCGATTCATCGTCACGGTCAGGGGATTGGCGCTTCCCGAAGCGTCTCCCGTCCAATCGATGAAGGTCGCGTAGAGGGAGGGGATCGCCGTGACCTGGACGGCGGCATCGGGCGGGTAAGGATGGGCGCCGGGCGCGGGGCTCGTCGTCCCTTCGGACCCCGCCTGGATCACGAGCGTGTATTGAGTCAGGAAGACGGCGGCGTCGAATATCTTGATCCGGGAGATGGCCGCGCCGTAGCCGTCGCAGACGCTGAAAACCGCCTTCCCCGTGGCTTGAAGAGCGGCCAACAAGCCGCTGACGGATCCGCCGGGGAGGACCTGTTTGAGCAGGGCCCAGGCGCCGGTCACATGGGGCGTGGCCATGGAAGTCCCGTTCCAGGCTTCGTAGCTCGAGTTCGAGTCGCCCGTCGACGAGGTGATGGACGATCCCGGCGCAAACAGCCGCTGGAGGTCCGGGTCCCAGTTGTTGAAACCGGACTCGGCGTCCGATTTGGTGCTTGAGCCGACGGAGACGGCGGTCGAAATGCATCCGGGCGAGCTGACGTAATAGCAGGCCCCGTCGTTGCCGGTGGCGATCGCTGTGGCGATGCCGGCCGAGCGCAGCTGGTTGATGGCGATACGCTGGGGCTCGGAGTCGCAGAAGGAGGAGTACAATCCGCCGCCCAGGCTCATGTTCACGGCGGCGATATTGTAGGTTCCGCGAAGGGAGTAAACGTACTCCAGGCCGGCGACCTGGTCCGAATCCCAGGTCATGACGCAGGGGGAGCTCGAGTCGCAATCGGAAGCCGGGAACCGGGAAAAGATCTGGACGGCGATGATGTTGGCGCCCTTGGCCACCCCGGCTCGGGCCGCGGAATTTCCGGCGGCGATTCCGGCGACGTGGGTGCCGTGATCCCAGCCCGAATAGCTGCTGCCGAAATGCGCGGCCGCGCCGGTCCCGTTTTGCTGGGATTGGCCGTTGGGGCAGTCTCCGGCCCCGGCCGAGCCGTCGCTCCCCCTGGACCGGCAGGCTTCGACGATATTCTTGCCGGCGAAAATCTCGTGGCTGGTTCGGATGCCCGTATCCAGAATGGCGACATACCACCCGGCTCCGGTGATTCCGACGTCCCAGAGGGCCTTGGCCTGGACCAGAGTCGTCGAATCCGTCAGCTGCGGCGGGTCGGGAGTTTCGGCCGTCGTCGAGATCCCGGATCCTTTAACGGCGATGGCGGAATCGGAGACCGGTTCGATGAGCTTGCGGGCTTGATCCTCGTAAACACCCAGCACATCCGCCGAGGCTTCGAGGAGAGACAGGGCGTTAGGTGAGACGCGAAGGGCCAGGAACGGAACGAATTGAAACCGGCCGGTTTCCTCGAAATCCGTGCCCTGCAGCTCGGTCACGATCTTCCAGGCCCCGTAATCGATGGCTCGGCTCAGGGCCGTGTCTGCGGCGACGCGGCTCCGGGCCTGGGCTTTCGAAGAGTCCTTCCCCCGGAAGGCGGCCGAGGCTGCCGACAGGCTCTCGATGTCCGGGATTTTCAGGTGGACGATGACCCGGACGGACGTTTGGCTCCAGGCTTTTTGCCGGAGGGCGTCGAGCCGGCCGGCGTCGCTCCGACCTCCGGGCGAGGCCTGAAGCGGAAGCAGGATGAGACAAAGCGCGGCCGAAACCGCTGTTCCAAAGAAGGTTCGGAATCGAGAAGCAAGCGGCGTTTTCAACGGGGTGAGCCTCCTGTCCAGCCGAATCGGATGGCTTTTCAATCGTTTTCCTGGCGGTTCATTATGGCCCGTCCGTTCGGGCCAAGTCAACCCGGCCGGCCGGGTCAAAGGCGATGTTCGGCGCCCCTTTTCTTCCGGCCCGAAAGGCCCGGGGCGGGGTCATGTCGGACCCTTAGGATTGACAAATGCAATAATTGTATAATACAATTAAAAACAGGGAGAAACGGACATGGATGTCAAAATGACCCGCCTGTTTCGGGATCGGCTCCGCCTGCTCGAGCGGGAAACGATTCGTCCCTTCGATGCCGATTCCGGATGTTGCGGCTTGACTCTCGGTCAATGCCACACCCTTCTGGAAGTCGGAAACCGGAACGAGGTTTCGCTTGTCGACCTGGCCGCCGCCTTCGGCCTCGATGCGAGCACGCTCAGCCGGACGGTCCAGGGTCTGGTCGTTATCGGCCTGGTCGACCGCCGAACCAGCTCCCGCGACCGCCGTTTCGTGACCATCAGCCTGACGGCCGAGGGGCGGCGGGTTTTCCGGAATATCGAAGACCGGTTCAACGGATACTTCGGCGAAGTCCTTTCGCGGATTCCGGCCGCCCGGCGGAAAGCCGTCGTCGAGGCGGTGGCCCTCCTGGCCGAGACCGTTCGATCGTACAATGAGACGAGCGGCTGCTGCCGCGGAAGGAATGGACATGGCGGTTCTCAAGATTCCTGAAGCCCGGGATCTCGGCAACGCCGAATGCTCCTGCGGCGAAGAATGTTGCGGCGGAACGGCCGGGACATCCGGGTCCCGGGTCTATATGGAGACGGAATCGTTTTGTTCCGGCCGGAGGCCGACACCGGCCGGGGAGATTCCGGTCGTCGGTTCGCGGCTCGGGGGCCGCGACCGGCGGGGGGCGCTCCGTGTCCGGCTGGGAATCGGCCGCGGCCGGTACGCCATCACTCCCGGGCTCTATGCCCTCGGATCTCCGGATCCCTGGTCCCCGGTTCTGGTCTCGGCCAACTACAAACTGAGCTTCGACCGGCTCCGCCGCAGCGTTCCCGGCCTGAATGCCTGGATCCTCGTTTTGGATACGTTCGGCATCAACGTCTGGTGCGCCGCGGGGAAGGGGACGTTCGGCACCGATGAGATCGAACGGCAAATCGCGGCGGCCGGGTTGAAAAAGGCCGTGGCCCATCGCACCCTGATCCTTCCTCAGCTTGCGGCTCCGGGCGTTTCGGCCCCGGACGTCGCCAAAAGAACCGGTTTCCGCGTCCTGTTCGGCCCGGTCCGGGCGGAGGACCTGCCGGAATTTCTGGCGGCGGGAATGAAGGCGACGCCCGAAATGAGGCGGGTTCGCTTCACCTTTAAAGACCGGTTGCTGCTTGTGCCCGTCGAGCTGTCGGGAATCGTCTCGAGCAAAATATTTCTCGCCCTCGCCCTCCTCTGGCTGGCCGGGATGATCGCCGGAGTCGACGAAGCCCGCTTCGGCGGCCTCGCTCTGGCCGGAGCGGTTGTGACGGGGGCGGTCTTGACCCCGATCCTCCTGCCCTGGATTCCGGGGAGAATGTTTGCCGCCAAGGGAGCCCTTCTCGGCCTGATCGGAACGGCGCTGATCTGTGCCTGGCAGGGATTTCCTCCGGCCGGCCCAGGCGACGGACTCCTCCGGATTGCGGCGCTCCTGATCTGTCCGGCCCTTTCCGCCTTTCTGGCGATGAATTTTACCGGTTCTTCAACCTTCACCTCGCTTTCCGGCGTTGTGGCTGAAATGAAAGCCTCCGTGCCTCTGATGTTGGGAGCCGGGGCTCTCGGTTTGGCCGCGGCCGTTCTCTCGATCATTTTGCGGCCATAAGGAAACGCGCATGCCTCTCGCTCATTTGAAAAACGTCGCGACGCTCGCGTATCATCCGGACCGGTGCGCCGGTTGCGGCCTGTGCGCGGCCGTTTGCCCTCACGGGGTTTTTGAAATGGACGGCCGCAAGGCCCGGATCACCGACCGGGATCGCTGCATGGAATGCGGCGCTTGCGCCCGCAACTGCGCTTTCGGCGCCATCGACGTCCATGCGGGCGTCGGCTGCGCCTACGCCATTATGTGGAGCGCCTTGCGCCGCAAACCCGCTCCGCAATGCGGAGAATGACCGCCCGGAATCCATTCGAAAATTTCTTTCCGATGGGTTTGACAAGCGCCGATCCTGAGCTTATGTTGAGGGTGGAGACCGGATCGAACCATGAACGAATCGGGTCGGGGCGGACTGAGGATCGAGGGACCATCGGCTCTCCAGTGGTGGCCTCTGTGGGTGATCCTGGCGATTGTCGCGCCGCCGCTGGCGTTTTTGTGGCTTTTCGGAACGGTCCTCAGTCCGCCGGCACGGGGTGAATCGGTCCGGTTCTCCGCTTTATGTCCGGTTCGGATTCGCCCCTCTTCCGTCTCGTCTCAACGGGGTCCTCCCTTTACGGTATGACGATCTCTTGATCGTCGGCTTGCCTCGTCGGGCATTCCGCAATTAAAGGGAGGATCCTCTTGTTATTTCCATCTTCTTCGCGTCGTTTTGTCTTCCGCCGTTGGATCGGACGCGCCCGGGGCGAGTCGATCGAGGGCGGGTCCGTGCTTCCCGATTCCGCCGCCGTGGAACGGATTCG
>CAYPKX010000018.1:0-23281 GCA_964411395.1 uncultured Eubacteriales bacterium | reverse complement strand
AAACGTCCCGGCTTTCCGCCGATGAGATCCCGGCCCGGATCGCCGCCCTCCGCCGTCAAGCGTCGGAGGGCACGCCGCTTTCTTTGCTGGAAACGGATACGTTCGCCCTGGTCCGGGAAGCGGCGCGCAGGGCTCTCGGGTTCGAACCGCACAGCTGCCAGATATCGGCCGGTCTGGCCATGGCCCGCGGACGCGTGGCCGAGCTTCCCACCGGCGAAGGCAAAACGCTGGCCGCCGTTTTTCCGGCCGCCCTCTTCGCTCTTTCGGGCGGGGGCGTTCATATTCTGACCTTCAACGATTACCTGGCCCGCCGCGATGCGGCCTGGATGGGTCCGGTCTTCCGCCTGCTCGGTTATTCCGCCGGCTGTATTCAGGAAGGATCGTCTCCGGCCGTAAAGCGGGAGGCGTATGCCGCCGATATCACCTATGCCGCGGCCAAGGAGGCGGGTTTTGATTTCCTCCGGGACGGTCTGGCCTTCCGGCCGGAGGATATCGTCCAGCGCCCCTTTGCCGCGGCGATCGTGGACGAGGCGGATTCCATCCTGATCGACGAGGCCCGCGTTCCCCTCGTCATTGCCGGGCTTGCGGCCGTCGATATCTCCGAGATCGGGACGCTGACCGCATCCGTCCGGACATTCATCCCGGGCCTCGATTATTCGACCGATGACGAACACCGGAACGTGTTTCTGACCGAACAGGGCTCCCGGCGGCTGGAAGCCGCGCTCGGACGGGGAAGCCTCTACGATCCCGGAAACGAACGGCTCCTGGAAGCGGCGCACTGCGCCCTTCACGCTCGAGCCCTCCTCATCCGCGATGTGGATTACATCGTTCGGAAGGGGCGAATTGAAATCGTCGACGAATTCACGGGCCGGGTGGCGGCCAAGCGCCACTGGCCGGATGGAATACAAGCGGCCGTCGAGGCCAAGGAAGGCCTTCCCCGGCGTCCTGAAGGCCGGATCCTCGGCAGTCTCGCCCTGCCGCATTTTCTCCGGCTCTATCCGCGGCTTGCGGGAATGACGGCGACGGCCGTCTCGTCGGCGTCCGAGCTCCAGGAGTTTTACGGACTCGGCGTGACGGTCATTCCGCCGCATCGAGCCAACGTTCGGAAGGATTCTCCGGACGCCGTTTTCTTCAGCCGGGACGAAAAGAACCGGGCTCTGATATCTGAGATCACCTCCCTCCACGCCAGCGGCCGTCCCGTTTTGGTTGGGACGCTGAGCGTCCGCGAATCCGAGGATCTCTCGGCCGGACTTCAGGCCGCCGGAATCCCCCATCAGGTCCTGAACGCTAAAAACGACGAAGCCGAGGCGGCCGTCATCGCCGAAGCGGGGGCCTTGGGCGCCGTGACCATTTCCACGAATATGGCCGGCCGGGGCATCGACATCAAGCTCGGGGGAGCCGATGAACGCGGCCGGGAGGCGGTCGTCGCCTTGGGAGGGTTGATCGTCATCGGGACGAACCGCCATGAAAGCCTCCGGGTCGATCGGCAGCTCCGGGGCCGGGCGGGGCGGCAGGGCGATCCCGGCTCCTCACGCTTTTTTATCAGTCTCGAAGACGATCTCTTCGAGCGGTACGGCTTGACGAAGATCTTTGCCCGCCGCCACGGGAGCGAAGCCGGCGGCGGGGAAATCGACCGGCCGTCGCTTCGCCGGGATATCGCCCACGCTCAGCGGGTCATCGAGGGGCAGAACTTCGAAATCCGCCGCACCCTGAGAAAATATTCCGGCCTGGTCGAAATCCAGCGAGGGATCGTCCGCCGATGGCGCGCGGACTATTTCGGCCGGATCGAATCTCCCGGGGTGTGGGAACGGATCGATTCCGCGAAACGGGCGGAAGCGGTCGCCCGGTTCGGTTCCGAAAGGACCGATGATCTCGAGCGGCGGGCGGCGCTTTCGGCCCTGGACCAGGTCTGGGCCGACCACCTGGCCTGGATCGCCGACACGCGGGAAAGCATCCACCTCGTCAGTCTGGGCGGGAAAACCCCGATTCAGGAATTCACCGCCTCGGCGACGGAAGCTTTCCTGGGGCTGCCGGGCGCGTTCGATGAGGCGGCGGGAAAGATTCTCGACCGGCTTCTGGCTTCGAGCGTCTCGGGCGTCGGCGAACCGGAGGAGCTGAAGGGGCCGGCCTCCACCTGGACCTATTTGATCAACGAAGACCAGTTCGGCGAAAGTGTCGAACTGATCAAGGGGAAGAACATCGGGTTCGCCGCCGCTTCGGCCAATCCGTTCAATGCGATCCTCCTGACGCTGGTCCTGATCCTTCGGCGTTTTCGCCATGCCCGAAAACCGGCGGTCCCTTCCGGCTGAAACACGGCCTTCCCCCGGAAGCCGACCGGGCTTATAATACGCGCTCGTCATAATGTCAGAAGGCGGGCTGCCGGAGGGCCCGCTGCAAAGAGGTGTTCGATGTCAAATTTAAAAAGCAAGGTCGCGTTCATCACCGGGGCCAGCTCCGGAATCGGCCGGTCCTGCGCCCGGGTCTTCGCCCGTGAAGGAGCGTCCGTCCTGCTGGCCGCCCGCCGGGCCGACCGGTTGAAAGAACTGGCCGATTCGCTGGCCGCTGAGTACGGCGTTCCCGTCCATGCTTTCGCCCTCGATGTTCGGAACCAGCCGGCGGTCGAGCGGGCCGTGGCCGCTCTGCCGGCCGAGTGGAGGGAGATCGACGTTCTGGTCAACAACGCCGGCCTGAGCCGGGGACTCGACAAGTTCCATGAAGGGCTGATTTCCGACTGGGACGAGATGATGGATACCAACATCAAGGGTCTGGCCTATGTCAGCCGGGCGGTCCTGCCGGGCATGGTCGCCCGGCGCCGGGGCCATGTCATCAACATCGGCTCGATCGCCGGCCACGAGATCTATCCCGGCGGCAACATGTACTGCGCCTCGAAATTTGCGGTGATGGCCCTGACCCGGGGACTGCGGCTCGACTTGAACGGGACGAATGTCCGGGTCAGCACGGTCGATCCCGGGATGGTCGAAACCGAATTCAGCGAAGTCCGGTTCCATGGTGACAAAGAGCGGGCAAAAAAGGTTTATCAGGGTTTCACTCCGCTCTCGCCCGACGATGTGGCTGAGACCGTCCTCTTCTGCGCCACCCGGCCGCCCCACGTCGACATCAGCGAAGTGATTATTATGCCGACGGACCAGGCCTCAACCACGCTTGTCAACCGGAAATAATGGTTGAGTTCCGTCTGTCCTCATCGTCGGGCGATGAGGGCGACGGACCAGGCCTCAACCACGCTTGTCAACCGGAAATGATGGTTGAGTTCCGTCTGTCCTAATTCGTAATTTTAATGGGACGGCCCTTCTCCAGGCGCGTCTCGAGCGTCATGGAGTTGAGGAACTCGATCGTCTTCCAGCGGTCGGCCGGCACGTTCAAGCCGGCGAGAAAATCTTTCAAGGTTTGAGCTGCGCCCGTCCGGCGGACGGAAATCTTCCGCGGCTGAACGTTGAGACGCCTGGCGTCGGTAAGGGGCTGGAAGCTCTGAATCGTCCGTTCGAAGCTGCTTTCATAAGCCGCATAGTCGTTTCGGGCGGCCAGGCTCATGAAGGTATAAATCAGGCCGTCTTTCTGGATGCAATTGAGGTCGACGGCCCGGACGTCCTGGACCTGTCCTTCCTGGGTCTGGGCGCTGACAAGATAAACCCCGTGAGCCGCGTTCAGGCCGTTGATCCGGCGGGTTCGGCTCGAAACCTCTTGTATGGTCACGTCCTTCATCGAGGCGATCTGCTGCTTGAGATAGGCGGCCGGCTCGGCGGCCGTCTTTTCGGCCGTGAGAATCATGCCCGCTTTCTCGTCCTTGCTGACGATCATCACCTGTTGCGGCGTATTCTGGACGACCCAGTTGGGGGGAATGGAAAAGGCAAAGCGCATGTCGGGATGAAAAAAGACCCCGGCGTCCACGTAGCCCTGGCGGGGATTTTCTCCGTAGGTCAGGCCGTCCATTCGGCCGACGAATACGTCCCGGGCGACGGTCTTTGTTGCATCGGCCGGTTGGATCATCTTCCCGGCCTCCTCGATTCGCTTTTCCGTCAGAGGATGGGTTGACAGGAAGTTGGGCAGCTTCGTCCCGCCGCCGGCTTTTTCCTCGAGCTTCTGGATGGACTTGAAGAAGGGAATCATCTCGGCCGGGGAGTACCCGGCGTTGCGGGAATAGAGGACGCCGAGGCTGTCGGCCTGGAATTCATCGTCGCGGCTGAACTTGAGAAACAACACCTGGAGACCGACCATGAGGTAGGGCGCGACCTTGGCCACATCCTCGCTCAGGACGCTGCCGAGGATCAATCCGCCGGTGAGGAGCAGCTGCTTGCTCATCTCCCGGACGGAATGGCGGGCATTGACGTGGCCCAGCTCATGGCCGATCACCGTCGCCAGCTCCGCTTCGGAATTCATCATCGCCAGGAGGCCGCGGGTGACATAGATGTATCCGCCGGGCGCGGCAAAGGCGTTTTCGACCGGCGTGTCGAGAACGGCGAAATGGTAGGCCAGCTGGTTTCTATGGGTATGAGGCACGAGCTTGCGGGAGACGTTTTCGACATAAGCCGAAAGCTGCGGATCCTGGTAGAGCCCGAATTGCTGGCGGATGCTTTCATCCGTGGCTTTGCCCATCTCGATTTCCTGGCCTTCCGGAATCAGCATGATCTCTTTTTTTCCGGTGACCGGATTGACGGCGCAGGACATCAGGCCGGACAAGGCGGCCAGCAGAAGAAGGGCCGGCCAACGGCGGAAAAAGGACTTCATGAGGGCCTCCTCGATCGTTTGCACTCTCTCTTGTCTTGAAATTTAATCCAAAATCCGTCCCGTTTCAACCCCGTCCCGGGCCTTTTCGTTGACTTTCCAGGGGGGGCGGGCTATCATGAGCAAATTACCCATGTTGAAAACGAAGGGTTTGCCGTCCCCGAAGGCCGCTTTTTCAAGCGAAACCGGGAGCCGTCAATCCGGAAACCGTCTTCCCAGGAGATCCCCTCATGTTTAAAGGCCACCCTAAAGGTCTGTTCGTCGCCTTTTTCGCCAATATGGGCGAGCGTTTCGGCTTCTATACGATGGTCGCGATTTTCGTTCTCTTCATGCAGGCCAAGTATGGAATGACCGCGGCCACGGCCGGGTTCGTTTACAGCACCTTCATGGTTTGCGTGTACTTTTTCCCCCTTCTGGGCGGCTTGCTCGCCGACAAGGTCCTCGGATACGGCAAAACCGTCAGCCTGGGGCTGATCGTCATGTTTATCGGCTATGCTCTCCTGGCGATTCCCTCGCAGATGAACACCGGCCTGCCTCTGATTATCGCGGCGATGGCGGTCATCGCCATCGGGACCGGGCTGTTCAAGGGCAACCTCCAGGCGCTTGTCGGCAACCTCTATGACGACCCCAAGTACGACGCCCTCCGCGACCGGGCCTTCACGATTTTTTACATGGGCATCAATATCGGGGCCATGTTCGCCCCGAGCGCTTCGGAGATCATCAGCAACTGGATCCTGAAAGGCGCGAACCTGACCTATGACGCCCGCATCCCGGCTCTGGCCAACAGCTTTGTCAAAGGGACCGTGACCGATGCGGCCGCTTACCTCGGGATCGCCCAGGCTCAGGATCCGGCCGTGACCGTGGAAACTCTGGGAGCGTTTTCCGAACGCTATATCAACGCCCTGAGCAAGTCCTATCACTTCGGATTCGGCGTTGCCTGCCTGAGCTTGATCATTTCGATGGCCGTCTTCTGGGCCTTCCGGAAGCATTACAAGAAGGCCGACATCACCGAGCATCAGAAATCGAAGTCCGAGGCTCTCAAGTCTCAGGTCGTCGAGCTCACTCCCCAACAGACCAAGGAGAGGATGGTGGCTCTCGGGTTGGTGTTTTTCGTCGTGATCTTTTTCTGGATGGCCTTCCAACAGAGCGGCCTGACGATGACCTTCTTTGCCCGCGATTATACCAGGCACAGCGTCGGGGCCCTGTCCTACCTGTGGTTCGACATGTTCGGGCTCCTGGCCGTTTTCCTGTCGATTGGCGGACTGGTCCTCCTCCTGAGAAAGAACGCCGGCAAGTCGACCCGTCTGGCCGGCGGGATCGCCTTCGCCGTGTTTGCCGTTCTGGCCTTTCTCCGCTACACGGGTTATTCGACTCTCAATGAATTCCAGCCTCAGCGCTTCCAGCATTTCAACCCCTTCTTCATCGTCTTTATGACGCCGGTCGTCGTGGCGTTCTTCGGTTGGCTGAATAAAAGGAAGAAAGAACCCTCGGCCCCCCGAAAAATCGGCTTCGGGATGCTGATCACGGCCGTGTCGTTCACTCTCCTGCTGATCGGCTCGCTCGGCCTGCCCAGCCCCAAGCAGCTCGGCGGCCTGGTCGCTCCGCCCGACTCCCAGGTCTCGGTCTACTGGCTGATCTCCACGTACTTCATCATCACGATCGCCGAGCTGTTCCTAAGCCCGATCGGCATCTCCTATGTCTCCAAGGTGGCTCCGCCGAAATATAAAGGACTGGCTCAGGGCGCCTGGTTTGCCGCGACCGCGGCCGGTTTGTATTTAATGGGACTGGTCGGCGGTTTATGGATGAAAGTGCCCCTGTGGGCTCTTTGGCTGATCCTGGTGGCCGCCTGCCTCGTCTCGGCGACCTTCATGTTCTCGATCATGAAAAAGCTGGAGCGGGCTTCCGGCCAATAACCGCGGGGAGACGCCAGGCGCGTTTCCCGCGGGGATAAGCGGCGGGATCGGCAACGGACGAGGTCACCGGGCATGGAGACTCCTTTTTGGAATGTCGTCCTGATCGAACCCGAGATCCCGCCGAATGCCGGAAACATCGCCCGGACATGTGCGGCGACGGGAGCCAGGCTTCACCTGGTCCGGCCGCTCGGATTCGTTCTCAGCGACCGGCGAATGAGGCGGGCGGGAGCGGATTACTGGAATGAGGTGGATCTCGTGGTCCACGACGATTTGTCCGCTTTTTTTCGAGCCGCCCCGCCCGAATTCTGTTTCTTTTTTTCCCGGAAAGCGTCCGTCGCCTACACGGAGGTTCCGGTCGCCGGAGGGTCGCCCGTTCATTTCGTCTTCGGCCGGGAATCCGCCGGTTTGCCCGACGATCTGCTTGCGTCCCACCCCAGCCGCTGTTTCCGCATCCCGATGCGTCCGGGGGCCCGGTCGCTCAATGTCTCCAACGCCGCCGCGATCGTTCTCTACGAGGCGATGCGCCGGAGGGGATTTCCGGGTTTGAAATGACACGACGAACGAAAGCGAGGCTGCCCATGGAGATCGTCCGCGTTCCGCGGCTGGTCAAGACGGAAGACATGAATCATCACGGGAACCTGTATGCCGGCCGGATGGCCGAGTGGTTCGTCGAAGCCTGCTATCTTTGCGCTTCCCAGGTTCCCGGCCTTCCGGGAGCCCTGGTCTGCCTCCGGATCACTGATCTCGTAATCAAAAAACCCTGCCCGGGCGGCGACACGATCTGCCTGGAAACCCGGCTGGTCAAAGCCGGATCGACCAGCCTGACGGTGTACGGCCGGATCGTGTCTCACGGCGGCCGCCGTTTCCACGCGGAAGGCTTTGTCACCTTCGTCTGCGTGAAAAAATCCGGCCGGCCGGTCGCTCATCGGTTGCGCCTCGATCCTCCCGCCGACGCCGAAGAAAAGGCCGTCCGCGAGAGGGTCAGAAAGCCATAAATCAGGTTTCCTTTGACGGTCGGGCGGGAATTGGGTTAAAATACCCTTTTCGTTTCCTGCAAATTGGCGGGTTCTCCGTTCATCGCTTCTTTTCGGGAATGGCATTTCCTTTCCATGGGAGACAGGTATGAACATCCATTCGGTTTTCGATTCGAAAGCGGCGAAAGTCTCGGCGGCCATGGCCGCCGCGCATCCTCTTCCACCGCTCCGGCTCGCCGGGCGGACGGCCCGGCTCCCGATCGTACAGGGAGGCATGGGCGTCGGTTTGTCTCTGTCGGGGCTGGCGGTGGCGGTCGCCGCCGAAGGCGGAATCGGGGTTATCGCCGCAACCGGCATCGGGATGATCGAACCGGATTACTACGACCGTCCGCTCGAGGCGAATCTCCGCGCTCTGCGCAGCGAAATCCACAAGGCCCGGTCCGCGACCGAGGGCTTGCTCGGAGTCAATATCATGGTCGCGGCCGATGGATTTCTCGACATGCTTCGGACGGCCGTCGAGGAGCGGATCGATTTTCTCTTTCTCGGAGCCGGTCTGCCGATCAAGAACATTCCGGTCGCGATGATCCGCGAAGCGGGAACCGGCATTGTCCCGATCGTCAGCTCGGGTCGGGCCGCCCGTCTCATTTTTAAATCCTGGGAAAAGCTCTATCGGGACATTCCCGATGCCGTCGTTCTCGAGGGTCCGCGGGCCGGAGGACATCTCGGTTTCAAGCCCGAACATCTCAACGACCCGGCGTATCAGTTGGAACACCTGATTCCGGAAGTCCTGGAAGCCCTTAAAGAATTCGAGCTCCGCTTCGGCCGGACAATCCCCCTCATCGCCGGAGGGGGAGTCTTTTCCGGCGCGGATATCCACCGGATCCTCAAGCTGGGGGCCCAGGGCGTGCAGATGGGAACCCGCTTCATCGCCACCGATGAGTGCGACGCCGATATCCGTTTCAAGCAGGCCTATGTCCAATGCCGGAAAGAAGACATCATGATCATCCAAAGCCCCGTCGGTCTTCCGGGCCGGGCGATCCGCAGTCCGTTTCTGGACGATCTGGCCGCCGGAGTCAAGAAGCTGTTCCGCTGCCCGTCGCATTGTCTCGAAAGCTGCGGGGCGCGCGAGGCTCGTTATTGCATCGCCGAAGCGCTCGATAACGCCCGCCGGGGGCTTCTGGGCGATGGCTTCGCCTTCTGCGGGGCCAATACTTACCGGGTGACGTCGATTGTCCCGGTTCACGATCTCGTTACCGGTCTGAAACAGGGCTATGTCGTGGCCGGATTCGCCTGGTCTCTCAAAGCGGAATACGCCAGGGCCGCGGAAAAAATGAAAATCTTGAAAAATGAGTATGCCTTGAGTCTCGACCGGATCCGGGACGACTTCCGGGATCAGCTCCGCCGGATGTCGGAGGAAAACCGGGCAAAATTTCAGGCCGAGAAAAGCCGTTTTCGGGAGCGCTTGGTTCAAATCCGGATGGATTATCTCGCCGCCAAAGCCCGGCGCCGCGAGCTCAGGGACCAGTTGAACGATCTTGTTCACCCGGACGGCTTTTTAGAAGCCTGAGGATCGCCTTCCGCGCCGAAGCCGGCCGGATGCGGGTCAAGGCGCGAGCGGGACGGCGGGCGTCAGGGTTTGTCGAGAGCCGCGGGTTTTTTGGCCCGGCGCCAGGTCCCGCGGATGAAGGCGATGAGCGCGCTTCCGCTGGCCATGCCCAGAAAATAAATTCCGATCACCAGAATCGAGATCGGCAGGGTCAGCTTCCAATTGAACAGTGAAACCGTCGTGGTCTGAAGATTTTGCAGGGCGAACACCCCGATGATGACCGCCAAGACGCCGAGAATGATCGAATACAACGTTTTCATCGAATCTCCCGTTTTTCTTTTAGTTTAGCACAAACAGGAGCTCCGCCCTCTGTTTTCTTGACAGCCCCGCCCGGGATCGGTATCGTGGTGCGTTCGGCGGAAATGGAGAAGCGAACGATGACCCAGCATCGAAAATTCAAGCCCGAGGATGTCGCTCTCTGGACCGAGCTCGGCCTGGACGTGGACCTTCACGGCCAGATCCTGGCTTCGATCAATACGCAGTTCGAAAAACAGGTCGAAAGCCGGCCGGGAAGGCCGGCGGCGATGGCGTATTTCGACAGCGTTATTCACGGATCCCACGGGGCCCGGGTCCGGGAGATCCGGGAGAAACAGGCCGCCGGGGCCAAGTTCATCGGGACATTCTGCGTCTTCGTTCCCGAGGAGATTGTTCTGGCTCTTGGGGCGATCCCGGTCGCTTTGTGCGGTGGAACGGCGGCCTCGATCCCTTACGCCGAGCAGCATTTTCCCAGGAACATGTGCCCTCTGGTCAAGTCCACTCTGGGCCTGGCCTACTCGAATACCTGCCCGTACGGGCCGCTCGAGGATCTGGCGGTCGGGGAGACGACCTGCGACGCCAAGAAAAAAACCTGGGATGTCCTGTCCCGGGGCGGCGGTTTCCATGTTCTCGAGCTTCCGCAAAAGAAAGGCCCCGAAGACCGGGCCTTGTGGCTTGCGGAGGTCCGAAGGTTTGCCGCCCGGATGGAAGAGGTGACCGGCCGGGCGATCGAATCCGAAGGGTTGAAGGACGCGGTCCGGACGATGAACCGCCTGCGCCGGGCTCTGGCCCGCTTTCATGAGCTGCGCAAGGCCGACGCGCCTCCGATCAGCGGGACGGACGCTCTCGTGGTCATGCAGGCGGCCCTGATCGACGACAAGGAGAGGTTCGCTCGCAACGTCGAAACGCTCAACGCCGAGCTGGCCGGCCGCGTCTCCTCCGGAATCTCCCCGTTTGCCCCGGGGGTCAAACGGCTGCTGGTGGCCGGGTGTCCATCGGTCGTCGGCAATTGGAAGCTTCATGCCCTCATCGAAGCGGCCGGAGCGGCGATTGTGGCCGACGAGACATGCACCGGCATCCGGTATTTCCGGGGCGAGGTCGAAGAACGGGACGGTCTCGAAGCCCAAATCGAAGCCATTGCCGAACGCTACCTGACCATCGATTGCTCTTGTTTCACGCCGAACACCGAGCGTCTGGAGGCCGTCGTCGGCCTGGCCCGGGACTTCAAAGCCGACGGCGTCATCCAATACATCCTTCAAGCCTGCCACACCTATGAGATCGAGGCGATCAATGTCGCCTCTGTCCTCAAGGAGGCCGGGGTGCCGTCGCTGAAGATCGAGACCGATTACGCCGAGGAAGACGCCGGACGCCTGGGGATCAGAATCGAGGCCTTTCTCGAGAGCTTGGAGCACCGGAATGCCGGATGACATCCGAATCGGGATCGATATCGGTTCGCGAACGACAAAAATCGTCGTCCTGAAAGGCGGGGTGATCGACGAGGTCCATCTCTTCGACACCGGATTTGATCCGATCGCTCCGGTGGAGGAGAAACTCGGCTCCCGGCCCAAGGCAAGAATCGTCGCCACCGGCTACGGGCGACGCCTCCTGGCCGGCCGGCTGGGCGTCGCGGCGGTGACCGAAATCAAAGCCTGCGCCGCGGGGGTTCATCATATGTTGCCGGATTGCCGTCTGGTTGTGGATATCGGCGGCCAGGACGCCAAGGTCATCCGGGTCATGGCCGGAGGCGGCTTCGAGGATTTCGAACTCAATGAGCGCTGTGCCGCGGGGACGGGCCGATTCCTCGAGGTGATGGCTCGGGCTCTCGCCTGCGATTGGGACGACTTCTGCCGCGCGGCAATGACCGCCGACCGGCCGGTCCGGGTCAACAGCATGTGCACGGTATTTGCCGAATCCGAGGTTGTGGCCCTGATCGCCGCGGGAGAAGCCCGGAACCGGATCGCCCTTGGCATCTACCAATCCGTTATCGAGCGCATCCATCCGATGATCGCCCGTTTCGAAACGGAGGGGGAAATGGTTTTCTGCGGAGGCGTGGCCCGGAGCAAGTGCCTGACCGAGCTTCTCCGGAAAAAATTGAAGAGGGAGATTCGCGTTCCGCCTAACCCCCAGATTGTTTCCGCCCTCGGCGCGGCCCTCCTCGCATAAAATGAGGGATGGAGGAGAGAAGCCCGGCGCGGATTCCTTCTTCTTTGTGCCTTCCCCTGGGATGTTGCGAATCGGGGAAATAGGTATTGTGTCTCCTTTTTGGTAAACTAATTCCTCATGATGGAATGGTTCGGAAGTCTTTCCCCCGCTCTCCAGGCGCTGTTGGCCACCCTCCTGACCTGGGGAGCCACGGCCCTCGGAGCCTCGGTCATTTTCCTCTCAAAGAGTTTTGACCGCCGTGTCCTGGACGGACTCCTCGGCTTTGCCGCCGGAGTCATGATCGCGGCCAGCTTCTGGTCCCTCCTGGCCCCCTCGATCGAGATGGCCCGGGAACAAGGCCATATCCCCTGGCTCCCGGCCGCGGTCGGATTTCTGGCCGGAGGCCTGTTTCTCCGGGTCGTCGATTTCTTTCTGCCCCACCTTCACGCCGGATTTGAAAAGGCCGAAGGGATCAAGACCAACTGGCAGCGGAAGATTCTCCTCGTCCTGGCCATCACCATGCACAACATCCCCGAAGGCCTGGCCGTGGGCGTCATTTTCGGGGCGGCCGCCGTCGGCGGGGAAACGACGACTTTGGGCGCGGCGATCGCCCTGACCATCGGGATGTGTCTTCAGAATTTTCCCGAGGGAATGGCCGTTTCCGTGCCCCTTCGCCGCGACGGCATGTCCCGCTCGAAGAGCTTCTTCTGGGGCCAATTTTCCGGCTTGATGGAGCCGCTAGCCGGAGTGGCCGGGGCCTTGGCCGTGACCCAGGCTGCGGTCCTGCTTCCCTGGGCCCTGGCTTTCGCCGCCGGGGCGATGATCTACGTGGTCGTGGAAGAAGTCATTCCCGAATCCCAGATTTGCCAGCATACCGACATCGCCACGATCGGGACGATGATCGGCTTTGTCCTGATGATGATTCTGGATATCGGGTTGGGATGACGTTCCCGCCCCCCATCGAACTTTCCCGCAAGAAGGAGGCCGAAATGGATGTTTTTCTTCAAGAGATCGAGCTCTTCCGCGACCTGACCCGGGCCGAACGTGAAACGATCGCGGCCAAGCTCCAGATTGTCGAGTACGAAAAGGACCAGCTTCTCTTTGAGGAAAACCAGCCCCGGAAAAATCTTTTTTTGATCCAACAGGGGACCGTCGCTCTGTTCAAGAAAGCCCCCCTCGGCGAGGAAAAAGCGCTGGCCCGTTTCCGCCGCTTCGATTTTCTCGGGGAGGGGGCCCTGATGGACGATTATCCCCATTCGACATCGGCCCGGGCCGAGGAGCCGACGGTCGCCTATAGCCTGTCGCGGGCGGCGGTTGATGAACTCCTGATGACGAATCCGCCGCTGGTCGTCAAGATCCTCTCCCGGACGGCGCAAGTCATCGCCCGGCGGATGCGCCAGACCACCAATCAGGTCGTCAACGCTGCGGCCCAGTATATTTCGGGTCGAACCCGGCGCGAGCACGATCTGCTCGGAGAGCGCGAGGTTCCGGCCGAATTCTATTACGGCATCCAGACCCTTCGAGCGACCGAAAATTTTCCGATCACCGGCATTTCGATCAGCCGGTTTCCGGACTTGATCGTCGCCCTGGCCCAGGTCAAGCGGGCCGCCGCTCGGGCCAACCGCGACCTGGGGCTGCTCTCCGACGACATCGCCCGGGCGATCGAAAAGGCCTGCGAGGAAATCATCGACGGGCGGATGCACACGCATTTTGTCGTCGATATGATTCAGGGCGGGGCCGGGACTTCGACCAACATGAACGCCAACGAGGTCATCGCCAACCGGGCCCTGGAAATCCTCGGCCGGGAGCGGGGCGATTATGCCGGGTGCCATCCGAACGACCATGTCAACCTGTCTCAGTCGACTAACGACGTCTATCCCACGGCCCTTCGACTGGCGTTCATTGCCAGCTCCCAGAAACTGGCGGCCGTCCTGAAAAAGCTCGTCGCCTCGTTCCGGGCCAAAGGCCGGGAATTCCGGACCGTCATCAAGATCGGCCGGACGCAGCTTCAGGACGCCGTTCCGATGACCCTGGGCCAGGAATTCGAGGCGTTCGCCGCGACGCTCGAGGAGGAAATCGAACGCCTCGAGCAGAACGCAGCTTTGTTCCGGGAAGTTCACCTCGGCGGGACGGCCATCGGCACGGGGATTTGCGCTCCGACGGAGTACGCCGATCTGGCCGTTTCCCATCTCCGGGAGATCACCGGGATCGCCCTCCACCTCGCTCCGGACCTGGTCGAAGCGACCCAGGATACAGGCGCTTTCATCATGTTCTCCTCGGCCGTGAAGCGCCTGGCCGTCAAGCTCTCCAAGATCTGCAACGATCTCCGGCTTCTGGGATCAGGTCCGCGGGCCGGGCTCCACGAGATCATCCTTCCCAAGCGGCAGCCCGGATCTTCGATCATGCCGGGGAAGGTCAATCCGGTCATTCCCGAAGTCGTCAACCAGATCGCCTTTAAGGTCATCGGCAACGACCTGACCGTCACCCTCGGGGCCGAAGCGGGCCAGCTCCAGCTCAACGTCTTCGAGCCGGTCATTGCCCAGAGTATTTTCGAATCCATCGAGATGTTGAAGAACGGGATGGACACCCTCCGGATCCGGTGCGTCGACGGCATCCTGGCCGACGAAGACCAATGCCGGAAATCGGTCGAGCGAAGTCTGGCCCTGGTAACGGCCTTGGTTCCCGTCCTCGGATATGAAACCTGTTCGGCCTTGGCTCAGGAAGCGGTATCCACCGGCCGGAGCGTTTACGCTCTGGTCCTGGAGAAAGAACTGCTGCCGAAGAAGGAACTCGAGGATATGTTGAGGCCTGAAAACATGGTCCATCCAAGATAAGATATATCGCCGTTGGGGCGGTTTGAAAACCCCCCCTGAATATGCTTAAATGGGAACCTTCAAAAGGAGTGCGTAATGGATATTTTTGCCAAATGCAAGTCGGACGGGGGTTACTTCGGGATGTTCCGGGTTCGGAACGATTTCTTCTTTTCCCGTCCGATCCTCGACCCGCTGCCGGGCCGGGAAATGACTTATCAGGGAAAAAAGGTCATCCAGTGGTCGATCAATAACTACCTCGGCCTGGCCGAAAACGAGGAATTAAAGGCGATCGCCGTCGAAGCGGCCAAGAAATACGGCCCCGGGGCTCCCATGGGAGCCAGGATGATGACCGGCAATACCGAGAAACACCTCGCCCTGGAAGCCAAGTTTGCCAAGTTCATGGGCAAGGAAGACGCCATTCTCTTCAACTACGGCTACCTCGGGGTGCTGGGGACCATCCAGGCCCTCTGCGACAAAAACGACACCATCCTCATCGACAAACTGGCCCATGCTTCGATGATCGACGCCATGTTCATGTCCCAGGCGCAATTCCGGGTCTGGAAGCACAGCGACCTGGAAAGCCTGGAGCTTCACTTGAAGCGGGTCAACCGGGACCGTAAAGGCGGCGTCCTGGTTGTGACCGAGGGCGTCTTCGGCATGACCGGGGACATCGCCCCCATGTCCGATATTTGTTATCTCAAGGATAAATACGACGCCCGTCTTTTTGTCGATGACGCCCACGGTTTCGGCGTCATGGGTCCCAACGGCCGGGGGACCGGGGAGCTTCAGAAATGCCTGGACAAGATCGACATCAACCTCGGGACGTTCGCCAAGGCCTTCGCCGCGATCGGCGGCGTGGCCGGTTCGACCCACGAGGTCTGCGAGTGGGTCCGGTTCAACGCCCGAACCCAGGTTTTCGCCAAGAGTCTTCCCATGATCTATGTCGAGGTCCTCTCCCGGACCCTGGACTTCGTCGCCGAAGGAAATGACCGGCGGGCTCGGATGTGGGAAGTCAACACCCAGCTGAAAACCGGCCTTCGGGAACTCGGCTTTACGGTCGGCGAAGTGCCCTCGCCGGTGACTCCGGTCCTGGTCCCCTATAAGGAAATCGACATCGCCATGGCCATCCTCCAGAAGATGCGGGAAGAGGGGATCTTCCTGACCGGCGTTGTTTATCCGGTCGTGCCGCGCGGCATTGTTCTCTTCCGGATGATCCCGACGGCGTCCCATACCGACGATGACGTCGCCCGAACCCTGGCGGCGTATAAAAAAGTCCGCGACGATCTCCACCTCGACCTGAACGCGGTCCACGAGGCCCTGAAGCGCCACGAAGCCGAGAAGAAAACCGAGGCGGAAGACGACGGAAAAACCGAGATCTGATACCCGCGTCCCATGATCCCGGGCCCCGTTCTTGTCACTGGAGCATCCAAGGGAATCGGCCGGGCGTTGGCCGCCTCCCTGGCCGCTCGCGGGATACCGGTCCTCGGAACCTCGCGCGATCCCAAAACGATGTCCGACCCGATTCCCGGCGTCCGCTACCTGGCCCTCGATCAAGGCGATCCCGCTTCGGTCGAGGACTGCGCCGCGGCGGCCGGGCCGATCGAAGCTCTGGTCAACAATGCCGGCCAGAGCCAGGTCGGGGCCGTCGAGGATGTTTCTGTGGAGGCGGTCGAGGAATTGTTCCGGATGAATTTTTTCGGGCTCATCCGCTTGACCAAGGCTTTCCTTCCCGGAATGAGGGAGCGAGGGCGCGGGACGATCATCAACATCGGTTCGCTGACCGGGACGTTCGCCCCGCCCTATCAATCGGCGTACGCCGCGACCAAGCTCGGGCTGGAAGCCTTCACCAAGATCCTGCGCCAGGAAGTGGGCCGGATGGGGATTAAAGTTTCGATCGTGATCCCCGGATACATCAAGACCTACATTGAACCCCGGACGATCGCCCCGGCCGGCGGCGTTTACGACGCCGAGATGGCCGCGTTCCGCAAAGCCCGCGACCGGAAAATGGAGAAGGCTTCTCCGCCCGAAACCGCGGCCGCCAAGATTATCAAGGTCATGGAGATGAAAAACCCGGGCCCGGTCTACTATACGGGACATCTCGTCCCGGCCATGGGTTTTCTCAAGCGTCTTCTTCCGGAGAAACGTCTCCAGAAAATGGTCCGTGATTTTTACGGCCTTAAATAACTAAATGACGGGGTCGGACCACACGAAAATTATTGTTATCAGTCGGTTAAGGTCTGTCGTCGCGGTCCCTTGTCTCGATGTTCGTACTCTTCGCCCGAAAATTTGTTTTGGGAGTATCGTTCAGACAACAGAATTTCCGGATCTTACATAAATTTATGAGTTCGGGTGGTCCGACCGCGAGCAACCGGACTTCCGCCGATAATTGATTTTAAATTTACGTCCGGGGTCAGGTCCGGTTAAAAAACATCATTTTTCAAGATCTGACTCCTCTCCTGCAGCGTGCGGGCCGTCGGCCGTCGCCGGGGTTCCTTGGCCAGCATCTCCAGAATCAGGTCATTGAGGCCGGGAGGACAATCGGTTCTTTTGTCCCGAGGCGGGGTGGGAACAAGGGAGACGATCTCTCGCATCAGGGTCGCTCCGGAACCGGCCGCATAGGGCAGGCGTCCGGTAACCATCTCGTAGGCGACAACTCCCAAAGCGTAGATATCTCCGGCCGCCTCCCCCTGTCCCGTCTGGACGTGTTCGGGGGCCAGGTAAGCTAATGTTCCCAAGACGATATCGGTTTGGGTTACGACGGTGCCGTCCGGGATTTTGGCGATGCCGAAGTCCAGGAGCTTCACCGTCGGCCGTTCGCCGTCCTTCCCCACCAGCATGATGTTGCGCGGTTTGAGGTCGCGATGCACCACGTCCCGGTCATGAAGGAAAGCCAGGGCGGAGGCGGCTTGGCTCAGGATGTCCAGGACGGCAGGGATATGCAGCCCGCCCCCGGACTTGATCTTCTCGTCCAAGGTGACGCCCTCCAGGTACTCCATGGCGATGTAAGAGGTGTTGCGGTGGCTGCCTCGTTCGATGATCCGCACGATGCCCGGGTGATTGCACCGGTCGATCAAGGCGGCTTCCCGGCTAAACCGCCGGCTCTGGACCGGATCTCGGGCCAGGTCCTCCCGGAGCAATTTGAGGGCGACCACCCGGGAACGGATCAGCAAATGCCGGGCCCGATAGACTCTGGCGCTGCCGCCGCTGCCCAGGGGACGCTCCAGGACATAAGCCCCGACAACACGCTCTTTGCGCCAGAAAGCCAGAAGAAACAGATAACGCCGGAGGCCGTTGACGAGAAAATAGGAGGCCGGGATGAAGGCCAGCACGGCCAGGATTTTAAACAGCAGGGTCTGGTGGATAAAAGGCCGGACCGAGAACTCCAGGCCCGCAAAGCCTTCGCTTTTAATTCCGTCCTCGTTGGCCGCTTCGATTCGCAAGCGGTAATTCCCCGGCGGCAGATTGGTGTAAGTGATCAGCCGGGAAACGGGAGGGTCGGCCTGGTGCCAGTCAGGGTCAAATCCTTCGAGGCGAAAGCGGCAGGAGATCCGTTGCGGGCTGTTGTGGCCGACGGCCGCATATCGAATGGCGATGGACCGTGTCCCCGCCGGGAAGGCGTTCCCCGTCCGCGGACGGAATTCGCGGCCATCGCCGCGAATCTCCTCGATGACGAGAATCGGAGGCCGGCTGTTTTTAATCTGACGGGCCGGATCGAACACCGCCACCGAACGCAGAGTCGGCCAGCACAGTCGGCCGTCCCTGGTCCGGCAACCGGCGGGCTGAAATCCCCCGGTGCATTCCTCGCTGGCCATCCCCTCCGCCAATCCCACCAGGCGAGCCGGGCCGTCCAGGGGTCGGTGACTTTTCAGCCGCCCGACGTCTTCGGGTTCGAGCACGGTCAGGCCTCGGTTGCCGCTGAGCCAGAGCCCTTTTCGGTCATCCTCCAGAATCTGAAAGACCGGGCTTCCGCTGAGTTGCGGTAAAGCGTCTGCAAACAGGCGGCCGGATTCATCCAAGTGGCTCAATCCTCCTCCCTGGGTGCCGATCCACAGACCGCCGTCCCCGTCGGGGTGGAGGGCGAAGATTTTATCGCTGGGCAATCCTTCCTTTTTGGTCCAGAATTGAAGCTCCCCGTTCCGCAAGCGGCCGAGGCCCCGCCCCTCGCTCCCGATCCAGATGGTGCCGTCGGGCAAGGCCAGGAGGCAGCGGGCTCCGATTCCCGCGAGGCCGGGGATGTCGGAAAACCGGTTCCGGCCGCTCAGGCGCTGGATTCCGCCCAGGCTGCCTACCCACAGGGTGTCATTGAGACCGCGCGCCAGGGCATAGACCTCGTTATGAGCCAGGCCGTCCCGCGCATCCACGACCATGGGCGGGGCGTCCCGGGCCAAGAGGACAATCCCGCCGTTGTCGGTCCCGACCCACATCCCGCCCCGCCCATCGCTGCACAGGGAGCTGATGTTATTGTCCGGCAGGCCATCGGCCGTGGTCAGGTGGCGGATTTTTCCAGGCGTGACGACATAACAGCCGTCCCACCAGGTTCCGATCCACAAAGCTCCATCGTCGGCTTCGCAAACCGCCGAATACGGGCCGTTACCCGCCCCTGCGCCGCTGCCCAGGTTGGAAAATAGTCCCGGGCGGTAGCGGGCCAGGCCGCCGCCGTTGCCGCCCAGCCACAGGCCGCCTTCCCGGTCTTCGAGCATCGACCAGATCGCGTTGTCGTGCAGGCCGTTTTCTATGGTCAGACGTTCCCTCACTTCTTCGTCGATGATCCGGGCCAGGCCGCCGCCGTTGCTGCCCACCCAGATCGATCCGTTTCGGTCGCCGAGCAGACACCAGATCCAGTCGAATCCCAGGTCGCGGATTTTATCGAAAATCCGGCTTCGGTCCGGCTTCCAGTGCAGCAGGCCTCCGCGGGTTCCCACCCAAAGCTCTCGGCCGGAGCCGGCCAGAAGGGACGTCACGTCCGGCGAGGGCAGGAGTCGGTTTCCCGGCCAGGGATCAAACGGCGGCCGACCGAAAAAAACGCCCTTGTCGGTTCCGACCAGAAGCCTCCCTTGATCGTCGAGCGCCATCGCCAGCGCCTGTTCACCCGGAAAGCCTTCGGCCGGCCCCCAGGTTTGCAGTGCCTCGCCGCTCAGGCAGGCGATCCCCCCCTTGGCCAGGCCTATCCAGATGCGGCCGGACTGATCTTCAAACAAGCAGCGTAAATCTCCGGGCAGACGGTCGGGCCGGGCGATCACCGTTCCGTCCGGTTCGATCCTGAATAATCCGCCCTCGTTGGTGCCGGCCCAAATCCGTCCGGAGCGATCCTCCAGCAGGACCCGGATATAATTGAACGCAATCTGCGGATGGGAAGCCCTGGAAAAAAGAGTGAATCGCAGACCATCGAAGCGGGCCAATCCTTCCTGAGTCGCCAGCCAGACATAGCCGTTTCGATCCTGGATCATGGCTTGAATCGAATTCTGAGGCAGGCCTCGATCCGTTTGCCATAATTCCCGAACACACTGGCGAAGGGGTAATCCGGAATCGACGGCTGATCCCGCAGCCGGAATAATCAGCAGGCCGGCCAGGAGCCGCAGAAAGCCAGTCCTCACAACCCGCCCCCCCGCCTCGTCCCGGTGATGCCCAGGCGCTTGAGCTTCTTGAGAAAGCCCTGGTAGCTGAGCCCGACCGCCTTGGCCGTCCTCATTTTGTTCCCGCCGTTCTCATCCAGAAGGTGTCGAAGCTCGTCCCGTTACCGGGCTTCGGCGCGCGATCGGTAGTCCCCGTTTTCCTTCAGCGGTTCTCCGGCCTGCGGGCGGGCTCGGCGCAGGGTAGGCAAGAGGTGATGATCGCCGATGGTTTCCCCGTTTTCGATGATCTCCATGATGCGGGCGATTTCGTTCTCCAGCTCCCGGATGTTTCCCGGCCAGGAGTAAGCCCGGAGGCAGGCGGTGGCACTTTCCGAGAAGCCGGCAGGCGCGACATTGTTGCGGCGGGCATAGAACCGGGAGAAGTGCTGGACCAGGGGAATGATGTCATCGGGACGTTCCCGCAAGGGTGGAATGGTGAACTCATGGACGCGCAGCCGGAAAAAAAGATCCCGGCGGAAGGCGCCTTCGTCGACCAGCCGGTAGAGGTCGCGGTTGGTCATGGCGATGATGCGCAGGTCCAGGGGAATCAGGCGGTTCCCTCCCAGACGGCTCATGGCCCGCTCCTGGATAACCCGCAGCAGCTTGGCTTGGACTTCGAGCGGCATGTCTCCGATTTCGTCCAGAACAAGGGTGCCTTCCGAGGCCTCTTCCAACCGGCCGATTCTGCTTTTCCTGGCATCGGTAAAAGCCCCGGCCTCGTAACCGAACAGTTCGCTTTCCAGGAGGGCGATCGGTATGGCGGCGCAGTTGACGGCCACATAGGTTTTCCGGTTGGAGAGCTGATGGATCATGCGGGCGAACAGCTCCTTGCCGGTGCCGTTTTCGCCCATGATCAGGATGAAGTTGTTTTTAGGCGCGATTTTGCGCATCATGGCCGCCGCCTGACGAACGGCTTGGCTGCGGCCGATGATTTGCAGTCCGGGGCCCTCGTGAACCAGGGTTTCCCGCGGATCGGGCGGGATGGGCGCCAGCCGGGAATTAAAAAGAATGAGCTGGCCGAGCTTGGAGAAAAAACTGTCGGCGGGGCCGCCGGATTGAGGCGGGCGGCGTTCTTGAAGAAGCACCAGGGCAAAATCCTCCGGCGCCTGTTCGGCACGGTAATGGCGATAAAACAAAGGACCGGCGGTTTTTGGCCGGCCTACAGGCGCCCGCGGCGTTTCCAGTCCTTCCAGTCGCGTCGATTCCAGCGCGGTTTGGTTGAAAAGAACGATCCTTCCCTGAGACCATTCCAAAATCAGGGCGGTTTGCGGAAACAGTCCGGCCAGGGAGGCCGACAAGGCCGAAAAAAACGGCTCCCCGGGTTCGCAGAGCAAGGCTTTGGCGCTCAGCTCGTCAAGCAGGGCCTTGTACTTTTCCCCTCCCTCGCGGGTTTCCGGTTCGGGGACGCCGTCCCCCCTCGGCCGCAAGAGGTGATCCGACATCCAGGCCAGCTCGGGGCTGAGGCGAAATTCGGCGATGTCGCCTTCTTTATAGAAGAACTCATGACTGCCGACCCCGAACGATTGGTTTAAAGCCAGCAAGGCTTCTTCCACGGGTTGGTTGTCCACGGTGGTGCCGTTTTTCGATTTCTCGTTAACCAGACGAATGCCGTCGGCTTGAACCTCCACCCGGCAGTGGCGACGGGACACAGACGGGTCCTCCAGTACGATATCGCACCCCCGGCCGCGGCCGATGGTCACGGCCGGCGTCCGCAGGGGATGCTTCTTGAGGAAGCCGTCCTTGAAGTACATCAGATAGCGCATGGAATTCTCATCTACCTTTCAGGTTATGGTTCCAGTTTATACTAAACCGGAGTTTATACTTTTTTTAAAAAAAATTCATCAGTTCGCCCTGGAGAGTTACGGCAAAGGGCTGAATTTAAAGCTGTAACAGTCCTTTTCCCTCATGCCCTCCGACTGTCCGATTCTGGCACGCTTTTTGTATTAACACAATCAGAATGATTATGGATACGAAATCCGAACGCTATCTCGCCCTGCCTTTGGGCCTTTCGGTCGCCGAGGTGATCGCCTTGCTCGGGCGGCCCGATCTGATCGTGCCGCGACGGGGGGGAGATCAGTGGCACTACGAAGGGGGACGGATTGTGCTGACTTTCGCCAGGGCCGGACCGAATCTGGTGCGCGTCGTCCGCCGCTCCTTATCCGCGAGGGTCGGGGCCATGCCCGGCCGGAATGGCGAGAGCAGGGGGGAATGAGATGAAAAGATCGTTTTTATTACTGACGGCCCTGTGGCTGCTCGGCGGCGGCCTGTTCGCCCAACTGCAGCAGGACATGTTGTCCTTTGTCCTGACCGAAGAAGGCAGCGACCGGATGATCGAAAGGCTCGAAACTGCCGGTTGCACCAACATCTACCAGGCCCTGGCCTACCTGCGCGCCCACCTGCCGGCGAACGCTCCGGTCAAGCTGAGCGCCAACATGGACAGCCTGTTGAGCTCGCTGGGCGCCTGCCCGGCAGACAGTGAGGTCCATACCGCCGCCCTCTCCGATTTCAGATACGGTAATAACCCGGTGGGCATCAACGCCGACGGCACCTTCATCCGGGCCGATTTCAGCATCTTTGACTACGACGGCCACGAGGGCTACGGCCGCTGCGTCGGAACCGAACTCTTCACCTACGCCGACGATGCGGATCATTACATCTACATTGGCAGCAGCGATTACGACCTGGGCGGCGGGGTGACCCTGACCCACAACTACCAGGCCTTCGCCGTGGCCTGGAATATGGACCCCAAGTCCCTGCTCCTGGCCGATTACGGGGACGACCACCTGATCGACCGTCTGGTGACTGCGGGCTGCACCAATCTCTATCAGGCCCTGACCTACTTGCGCGCCCATCTGGCGGCGGACGCTCCGGCCATCCTGAGCGCCAATCTGGACGCCCTGCTGATCGCCTTGAACAAATGCCCGGCGGACAGCGACGTCTTCACCGAGTCCCTGGCTGATTTCAGCGACCCGGCTGCCAACCCGGTGGGCATCAATCCCGACGGTTCCTTTATCCTCGCCGACATTTCTATTGCCGCTTTCGATGGTCAGGAGGGCTACGCCCGATATACCGGAAACGAGCAATTCACCTACGCCACCCGCCCCGTGTATGATATTTTTCTGGGTTCAGCTGAGGAAACCGACTACTACGCCTTCGCTATCGCCGGGGCCGCGGCCGTTCCGACGATCGGGCTTTCGCGGACGGTGCTGAACTTCGGGGCGGAGCA
>CAYPKX010000017.1:31965-34295 GCA_964411395.1 uncultured Eubacteriales bacterium | reverse complement strand
GGGGAGCCCGATGCTATCGTAGAGCGCTTCACCACCATGGATTTCCTTTCGATCCGCCAGGCGGCCGAACACAACCTTAAGGATATCGACGTCGATCTCCCCCGGGGACGGCTGACTGTCGTCACCGGCGTCTCGGGTTCGGGCAAATCTTCCCTCGTCTTCGACGTCGTCTTCCGCGAGGCGCAACGGCGTTATCTCGAAACCTTTTCGTCCTACGCCCGGCAGTTCCTCGGCAAGCTTCACCGGCCCGAAGTCGGCCGCCTCACCGGTCTCTCCCCGGCTGTCGCCGTCGCCCAAAGGACGTCGCCGCCGGGGCCCCGTTCGACTGTCGGAACCCTGACCGAGCTTCACGACGACCTCCGGCTTCTCTTCGCCCGCCTGGGATCTTCGCCCGAAGGACTCCGTCTCTCCCGGCGGATGTTTTCCTATAACACCGTCGAAGGCGCCTGCCCCGCCTGCCGCGGCCTGGGCGTCGAGGATCGGATCGATCCCGACCTGCTGATCTCCGACCCGGCCCGCAGTCTTCGCCAGGGAGCGCTGACGCTGACCACGCCCAACGGCTACATCATCTATTCCCAGGTGACGATGGAAGTCCTCGATCGGGTTTGCCGGGCCCACGGCTTTTCGGCCGACATCCCCTGGCGCGACTTGACCGAGGACCAGCGAAAGATCGTTCTTTATGGCAGCGAAAAGATTCTGATTCCCTTCGGCAAGCATCCGTTGGAATCCCGGCTCCGGTGGAAGGGGATCGTCGCCAAACCCCGCGAGGAAGGATATTACAAGGGAATCCTCCCCATCATGGAGACGATCCTGAAAACGAAGCGGAACGACAACATTCTTCGTTTCGCCCGGACGCTCCCCTGCCCGGCCTGCGGCGGCCGCCGGCTCAAACCGGAATCCCTCCGGGTGACGGTCGACCGCCGGGCCATCTCCGACTTCAGCGCCATGAACATCCGGGAACTGGCCTCGGCCTTCCGAAGGCTGCGTTTCGAGCCTTCGGTGAACGAGACCGGCGAAGCCGTCCGGGAGTCGATCCTGAAAAAAACGGATGTGCTCGAACGCCTCGGGCTCGGCTATCTTCACCTCGATCGGGCGGCCGACACGCTGGCCGGCGGAGAAATCGGCCGCCTTCGACTGGCGGCTCAGGCCGGGAGCGGCCTGCGGGGCGTGCTGTATATTTTCGACGAACCGACGGCCGGACTCCACCCGGCCGACACGTCGCGGCTCCTGGAGCTTCTCGGCGAGCTGAGAGACAACGGAAACACCCTCCTGGTCGTCGAACACGATGAGGATGTGATGAGGGCGGCCGATCATCTGCTCGATCTCGGCCCAGGCCCCGGCGCGGCCGGCGGCCGGGTTCTTTACTCCGGCCCGCCGCAGGGTATCGGTGATTTGCCCAGGGGATCCGGCCCGACTCGCGATTTTCTCTGCGGCGATCGGGCCCCGGCCGGACCGACCGTCCGCCGTCCCGGATCCGGTCGAATTCTCATTCGCGGGGCGAGGAAGCACAATCTCCGAGGATTCGACGCCGAATTTCGCCTCGGGGTTCTCAACGTCGTGACCGGGATTTCCGGCGCGGGCAAGTCCACTCTGGTCCGCCACATCCTGGCCGAACGGCTTCGCTCCCGCCGGTTCGGGCCCGGTCCCGATACCGACGGACTCGAGCACGACGGTCCGGCGGTAAAAATCATCGAAATTGATTCCTCCCCGATCGGTCGAACCCCCCGCTCCAATCCGGCCACATACACGAACATCTCCGACCGGATCCGCGACGCCTTCGCCGCCCTTCCTGAATCCAGGGCGCTCGGCTACAGCAAGGGACGGTTCTCGTTCAATGTGTCCGGGGGGCGTTGCGAAACCTGCCAGGGGGCCGGCCTCCTGCGGATCGGGATGCATTTCCTGGGCGATGTCGACATCGCCTGTCCCGGCTGCGACGGACGACGCTTCAACGAGGCGACTCTGGCCGTCCGCGATCGCGGGAAAAACATCCACGACGTTCTTGAAATGAGTGTGGAGGAGGCGGCCGCGTTTTACGCCGGCTGGCCGCGGCTGGCTTCCGACCTCGAGAACCTGAACCGTCTGGGTCTCGGATATCTCAGGCTGGGTCAATGCTCCGCGACGCTCTCCGGAGGCGAAGCCCAGCGGGTCAAACTGGCCTCGGAATGGGGCCGGGCCGAATCCGGGCCGGCCGTGTATGTTCTTGACGAACCGACAACCGGCCTCCATCGGGCCGATATCGAAAACCTTCTGTCGGCCCTCGAAGGGCTCGTCGCCCGCGGCCGGACGCTTGAGGCCGTCGCACACCATCTCGATATCATCCGGGCCGCCGA
>CAYPKX010000017.1:15643-31955 GCA_964411395.1 uncultured Eubacteriales bacterium | reverse complement strand
CCGGGAAGCGGCGAAGACGGCGGCCGTCTGGTGGTCTGCGGTCCGCCGGAAGATGTCGCCGCCAGCCCCGCCTCGATCACCGGCCGGGCCCTCCGGGGTGAATTCGCCCCGGACGCAGCCAAGACCGCGGCCGGGCCGGAGCGGCTCAGGGCGGACGGACCGATCGTCCTCGAAGGCGTAACGACGCATAACCTCCGGAGTATCGATGTCCGCATCCCGTTCGAGAAATTGACCGCGGTTTGCGGCCCTTCCGGCGGGGGAAAATCGTCGCTGGTTTTCGACACCCTCTATGCGGCCTCCAAACAACGCTACCTCGAAAGCTTTTCAACCTACGCCCGGGCGCTGATCGAAAAGGGCGGCCGGGCGGATTACGCCGCCGCCCGGGGAATGACCCCGCCCGTCGCCGTCGGCCGCGCGTTCCTTTCCTCCCATCCCCGATCGACGGTCGGGACAATGACCGAAATTTATGATGACTACCGGCTGCTCTTTTCCCGGGCCGGGACGGTCCCTCCGGATCTTTCAGGACGATGGCTTTCGGCCTCGATGTTCTCCTTCAACCACGAGCAGGGGGCTTGTCGCCGATGCAAAGGCCTGGGAACGATGACGGTGGCGGATCCCGAGCGCCTGGTCACCCACCCGGAAAAATCGCTCCTGGCCGGGGCTTTGGACGGGACCAAGACCGGCCGTTTCTACGGCGATCCGCACGGCCAATATGTCGCCGCCCTTCGGGCCGCCGGGGCGGCGGCGGGGATCGATTTTTCCGTTCCCTTCGAACGCTTGACGGACAAAGCGCGGGCCCTGGCGCTTCACGGAAGCGGAGACCGCCTCTACGACATCGTCTGGTCCTATCAAAGGGGGAACAGGGCCGGTGATTTCAATTTCCGGGGCCCCTGGAAAGGCCTGCTCGCTCTCCTCGGCGAAGAATACGAGCGAAAGCACGCCGATCACCGGGGAGAAGCGATGCGGATGTTGATGAAGGATGAACCATGCCCCGACTGCGGCGGACGGCGCCTCAACTCCGACTCGCTCCGGGTGACCTACCGGGGAATGAATATCGCGGAGCTCTCGGCCCTCAGCGTGGCCGAAAGCCTGGTTTTTTTTCAAGAGACCGTCCCGCCCGGCGGTCTCGACCTTCGGGCCGCGGCCGTCACCCGCGCTCTTCGGGAGGAAATCCTCCGGCGCCTCGGGCTCATCCGCGATGTCGGGCTGGACTATCTCAGCCTGGACCGGACGGCGGCCTCGCTCTCAGGCGGCGAGGCCCAGCGCCTCCGGCTGGCCGGATTGCTCGGTGTCCGGCTTTCGGGCGTCACTTTCATTCTGGACGAACCCACGCTCGGGCTTCACCCCCGGGACACGAAGAAACTCCTCGGGCTCATACGCGGACTCGCGGCCGAGGGCAACACCGTCGTCGCCGTCGAACATGATCCCGACGTTATCCGGGCGGCCGACTATGTCATCGACCTCGGGCCGGGCGCCGGACGCGAAGGCGGCCGGATCACGGCGGAAGGCTCTCCGGCCGAAATTCTGGCGTCTCCGGGCTCCGTCACCGGCCCGTATCTCGTCTCGTCCCGGACGGATCCCGCTCCCCTTCCCGGGTCGCCCGGCCCGGGGCTGGACATCGTCGGAGCCCGGGCGAACAATCTCAAATCCATCGATGTCCGCATCCCGTCCGGCGTCCTGACCGCGATAACCGGCGTTTCGGGCTCGGGGAAGTCGAGCCTCATCTTCGATGTTCTGCTGGCCTCCGCCGGGGCCGGCCGCCCGGTCCAATGCGCCAAGATCCGGGGACTCGAACGGTACGATCAAATCGTTCCGGCCGAAGACACCCTGCCCGTCGAAATCGCTTCGAGCATCCCGCTGACCTTCCTTGGGCTGTTCGACATCGTGCGGGGATTGTTTGCCTCGACCGCTGAAGCCCGGGCCGGGGGCTTGAAAAAGGCGCATTTCTCCTTTCTCACGCCCGAAGGAAGGTGCGAAGCTTGCGGCGGCGCGGGGCATCGAACGGTCAGTCTGGATTACCTGGCCGATGTCTCGATGCCCTGCGAAATCTGCCGGGGAACCCGTTTTCATCCGCGTCTTCTCGAGTTCCGCTTCGAAGGCCGGACCATCGCCGACGTCCTGGCCCTGACCGCGGCGGAAGGCGCGGCCGCCTTCGCCGGATACCCGAAAATCGCCGCCGGGCTCAGCCTGCTTTCCGAAATCGGTTTGGACTATCTGCGGTTGGGACAGCCTCTGGACACGCTCTCCTCGGGCGAGCGCCGAAGGCTCAAGCTCGCGGCCGAGCTGAGAAAAGCCCGGGCCGGACGAACGTTGTATGTGTTCGACGAGCCGACGGCGGGACTTCACCCTTCAGACATCGCCCGGTTGCTCCGACTCTTCGAGCGGCTTCTGGCCGCGGGTCAGACGATCGTCGCCGTCGAACACAACCTGGACCTCATCGCCCGGGCCGGACACGTGATCGATCTAGGTCCGGAAGGCGGAAGCAGAGGCGGACGGCTCGTCATTCAAGGGCCGCCTTCGACCGTGAGCGCCTGCCCGTCGTCCTTCACCGGCGCCGCCCTGAGAGCTTATCTCGGACGGTAGAAATTTCTTTATTCCGGCTTCCGGTCGACGGCGCATTCGGCCGCAAATTTCTCCAGCGATTTGCGGCTCAGCCCGGCCATATGTCGACCGTCCAGGCGGCGGACGACTTTTCCGTTTTCAAAATAGAGGATCGACGGATAGACTTCGATCCCATACTTCCGGACATGCTCATCCGCATCGTTGGAGAGGATGCGGACGTAACACGGCTCGCCCTTGTCCGCATGCTCCATGTACTGGGGCAGAAACGTCATGGAAAACGGGCACCAGGAAGCGTAAAACAGAACAAAGAGCCTGTCCCGGGTTCGAATGGCCTCTTCCAGATCCCTCGGCCCTCCGAGCAGCTCGCACGAATTCGTTTGGGGCATCGGCTTGAATCCCCTATTTCGCCGGAGCGGCCGACCGGGTGGTGTAAGACAGGGCGATCAAGACGACGCCGACGACCGCGACGACGGCCGCCGTTTGGAAGACCGGGGAAAAGAACGCCTCGAAGATGCGGCCGGGAATCCAGCCGAACTGTTCCATCATGACGGAATCCCAGCTCGACTCCCAGGGTTTGCGCCAGCCGAACCAGCGGCCGTCCATGGCCCAGGACCCGATTTTTTTCAAGCTGAACGCCATCAAGGCCACGGGGAGGCTTCCGGCCAGGATCGAAATCCCCGACCAGCGCAACCGTCCGGCCGCGTTCCGATTCGCGATCCAAACCCCCAGCAGGATGAACAACGCCGGGATGAAAAAGAGAGTGTAGGTCAGCATCGCCACGCCCTTGGCTAATCCGAACCGGGGGAAGGGAAAAGGTTCGACATTCTCGAAGATCTCGACCGTGTCATGAATCTTCTCCACTTCATACGCCCGCCGGGACAGGACGACCGCCTTGGCCGCCTCGGCGTCGACGGGCCGGCAGGCCGGCAAGTCGCCGCCCCAGGCCGAACCGGACGAGAGACGGTCCTCCCAGGCCTTCAATCCCTGCTCGTCGCAGGAGGGGAGATTCTCGATCAAGCCGCCGAGGAACCGGTCCATCTCGGGATGAAGCAGGGCGGCTTTGAGCGGCTTCATATCCATCTCAACCGACCGGGCGGCGGCTTCGCCGCGGAGGACCTGTCCGATCCGGCCGAGCGAGTTGGAGAGCTCGCCTTTCATCCAGGCCATGATTCCCGTTTTGTCCAGGAGATCGCCCAGAGGGATGCCGGTCTTCTCCGCGGCTTGGAACCAGGCCCGGGCCTCGGGATCCATGTCCAGCCTCGGATCCCCGGCCGCGGTATAAACGCCGTTCAGCGAGGACGGAAGCTCGGCGATAATTTCCTGGGGAAGATCGGAGAGGAATTCCGAGGACACAGTCGCCCTGACCAAGCCGACGGCCCAGATCACTCCAAACAGAACGGGCAGGCCGATCAGAACAACGATGAGCGAACCCAGCACTTTACGTCCGGTCATTGATTGCCTCCACGCGGGCGGAATCCAGCGTTTCTTCGTCCTATTATACGGGATTTCGCGGCGCAGAGTTCCCGAAAAGTCCGCGGCCGTCAGAGGATCCGGCCGTTTTGGGTCGGCCGCGGCGTTTTGACGACCAGGAACCGGACCGTCTCCTGCGATTCGTTGAGCAGGCGGTGAGGGATTCGGGCCGGGCTGTGGATCAAGGTTTGCGGCTCGACCACCTGCTTCTCGCCGCCGATTTCAACGGTCCCCCTCCCTTCCAGGGCGAAAAAGAAGGCGTCGACCGGGGTGACATGCAATTTGAGCGCTTCGCCCGGCTTCAAGGTGATCCAGACCGCGGCCACGTGATCCGTCTCATGCAGCTTGCGGACGCTGACCTGGTGAGGATTCGAGACCTCCGGAGTTTCGGGAGCATAGACTGTTTTCATCATCGCCTCCAGGAATAATTTGGAAGGAAATGATAGCGGCAGACCTCGGCCGCGTCCTTGATCGAAGTCAAAAAGACGGATCGGCCGGATAATGGGTTTCCAGGACGGCCTTCCAGTCCTCGGCCGTCCGGACGGCGACAAAGGCCATCCGGACGCGCTTGGGATGGGGATGTACCCGGGCATAGCCGATTCCCAGGTGGCGCATCGTCATGACCCCCTTTCGGTCGCCGTAATGGCTGAGGCAGAGGTCATAGTGGCGGAGAAGGACCTCGCGCTGTTCGGACAGGGTCGGCGGAAGGGCCGGACGGCCTTCGTGAAGATCGCGGGCCTGGCGAAAAATCCAGGGATTTCCGATTGCTCCCCGGGCCGCCGCCGCGCCGTCCACGCCCGTTTCCCTGATCATCCGGAGGGCCTCGGCCGCCGAGGAAACGTCGCCCGAGCCGATGATGGTTTTGTCCGGAAAAGCCCGCTTGACGGCCGCCAGAAAATTCCAGTCGGCCCGACCCATGTATTGCTGAGCCACGGCCCGGGCATGGACGCAGAGGGCGTCCGTCCCCGCCGCAAAGGCCCCCTCGGCAATTTGCCAGAAGGTTTCGTTTTCCGGCTCTTCGAGAGCGAACGACCGGCGAAGCTTGAGCATCAGGGGCCGGTCCGGGACCGCCTCGCGAACACGCCGGACGATTTCCAGCACCGCTTCGGGCTGAGTCATCATGAATCCGCCCCTCTTCCGGCTCACGACTTTGCGCACGGGACAGGCGAAATTGAGGTCGACAACATCGAAGCCGAGATCTCGGACGACCCGGGCCGCCTGAGTCATCAGGTCAGGGTCGCTCCCCATGAACTGGCCGCCGACGGGATGATCGTCCTCGTCGCTTTTCAAGATGAACCGGCGAAGCTTGTTTTCATGGAGGAGAAAGCGGTCGATCATGACCTCGGTCGTGGCAAACGGCGCGCCAAGCGACCGGCAGATCGCCCGGAACGGAAGATCGCTGTATCCGGCCAGCGGGGCCAGGACGACCGGAAAGCCGATCTTCAGATGTCCGATTTCGAGCGGTTTCATGTCTTCATCCGTTTTTTCCAGGGCATGATAAATCCCCTTTTCCTTCCGGTCAATAAGGAATCCGAATTGGAGGCCGGCGCCGGATTTGGTATGATAGCCCATTCGAAAGCCATGAAAACCATCATCCAGGCCGAAAACCTCGTCAAGACCTACGGCAGCTTGACTGCGGTCAAGGGAATTTCCTTCGAAATCCACGAGGGAGAATGCTTCGGCTTCCTTGGCCCCAACGGCGCGGGAAAAACCACGACCGTCCGGATGATCCACTGTGTGTCCCCCCTCACCTCGGGGACGATCCTGGTGGACGGCCTTTCGGCCAACGTCGATAACCGGAAGATCAAGGCGATGACCGGGGTCATTCCCCAGGAAATCACCCTGGACAACGACCTGACAGTTTTTGAGAACATGATGGTTTTCTCGAAGTTCTTCGATATCCCGCGGCCCGAAGCCCGCAAGCGGACCGACGAGCTCATCGCCTTCGTCGAGCTCGAAGCCAAACGGGACAACAAGATTTCCGAGCTGTCCACGGGAATGAAACGGCGGCTGCTGGTCGCCCGGGCCCTTCTCAACAAGCCCGCCCTGATCATCGCCGACGAACCGACGACCGGACTCGATCCTCAAGCCCGCCATCTGATCTGGCAACGGCTTCGTCTCCTGAAAAATCAAGGGACAACACTGATTCTGACGACCCAATACATGGAGGAGGCCCAACAGCTCTGCGACCGGCTGGTCATCATGTACGAGGGGAAAATCCTCAAAGAGGGCTCCCCCCGGCAGCTGATCGACGACGAGATCGGACGCGAGGTCGTCGAGATCCGGATCGAGGAAATCGAGGACGCCCGGCTGATGTCCGAGCTCGGCCCCTTCGCCTGCGGCCACGAACGGGCCGGCGACACCCTTTATTTCTACTGTCGCGACGGGCGGGGAGTTCAGAAGAAGCTCGTCGAGCTGGATCTTCCCAATACCGTCCACCGCCCGGCTACTCTCGAGGATGTCTTTCTAAAGCTGACGGGACGGAGCCTGATCGAATGAACCTCTCCCGACGGGCCCTCCTTGTCTTCTACCGGAATCTGGTGTCCTACAAAAGGTTCGTCGTCCCGACGCTGGTCGGAAGCCTGGTCCAACCGGTCTTTTACCTGGTCACCTTCGGCATCGGCATGGGCGCCTACATGGGCGCCTTCGGCGGCCGGGGATATTTGTTTTTCCTCGTCCCCGGCGTCCTGATCTCCTCGGTGATGATGGCCTCGACCTTCGAGTGCCTCTACGGCGCCTTCGTCAAGATGATCCACGAAAAGCTTTACGACTCGCTGATCGCCACGCCCCTCTCGGCCGAGGATGCCGTCGCCGGGGATATTCTCTGGGGAGCGTTCCGCGGACTGATCAGCGGCGGCTTGATGATGTCGGTGGCCTTTTTCATGGGGGTCTTTCCCGTATCGTTTCCCGCCGGACTTCTTCTCTGCCTCCTGATGGTCCTCGTCGGGGTCATGTTCGGGTCGCTGGCCATGATCGTGACTTCGTACGCCCCCAACTTCGATTTCTTCAATTACTACACCGAGCTGGTCATGACCCCGATGCTGTTCTTTTCGGGAGTCTTTTTCCCCCTCGACAACTTCCCGGCCTGGATGAAGGGCCTGGCTCAGTTTCTTCCCCTGACCCATGCCGTGGAAATTTCCCGGGCCGTCTATTCGGGGGTATACGCGAAAAGCCTGTGGCTCAATCTGGCTTTCGTCCTGCTTCTGACAGTCATCGCCGCCCGCTTCGGCCTCGGACGGATGAAGAAGCGGCTGATCAAGTAATCCGTCCCACCGCTCAGGCTCCGGATTCCTCCCCGGCGGTTTCCGGTTTACCGTCATCCTGGACCGCTTCCCATTCGGCTTCGACGCCGGCCAAAAGCTTCCGGGCTTGGTCGGCCGGCAGTTCCTCCACCGTCCGCAGCTTCCTCTCGATGGCCCGGGTCCGGGTTTTCGCCCGGCCGATTTCGACATCGGCCGCCTGGATCTTTTTATGAACTTTCTCGATCCATTCGCCGAAGGTCCCGAATTCCGTCTTGACCGCGCCCAGAAGCTCCCGGATCTCGGCCGAGCGTTTCTCGATCGCCAGCGACTGGAATCCCATCTGGAGACTGTTGAGAATCGCCAAAAGTGTCGTCGGCCCGGCGACCACGACCCGGTATTCGCGCTGAAGGACTTCGGTCAGCCCGTCGCGACGAAGGACCTCGGCGTAAAGCCCTTCGGTCGGCAGGAACATCAGTCCGAAATCGGTCGTTCGGGGCGGATCGACGTATTTATCGCGGATTTTTTTCGCTTCGAACTTGATCTGAGCCTCGAGCTTGCGGCTGGATTCTTCCACGGCTTCCGCGTTCCCCTCCTCGGCGGCCGAGAGCAGGCGTTCGTACTCTTCCTTGGGAAACTTGGCGTCGATCGGCAGCCAGAACGGCTTGTCCGGCTCGTAACCGCGCCCCGGCAATTTGACCGCAAACTCGACCCGCTCGGCGCTGCCTTCTTTCGTGCAGACGTTCCGGTCGAACTGGTCCGGGGTCAGGATCTGCTCCAAAAGATTTCCCAGCTGGATTTCCCCCCAGGTCCCCCGCGTTTTTACATTTGTCAGGATTTTTTTCAAATCCCCGACTCCGTTGGCCAGGCTCTGCATCTCGCCCAATCCTTCGCGAACCCGTTCCAGCCGGTCGCTGACGAGATTGAAGCTTTCGCTTAAACGCCGTTCCAACGTCGTCTGGAGTTTTTCATCGACCGTCCGGCGCATCTCTTCGAGCTTCCGGTCGTTGTTGGCCTGGATCAGGGCCAGCTTGTTCTCCATGGATTCGCGCAGGGTTTCGAAGCTCCGGCTGTTGGTTTCCATCAGCTTCGCCAGGCTCTGCCCGAAGACATCCATCCGGCTCTGCTGGTCCTGGGTTTGCCGGGTGACGATTCCCATGACGGTATCCGCCACGCCCTTCATGGATCCCTGGACTTCCTGCCGGAGAGTCGACATCTGGACGCCCGCTTCGTCGCGGTTGCGGACGAATTCATCGCGAATCTCCCGTTCTTCCCGTTCCTGCCCGCGATCGATCGCTTCCAGCCGGGCTTCCAGGGCGGACAATCCCGCCTCGGGACGGCGGCGGAGAAGGAGCAAAAGAAGGACGACGGCCACGGCGGCCAGAACGAAAAGAGCGGTGCCGGCGATTTCAATCAGGGACATGACGGAACCTCCGTGGAATCCAGATAACAGAACGACGGAGGGAAGTCAAACCGGCCGCGCCGGAATCACTCGCCGATGTGGACCTGGTCCTTTACTTTTTTAAAGACGTCAAGCACACGGTCCAGCTGGGCGTCGGTGTGAGTGGCCATATAGCTCGTCCGGAGGCACGAGAACTCCGGCGGAACGGCCGGAGGAAGCGCGACATTGGCATAAATGCCCTCTTCGAAGAAGACCTTCCAGGCTTTCAGGGCTTTGAACTGGTCGCCGATGACGATCGGGATAATCGCCGTCTCGGACGGTCCGATGTTGTACCCCATTCCCCGGAGCTCGGTTCGCATCCGGAGGCCGATCGCCGCCAGACGGTCGACCCGCTCCGGCTCCTCTTTGAGGACATCGAGACAGGCCAGGACGGCGGCGGTATTGGCCGGGGGAAGGCTGGCGCTGAAAATAAACGGCCGGGAGAACAATTGGATCCAGGAAACGACTTCTTTGGGGCCGGCGATAAAGCCGCCGACCGAAGCGAAGGACTTGCTGAACGTGCCCATGACCAGGTCGACGTCCTTTTCCAGGTTAAAATGGGCGCCCGTGCCCCGGCCGCCGCCCAGGACGCCCAGGGAATGCGCGTCGTCGCAAAAGAGGCGGGCTCCGTATTGCTTGCAGACCCGGACGATGTCCGGCAACGGGGCGATGTCGCCGCCCATGCTGTAGACGCCGTCGATGATGACCAGCTTGCCCGGCTCGGCCGGCAGGTTCTTGAGAATCTTTTCGAGATCGGCCGCGTCGTTGTGCTTGAAATGGCGGACATGAACATTTTTCTGGGACTTGGCCATCCGGACGCCGTCGACGATGCTGGCGTGGACTTCCTTATCGGTGATGATGATATCGCTCTGGTCCATGACCGCCGGGATCGAGCCGAGGTTGACCTGGAAGCCGGTGCTATAGACGAGGGCGGCTTCCTGACCGACAAAAGCGGCCAGTTTCTCTTCGAGCTCGATGTGCATATGGAGGGTTCCATTGAGAAACCGCGATCCCGTGCAGCTCGTGCCGTATTTGCGGACGGCCTCGACGGCCGCTTCCTTGACCTTGGGATGGACGGTCAGGCCGAGATAGTTGTTCGACCCGATCATGATGTAGGATTTGCCGCCGATAATGGCCTCCGGCCCTTCGGCCTGATCGATGGGAATGAAGAAGGGGAACAGCCCCATGGCCATGGCCTGGCGCGGAGTCATCGGAAAGCCGAATTTCTGGGCGCTCTCGGGATTCGTATAAAACTCCCGGCATTTTTCAAAAAGATCCATTCGCCTTCTCCCTCTTGACCAGTTGAGTTTCGAGAATCGGCAAAAATCCCGTCCGAACCCAGGTCGGGGGGCGGACGGACCTGAAACGAGAGGAATTTATAAACCATTGAGCCCTTTTTGTCAATTTTCAACCGGTCCGGACAACGGCGAAGCCCCTCCGCGAAGGCCATGTTCACCCTTCGAAGTCGTCGTCCCGGCGCCAAAAAAAGTGTTATAATGACGCGGTTTGTCCCGAGATGATAAAAAGTTTCCTTCTCACCGCCCTCCGAAGCTTTAAAAAAGCCCGGCTCGTCGCCCTCATCAACATCCTGGGATTGGTCCTGGGCCTGGCCGCCTTTCTCCTTCTCTCGGCCTATGTGAGATTCGAGCGAGGCTACGACCGGGCTCAACCCGAGGCCGGCCGTATTTACCGGCTTCGCTACGAGCGGACCGACCAGACCGGCCAGTCCGTTCGCTTCGCCTCTTGCTGCCCCCCTGCCGGAGCCCGGATCCGGACCCGTTACCCGGAAGTCGAAAAAGCGGCCCGTCTCTTCCGCTACCGGGGCTCGATCTCGTTCGGAAACAAAGCCTTCATCGAAGAGCGCCTGTATTTTGCCGAGGCCGATTTTCTGGCCATTTTCCAATTCCCGTTTCTCCGGGGCGACCCGCTCGAAGGGATTCGGGAACCGCGCCGGGCTTTCATCTCTCAATCGACGGCCCGGAAATATTTCGGCGACGGCGATCCCCTCGACCAGATCCTTCATCTCGACAGAAAAATGGACTTCCGGGTCGTCGGCGTTTTCAAGGACATCCCCGCCGACTCGCACCTGAAATTCGACCTTCTTCTCTCCTACCCCGACCTTCTCCGCATCTACGGCGAGGAGATGGAGAATTCCTGGGGCGACAGCGGCTGGTTCACCTACCTCCTGCTCTCCCCGGGGGCCGACCCCAGGGATCTCGAAAGGAAGCTCCCGGCCCTGGTGGAGGCCGAGTTCGGAGAGACGCTCCGGGAATATAAGCTGACCTGTCAGCTCAAGCTTCAACCGCTCCTGGACATTCACCTGACGTCCCATTTTCAGCAGGAGGTTGAAGCCAACGGCGACCGGGAGATCGTTCGGATCCTGTCTCTCATCGCCGTGTTCATTCTCCTGATCGCCTGGGCCAATTACATCAACCTGTCCACGGCCCAATCGTTGACCCGGGCCCGGGAAGTCGGATTGCGTAAAGTCGTCGGAGCCTCCCGCCTCCAGGTCGCCGCCCAGTTTTTCCTTGAAACGGTCATCCTCAATCTGGCCTCGATCGGTCTGGCCTTGATTCTCGTATCCTGGGTTCTCCCCTCGTTTGCCCGCCTGACCGGGCTGCCGTCGGATTATTCCCTCTGGTCGCAGGCCTGGCTCTGGCCGACTCTGGCCGTTTTGTTGGTCGCCGGTGTCGTCGGCTCCGGGATTTTTCCGATGATCGTTCTGTCCTCGTTCCGGCCGGCCGCCGTTCTGAAAGGCAGGCTGGGCAACGCCAACCGCGGTCTGAATCTGCGGAAAGCCCTGGTCATCCTCCAATTTGTGATGGCCTTCAGCCTCGGAATCGGGGCCATGACCGTCATCCGCCAGGTCGCCTTCATGAAGAACCTCAACCCGGGATTCTCCCTGGACCGGAAGCTCGTTCTTCGAGCTCCCCGGGTCCGGGATGAATCCTTCAGCCGGCGGCTCCCGACATTCAAGGACGAGCTTCTCCGCCGGCCGGGCATAACCGGATTCTGCGTCACGACCGATGTGCCCGGGCGGCAGGTCTGGTGGGATGCCGGCGGCATCCGCCGGGCCGGAACGGACGACAACAAGAATTACCAGATTGTCGGAATCGACGAGGACTTCATCGACGTTTTCGGCCTGACGATCCTTCACGGGAGGAATTTTTCCCGGGAGCATCCCGGCGACGCCTCCGCCCTGATCATCAATGAAACCGCTTCCCGCTGGCTCGAATTTTCAACGCCCCGGGAAGCCATCGGCCAGCCGATCGACTACTGGGGACAGATCTATACCGTTGTCGGCGTCCTGAAGGACTACCACCAGCAATCGCCCAAGGAAGCGTTCGAACCGCATATCTACCGCTACCTGCCCGAAGGCCGGGATGTCCGGGGCTGGTTCGTACTGAATCTCGACGCCGCGTCCCTGAAGACGATCCTGCCCGGGATCCGGAGCCGCTACGACGAATTTTTTCCAGGCAATGCCTTCGACTATTTTTTTCTCGACGATTATTATGCCGGGCAATTCCTCGGCGAAGAACGCCTCCGAGCGGTCCTGGGCCTCTTTTTCCTCCTGGCCATGGTTGTGACCGCGCTGGGCGTGCTGGGCTTGTCCTCCTTCATGGTCGCCCAGCGGTACAAGGAAATCGGGTTGCGGAAAGTCCTGGGAGCCGGAGTCCCGGGCATTCTGGTCCTTCTCACCAGGGATTTCCTGCGCTTGATCCTGCTGGCTTTCGGCCTGGCCCTCCCGGTCTCGATCGCCTGGATACATTTCTGGATCAAATCCTACGCCTTGAGGATCCCCCTGGGCCCGGGATTGTTCCTCCCGCCTTTTCTTTTAATCGTCGCGACCGCGGTCGTCACGATTTGGGCGTTCGTCTATCGCGCCGCTACGGCCAATCCGATCGAAAGCTTGCGATATGAGTGAAAGGAAATCCCGATGAAAAGCGGATTTCGCGTCCTTGTTTTTCTCGCCGTCTTTGCGTTTTTTTCGCCTCTGTCCGCCGCCGGACCCGAAGCCGGCTCCACGCTCGCCTTCACCGTTCGAACGAAGCCGGCCGAGCATCTTTACCAGGTCGCCCTTCGCGCCGAGGGCCTGGCCGGGGAGATTTTGGACGCGAAGCTCCCGGTCTGGATGCCGGGATATTACGGGCTTCAAACCTACGCGGACAACATCCGGAATTTCCGGGCCGAGGACGGCGAGGACGGACATATCCGTGTGGCCGCGACCGATCCGCCCCCCTGGCCCGGGTCATCCTCAAGGACTGGCTGAGATCCTGAGCCCGGCCCCTTGGGCGATTATTTTTGCCCGACGGCCTCGGCGATTTTATCGACGTTCAACATTCCGTAGTCCAGGGTGTGAACGCTCCCGTCGGCCAGGGTCAGAACCACTTTCTTTTTAAGTAAGCCGCCGGCGATGTCCACCTTCCGGATCTTTTCCTTGGGAATGGACAACGTGCCCCAATCGCCCTTGTAAACGATCAACTCGCGGATCGCCCCAAGGAGGGACGTGCTGAACTTCGCCAGGAAAACGACCCTCTGATTGGTCACGACGAGCGGTCCGGTGTACCGGCCGCCTCCCTGGGGCAGAAAATTCAACGTCCATTTCCCCAACTCGACTTCGCCCGGTTGAAGCTCGATTTCCAGCATGGGAATTATTCTTCCGCAGCTTGCAGCCGGAAGGTTATTGCATCATCTTCTGGATTTCGGTAAATCTCGCCAGGGCCGCCTGAACGACGGGATCGGAGGAGAACTGGTTCGCTTTCTGCATCGCAGCCATCATGACCGGCTGGACGGTGTTCATCTTGTCCATAAACGGCCTCAGGTCGGCCGGAATGTTGGCCGGATTGTCGAGCTCCGGAAACTGTTGACCCAGGCTCTTGATCTTCGGAGCGACGGTCAGCATCCCGTCGTTCATTTTATTCAAGGCCGCGGCGATCGCCCCGGCCTCGGATGCGGCTTCGACATCTTTGGCGCAGGTTTCAAGAAGAGAAACATAACGGGACAGCGTGTCCTTGACGGCGGCGTATTGATCGGCCGGTTGATCGACGGCCGCCGGCTCCCCGCCTTTTTTACAAGCCGCGCCAAAACACAGGGCCAGACAGACGACCAGAACAGAGAACCGCATGAAGTGGGACATAAAACCCTCCCGATTGAGATGAGCCCATTATTTTCCTTCCTCGGGAAAAAATCAATCCTTTTTTCCGTTCCTCCGGCCTTTCTTGACTCCCGGACAAACGGATGCTACAAAGAGCGGGCCCGCCAACCGGAAAGGAGATTTCGAGTGGAAACCATGGCCGCAATATTTCTCCGGGTGATCGTGCCGGTCATGGTCACGATCGCCGTCGGGTACACGGCCGCCCGGCTTCTCCACTTCGACCTGAAAATGCTGGCCCGGCTGGGATTGTACGTTCTCGTCCCCTGCCTGACGTTCACCTCCATGGCCCGAATGAGCATGTCGGCCGGCGAGTTCGGCTCGATTCTGGCCTTCACCCTGCTGACCGTCCCGCCCCTGTACGGCGTCTCGCTGGCCGCGGCCCGCCTGCTCAAGCTCACGCCGGGGCAAGCCGGAGCTTTCCATATCTCGGTCATCTTCGCCAACGCGGTCAATTTCGGTTTTCCGGTCCTGATGCTGACCTTCGGCCAAGCCTCGCTCGAACGGGGCATTGTCTACGCCATGACCCAGCAGGTCGTGATGCAAAGCTTCGGAGTCTACCTGGCCGCCCGGGGCAAATCGGGTCTCCGGCAGGCTTTGAAAAGAGTCTGGCTGATGCCGGGCTTCTACGCCATGATCGCCGGAGTCCTGTTCAAAGCGGCGGCGATATCGATTCCCGACCCTATCTTCGACCCGTTAAAGCTGATCGGAGATTCGCTGGTGCCGTTCCTGCTTCTCGTCCTGGGGATGCAACTGGCCGAGGTCGCCTTCCGCGGACATTGGACGGCCGCCTGGGCGGCCACGGCGATCCGGCTGGTTTTTGCGGCCGCGCTGTCGTTCGGCCTTTCGGCCGTCCTCGGCCTGAAGGGCTTGACCCGTCAGACCATGATCCTGGAAAACAGCATGCCCAGCGCGATTCTCGGCGTCGCCCTGGCCCGGGAATTCGACTGCGAACCCGGGCTGATCACCAAGGTCATTTTTCTTTCGACCCTGGTCGGCCTTCTGACGATCACCGTCCTGATCACCCTGGTTTAAAGTCCCATCTCCTTCAGTAAATGGGCCGCGCCGGAGAACTTGTCGGTGACCCACAGGACATACCGAATGTCCACGCTGATCGAGCGCTGCAGCTCGGGAATGATGAAATAATCGCCGATGACGCTCTCATAGGTCATATCGAAGATGATCCCCACCTGCTCGCCTTTGGCATTTAAAACCGGCGAACCGGAGTTGCCGCCGGTGACGTTGGTCGTATTCAGGAAACAGGCCGGCACATCGCCCAGCCGGGGATCGGCATAGGGTCCGAAATCCTTGGCCGTCCAGAGCGCTTTGATCTTTTCCGGGACGCGGAAAGGAAGCTCGCCCGTTTCCTTTTCGAGAACGCCCTTGACCGTCGTTTGCGGCAGGTAGGAGACGGCATCGCGCGGCTGATAGCCGAGGACCGGACCGTACGTAAAGCGGATCGTACTGTTGGCATCGGGGGGATAGACCCCTTTCTTCATTTCAAGAATGGCCGCTTCATAAGCCATTTTCAAATCGGCCCCTTCGCGGCCCATGCTCTTGCTCTCTTCCCGGATGACCTTGAGCTCTTTTTCCATCGCCGCCGCGAGCTTGAGGAAAGGATCATCAAGGGCCGCAAGCGCCGCCGGCTTCAGATTGAGCCGCTCGAGACGCTTGGCCGGGTCGCCGAGCGCGGTCCGGGCATACATCTCGTCCACCCGGGCGGCGACCTCCGCTTCGCTCCCCGCGGCCAATCCTTGGAGCGCCGGCGGCCACTGACTCTCGTCGGGATGAGAGGTTTTCAGCCGCCGGAGCGTCCACTTCATCAATTCCCGGTCGGTTGAAAAGACGTATCCTCTCTCGGCCAACTGAATCCCCTGCTTGAGCCGGGGGATATTGCGTTCCTGGTAAGCCTGCTCCCGGTCCTTGTCGGGTTTCTGAATTTCATCGACGATTCGAAGGATGTTATAGGCCTGGGAAAGAATCGTCGAGCCGCCGAGAACGCCGTTGAGAAGCTCCGATTTGGCATTGAAGTCTTTCTGCCGGGCCAGGAACGTTTCCAGGGCGGCCGGAGCCGAGCCGTATTTCTTCACCCGGACCGGATCGGCGTTGATCCAATCGAGGAGGGCCTTTTCCTGGACGGCCTTCTTTTCGACCAAGCCGTACTTGAGAAATCCTTCGAGCTTGCCCTGCCGGTTCTTTAAACCGTTATAAAGGCCTTTCACCTGCGAGGCGTAACGGATCTCGATTTCCTTGTCCTTTTTCCCTTCGCCTTCCAGAAAAGCGATCAATTCCTGAGTGTTCTTGATCGATTTGGCCATGCCGTCCTGGTCGGCTTTGAGCTCGGCCAGGGCGTAGTTTCTGTACGTCCGCCCGGGGTACCCCATGATGAAGGTGAGGTCGCCTTCGTTGAATCCTTCGAGGGACTGTTTCAGCCAGACGCTCGGCTTG
>CAYPKX010000017.1:0-15543 GCA_964411395.1 uncultured Eubacteriales bacterium | reverse complement strand
ACGCCGGCCTGATATCCCTGGGCCGGGATTTCCTCGCCCCGGGTTCGGGCCAGAAAGCCGTCGTTGATGTAATCGTGTTCCTTGCTCGCGGCCCTCTGGATGGCTCCGTAGGCGACGTGATGGTTGGTCAGAATCAATCCCTCGGAACTGACGAATTCGCCCGTCCCGCCGCCCAGGTTGACCACGGCGCTCATCAATCCCGTCCCGTCTTTTTTGTAGAGGTCGTCCGGGTTCATTTTCAGCCCCAGCTTCACCAAGTCGAGGGATTTCATCTGATGGGGCATCCACATCCCCTCGTCCGCTCCAGCAAGCGAGACCAGGGCTGTAACGGCAAGAAAACAAGCGATCCGGCGAAATGTTTGGCGCAAGACGGTCCTCCTCGGGCGGAATTCACATCGGGGCGAAAATGATACAACCATTTCCGGCGCCGGGCAAATCTTGGCAAAAGAACATCAGCCTCAAATTCAGGTTATAATAAAGCAGATGCATGTCTACACCGCCTTCGAGCTGATCACCGAATCCGAGATCCCCTGCCCCTTTCTGGTCCCGGCTCCGGCCGCGGAGGCGGCGGACGTGCGCATCCGTTTCGGTACGGTGCCGGAGACGCTGGAGAAGGCCACGGCGAAGGGCGTGGTGTATGAGGCCCGACCCGGCCGGTTCCTTCTCAAATTGGACAAGATCGCCGCCTTCCTGGTTTCGAACGGGGACGACATTCTCATCCGGCGCGCTCCCGGCGCGGGAGATGATAAGGTGTTGCTGTTCCTGTTCGGCTCGGCCTTGGGCGCCCTGCTCCACCAGCGCGGCCTGCTCGTCCTTCACGCCAGCGCAATCGAGACGGAGCGCGGCGCGGCTCTTTTTATCGGTCCCTCCGGCAACGGCAAATCCACCCTCGCCGCCGCGCTGAACCGGCGCGGCTACCGTATCCTGGCCGATGATATTTGTGCCCTGAAGCTCGACGGGCAGGAGCGTCCGGTCGTCCTGCCGGGTTTCCCGCAGTTGAAGCTCTGGGCGGATGCGGCCGAAAAGCTGGAAATAGAAACCGGGGCCTTGCGGCGGGTGCGGCCGCAGTTGGACAAGTTCGGCCTGCCGATGGAGGACGCGTTCGTCCGCGAGCCGCGCCCGCTCTTCGCCGTGTATCGCCTGAACGCTCATAACACCCAGGACTTCAAACTGGAGCCCGTGGAGGACTCCCTGCGCTTCAACCTGCTGCTCTTCAACACCTTCCGGGGCCGCTTCCTGGACGGGTTGGAGATGCGCGCCGAACACTTCAAACTGGCCGCCGCCGCGGGTCGGGCGGCCCGGATGAAGCGCCTCACCCGTCCCAGCGCTCCTTTCCGCCTGGAGGAGCTGGCCGACCTGGTCGAGAAGGACTTCGCCGAGGCTTGACATGGCGCTAATCTATTGGCTGGCTTCCTACCCGAAATCCGGCAATACGTGGATGCGCGCCTTTCTGACCAACTACTGGAAGGATGCCGGGGAACCCGCGGACATCAACGACATCGAGGGAGGGCCGATCGCCAGCGCCCGCAACGTGTTCGACGAGATGGTCGGCGTGGAAGCCTCCGACCTGATCCCGGACGAGATCGAAAGTCTGCGGCCGCGCCTCTACCGGGAGATGGCCGAAAACAGCCGGGAGAACCTCTACCTCAAGGTCCATGACGCCTACACCTATACCCCCGACGGCGTCCCTCTGCTGCCCAAAGAAGCGACCGGCGGCGTCGTTTACATCCTTCGCAATCCCCTGGACGTGGCCGTCTCATTCGCCCATCACAGCGTCTGTCCGGTGGATAAGATGATCGCCCGTATGAATGACCCGGCCTTCGCCTTCGTCAATAATCCCCGCAGTTTGCGGACTCAACTCGTCCAGAAACTGCTCACCTGGAGCGGGCATATTTTGAGTTGGACGGACGAACCCGGCTTGAAGATCCTCGTCGTACGCTATGAGGACATGCACAGCCGGACGGAAGAGGTCTTCACCGAAGTGGTCCGCTTCGTCGGCCTCGATGTCGACGCGGCCCGGGTTCGCAAGGCTGTCCTCTTCTCCCGTTTCGACCTGCTCCAGGCGCAGGAGCAGGCGCACGGCTTCAGCGAGAGAATGCCCTTCTCCGACTCTTTTTTCCGCAAAGGAAAGATCGGGACCTGGCGCGAAAAACTCAGCGCCGGGCAGGCGGCCCGGATTGTCGCCGCGCATGGCGAAGTGATGCGGCGCTTCGGGTATTTGACGGAGGCGGGAGATGTGGTTTATTAAGGCCGAAGACCGTTGTGATCCTGTCGACAGGAGGAAGAGCCGATGACGAACGAAATCGCCCCCCTGACTCTCGACTCCCTTGTTTCACGTTCGCAGGAAATCATGGCCGCCGAAATGGGCCTTGAAACCGTCATGCTGGATGTGCGGCAAGGGGCTTACTTCGGCTTGGACGACATCGGTTCGGCCATCTGGAAATTGCTCGAAAACTCGACGGCCGTCCGCGACCTGTGCACCGCGCTGCAAAAAAGGTTCAACGTGGAGGAGGATGAATGCCGCCGCGACACCCTGGAATTCCTCCGGAATCTCCAGGAAAAGGGCCTGCTGAATGTCCAACCTTCCGGGCAAGCCGGCTAGATTTCTGCACCGCTCCCGGAGGGAGAAAGCGCTCTTCCTCGAAGCCTGGTTGCGGCTGGGCTGGGCCCGGTTTCTGGTCCTGACCGCGCCGTTCCCAAAGTTGGCGGGGGACTGGGGGACGTTCATGCTCGAGACATTCAACGACCCGCCTCCGCAGCCGGATTTCGTGCGAATGGTCAAGCAGGCGGTCGGCAGCGCCAGCCGTCATACGCCCTGGAAGAGCAACTGCCTGCCGCAAGCCGTGGCGGCCATGCGCATGCTCAAGAAGCGCGGCCTGTGCGCCACTCTCTACCTTGGCCTGCGGCGCGGTCCCGACGGCGGCCTTGCTGCCCACGCCTGGCTGCGCTGCGGCGATGTCTATGTCACCGGGGGAAGCAGCCCGCGCTTTACCGTTGTGGGGACGTTTGCCGAGACTCAAGCGGTGCCGAGCGCGGCATTCGCGTCCGGGGAGGCCGGACAGGCGTTCCATATTCTCAAGAAAGAATAACAAATCCCAAGGAGCGTCAAACCCATGTTCGCCGGATCATTCGCCCGCAAGGCTTCCACTTCCCCGCCCGCCGCCCGTCCCGAAGACTTGCTCGAAATCCTGTTCCCCTTCCACCCGCCCGACCGCCGGGGCGTCTGGCAAAACGGGCCCTTCCTGCTGGCTCACGGCCTTGTCTTCAACACGCCTGAATCGGCCCGGGAGGAAACACCCCTGGTTTGCCCGGAAAGCGGGTTGGCGCTGGCCTCCTGGGCGCGGCTTGACAACCGCGAGGACCTGGGCCGCGAACTGGACCTTCGGCGCCCGCTTGAGGAAACCACCGACCCGCAGTTGATCCTGCTCGCCTACCGCAAGTGGGGCGTGGACTGCCCGCAACGCCTGCTGGGAGATTTCGCCTTTGTCGTTTTCGATCCGGCGAAGAAGTCCGCCTTCCTGGCCCGCGACCCGCTCGGGGTCAGGCCCCTTTCCTACCGTCTGGAAGACGGGTTCCTGCGTTTTGCCGTCAGCCTGTCCGTCTTCGCCCATGCCCCCGGCTGGGAATCCGATAAAAACCCGGATTGGATGGCGCGTTATCTCATCCAGCATTCTTACGACCCTCGGACCACCCCCTATCGCCGGGTCTTCAAGCTGCCGCCCGGCCACCGGCTGCTTGTCGGGGAAGAGAAAGACCGGATGGAAAGCTATTTCCACTTCCGCGACGATCCGCCGCCCGCCCGGCGGCGCAGCGCCGAGTGGGTGGAGGCATACCGCGAGGCCTTCGAGGAAGCCGTCCGCTGCCGGATGCGCTCCGCTTTCCCTCTCGGCACCGAAAATAGCGGCGGCCTCGATTCGGCCGGCATCACCGCTTGCCTGGCGCATCTCCTCGGCCGTCCCGGCCGCCGCTTATTCAGCTTCGGCTTCGCCCACGCCGAGCAGGAGCCGGCCTTCATTCTCGAAACCAGCCGGGCCAAGCGCATCACCCACAACTACATCGTCACCGCCGGGGACCCGGAAGACGACTTCGTGCCCCGCGGCCTGGCGGCGCTGGGCTGCCCCGTGGAGCACGGCAACGGCACCGCCCATATCCCCTTCTACCGTGAATGCGAGCTGCACGGCATCCGCACCCTGTTCTCAGGCTTCGGGGGCGACGACCAGTTCCAGCCATCACCTTCGCTGGGAGCTGTTCGACGCCCGCGACGTCCGTGGTTTGTGGAATATCCTGCCGGGCAATGGGGAATTCCTTCTTTCCGGACGACCTCCAGACCCAGGCGAAGCAAGGTCCGACGACATGCGGGGCCCGCGAGAAAACACACCCAGCGAAACCAGAGATAGATTTCGAACGCCAATCGGAGCGCCCTGGGCCGATGCCGAAGCCCTGCCGCCAGATCCGGCAGTGCAGGCGGACCAAGCGGTCGTTCCCCGGGCACAGGTAACGCCAACCGATCAACCCATTCGGCAACCGACGCAAGAAGAGAACTCTCCTCATGGAAGCCATTATACGCGAGATTGCGGGGGAGCTAAAAACGCCTGATAAATCAGCGTTTTCAGGGAAAAAAGAACGAATGACCCGTATAGGACTTGAACCTATAACCCGCAGATTAAGAGTCTGCTGCTCTACCAATTGAGCTAACGGGCCATCGAGGGTGGGTAGTTTAGCCGAGAGGGGCGCTTTTGTCAAACGCCCGCCGCTCAATTCGCGGCGCGTTTCCCGGAAGAGCTGCGCACGGCCGCCAGGGCCCTTCAGGACGCCGGTGGAGAAGCCGGGCCGCCGGCGATTTTGTCCACCTCAGCCAGCATATCCGGAGTGGTGATGAAAACCAGGACGTCGCCGGCTTCAAGGACCGCGGAATTTCCCGGATTGAACTCGAAGTCCTTGCCTCCTCCCCTTCTTCGGGCGACAAACAGCGCGCCCGTCCTGGATTCAAAGGCCGCTTCTCCGACCGTTTTTCCGGCCAGGGGCGAACCGGACGGAATCGTCACCTCGTCGAAGCGCAAAACCCGGTCGCGCTCCCGGAGCATCAGGTCGAGGAACGTCGTGGTTGCCGGACGAACCATCTCCGAGACCATCCGCATCCCCCCGATGAAATCCGGAGAGATGACGCTGTCGGCCCCGGCTTTTTTCATCTTGGGGTGGGACCGGACGTCGATGCCCTTGGCCACGACCCGGACGGCCGGATTCAAGCCCTTGGCCGTGACCAGGACGAACAAATTGGCTTCGTCGGTGGACAGGGAGCAGATGATGCCCCTGGCCCGGGCGATCCCGGCTTTCACCAGGACCTCATCCTCCGATGGATCGCCCTGAACCCGGAGGATCGGGCCCATTTCCCTCATTCGGGCGACCTTCTCCTCCGACGGATCGACGACGACGAACGGCTTTTTCGTCTGGAGGAGCTCCCGGACGATCGTCTGAGCGGTCTCGTCGCTTCCGCATACAATAAAGTGATGGGCGATCCTGGCGATGGCTTTTTCCATCTTGCGTCTCCCGATGAGGTGGCGGAGTTCTCCCTCGACGACGAAGGCGGTGATCGAAGACACGGCAAACGCGATCGTGCCCAGGCAGAGGATGATATAAATCACGGCGAAGGCCCGGGCGCCCGGCGAGGCGCTCAGGTCGTGAACCTCGCCGTACCCGATGGTGGCCACGGTGATGACGGTCATGTAAACCGCGTCCATGATCGTCCAATCAGGGCCGCCGATGAGCTTGAAGCCGGCGACTCCCAGAACGAAAACCAGGACAAAGACCGTCAGCGAAGCGATGAGGCGTTTCTTGCTGCCCATGATCGGATACCGGCAATTTATCATAGTCGGCCGCGGGAATGAAGGCCCGAGGACACGGACTCCCGGTCCGATCAGCAAGGAAACGCGCGGGGTTGGGAAGAAAGAGCGTGCCTGACAGGATTCGAACCTGTGACCTACGGCTCCGGAGGCCGTCGCTCTATCCAGCTGAGCTACAGGCACGCGGGAACGGGCGGTATTGTAACCGACTGAGCCCCCTGAGGCAAGCGGAAGTTACGGGACGGCCGCCCAACCGGCCTGAATCTTGAATCCAGGGGATTGGAGAGGCGAAGATTTCGGCGTCGGAAGAATTTTCACCCGGAATCGGGATTAAAAAAAAGGAAAGATTTTTCCCCGGAATGAGTCTAAAATCCGTACGGTCATTTTTTTGAGGAGGAGTCCGCATGAAAAAGCATCTCGCCGGCGCGGTCATTCTGATCGCCGCCTTCCTGTCGGTGCAAGCGCAAATGCCGCCCCAGCCGCCGCAGATGAAACTCGAAGACGTCCAGAAGGCCCTCAGCCTGGTGGACAAACCCCAGCCCGTTCCCGATAAATACAAAGTCGGTTTCGAAGCCATCGCGGCCAAAGACACGATGGCCATGCTGGCCTATCTCTCGTCGGATTGGATGGAAGGCCGGGAAACGGCCAAGCCCGGGTACGACCAGGCCGCCGATTACGCCGCCTCGCTTTTTAAGATGTGGGGAATCAAGCCGGCCGGCGACATGCCCTCGATGGGCTTTGGCCGGACTCGAGGAGGAGCCGCTCCGGCCGCCGCACCCGAACGGACCTACTTCCAGTACATCCCCTTCAAGGAAACCAGCGAAGTCCAAAGCTCGATCAAGACGGACGTCTCCGTCGGACCGGCCGTCAAGACGAAGGTTTTTACCGCCGGCGTCGACTATGCCGGCGGGTTCGGCGGCAGCGCCGAAACCGTCACGGCGCCCGTCGTCTTTGTCGGCTACGGCATCAGCGAGCCGTCGATCGGCTTTGACGAATTGAAAGGCCTCAATCTCAAGGGCAAAATCGTCCTCGTCCTGACCGAAGCCCCGGGCAAGGACAATCCCCAGTCTCCCTTCCAGGCTAAAAAAGAACTCAAGGACAAATATTTCGCCGCGGGACCCGCGGCCGCCCGAATGATGCCTCCCGGCGGATCCCAGCGGTTCAATAAAATCACCGAGATCCAGAAGCTCGGCCCGGCGGCCGTCATCCAGGTCGCCAACACCGGCCGGGATATCGATATTTTCAAAGGCCTTTCCGAGGTCCGCAAGCCCAGCGACGACCGGCCCATCATCGTCCGCGAAGGCGGGCGCCTGTCGATCGCCGGCGACGGCGCGTCGGCCATGGGCGGCCGGGGCGGCGCCGGCCTGACCGTCACCCGGGAGATCGCCAACGCCCTGCTCGAGGGAACCGGACAGACAATCGACGACCTCAAGGCCAAGATCGAAAAAACGATGAAACCGGCTTCGATGGATATCGCCGGAGCCAAGATGACCCTGGCCACGACGGCCCAGGTCAAGCTCGTCCGCAGCCCCAACGTTCTGGCGATGATCGAAGGATCCGACCCGAAGCTCAAAGACGAATGCTTCGTCATCGGGGCCCACTTCGACCACAACGGCCGGGCCGGAGATTACATCTATAACGGCGCCGACGACAACGGCTCCGGCTCGGTGGGCGTGCTGGCGATCGCCAAAGCCATGGCCGCCAATCCGGTCAAACCCAAACGGACCGTGATTTTCGCCCTCTGGACCGGCGAAGAAAAAGGACTCTATGGGTCCCGGTATTACGTCCAGAATCCGGTCTTCCCGATCGAGAAAACGATCGGCTACCTGAATTACGACATGATCAGCCGGGCCTTCGACGAGGCCACCCTGGCCCGGTCCGTCCGGCAGTACAATGTCGCGGGCGCCGAGGACATGGTGAAAAAGATCCGCGGCGACCGCTATGCCACCGTCAGCCTCACCGCCGACACCGACTTCGCCGCCATCACCCGGGAAATGAACAAGTATGTCGGACTGGATCTGGCCCTGCGGGAAAGCCCGCTGGGAGTCGGAAGCGGCGGCTCGGATCATGCGTCCTTCGCCTCAGTCAAGGTCCCCTTTGTCTATTACATGGCGGCCATGACGGCCGACTACCATCAACCCAGCGACAGTATCGAGAAAGTCAACGCCGAGCTGTTCACCAAGATCGTTCAGATGGGCTATTTGACCTCGTTCGCCTACGCCGACAAATAATCGGCAAAAACGCGCGGGCTTAAACCTGTCCTCGAATGAATCCCGGCCCCGCTCCCCTTCCGGGGGGCGGGGCTTTTTTTTGGCGTCCGGACGGCTCCGCCTTGACAGGATTTCGAGCCAGGGATATTCTCCCTCCGCCGTGAATACCGCCATGGTGAATAACCCAGCAAGTCCCGGGCGCATCTGGGAGATCGATTTCCTCCGGGGTTTGGCCATCATCCTGATGGTCGGCTACCATCTTCTCTTCGATTTGGGGGCCTTCGCCCAGGTCCCCCGGTTTCTCGGGTTCTCCACCGACCTCTCCTCGACCGCCTGGGTGATCGCCCAGTATGCCTTCGCCGGGCTATTCGTTATCCTCTCGGGAATCAGCGCGACTCTGACCCGGAGCAATATCCGCCGCGGGGCGCGGCTCCTCGTCCTCTCGTTTCTCGTCACCGCCGCAACCTTCGTTTTCGACCGGTCTTCGGCCGTCTGGTTCGGCATCCTCCAGTGTCTGGCCGTGTCGATGCTGTTTTACGGATGGTTTTTCAAGATGGCCTCCCCGGCCGTCTGCGCCGGCGCGGGGACGATCGTCTTCGGACTCGTCTTCGCCCTTCCGGTATTTTACCGGGCCGTCCCCGTCCGTTTCGATTGGCTCCTCCCCTTCGGGATTCATAGCCCCCGGTTTTCCTCGTTCGACTATTTCCCGCTGATTCCCTGGTTCGGCGTTTTTCTCCTCGGCGCGGCTCTGGGAAAAACCGTGTATGCTTCGCGGCGGAGCCTTCTGCCCTGGCGAAGGCCCCGGACCTTTGTCCATTTCGCCGGCCGCTATTCGCTCTGGATTTACCTCGCCCACCAGCCTGTGATCATGGGCGTCTTGTATCTGCTGACTCTGAATTAACCGTCGGCTTTGCCCGATTTCTGGATTTTGGACCAGGTGTCGCGCAGCATCACGGTCCGGTCGAAAACCGGAGCGCCGGGACGCGAATCCTTCGTGTCGGCGACAAAATACCCCAGCCGCTCGAACTGCCAGCGGGAGCCGGCCGGAGCGCCGGCCAGCATCGGCTCGAGCTTGGCCTCTTTGATCGTTTCGAGCGAGGCCGGATTGAGGTTGGACATCCAGTCCTCCCCTTCTTCCAGTTCGCTTGGATCGCGCTTGACAAACAGGGTGTCGTAGAGGCGGACTTCGGCTTTGACCGCATGCGGCGCCGAAACCCAATGAAGGGTTGCTTTAGGGCTTCGGTGGTCCGGAGCGTCGCCGCCTCTCGTATCCGGATCATAGGTGCAGCGGACCTCGATGACTTCGCCGCTTTCCGGATCCTTCACGACCTCGCAGCAGGTGACGAAATACGCGTAACGCAGACGGACTTCCCGCCCGGGCGACAACCGGAAAAATTTCTTGGGCGGATCCTCCAGAAAATCCTCCCGCTCGATATAGAGCGTCCGCGAAAAGGGGACCTGCCGGGTTCCCGCCGCCGGATCCTCGGGATTGTTGACGCAATCGAGCATCTCAACCCGATCCTCGGGATAATTGGTCAGGACGATCTTTAAAGGCCGAAGGACGGCCATCGCCCGGGCCGAGGTTTTGTTGAGATCCTCCCGGACGCAGCTTTCGAGAAGGGCCAGGTCGACGATGCTGGGAACCTTGGCCACTCCGATCAGGGCGGCAAACCTCCGGATGGCCGCCGGCGTATAACCGCGGCGCCGGAGCCCGGAAATCGTCGGCATCCGGGGATCGTCCCAACCGTCGACCCGCCCTTCCTTCACCAGGAGGAGGAGCTTGCGCTTGCTGAGGACGGTATGGCTGAGGTTGAGACGGGCGAATTCGATCTGGCGGGGATGATGAAGGCCCAGCTCGTCCAGAAACCAGTCATACAACGGCCGGTGGACTTCGAACTCGAGCGTGCAGATCGAATGGGTGATGCCCTCGATCGAGTCGGACTCGCCGTGGGCCCAGTCATACGTCGGGTAAAGGCACCAGGCGTCTCCGCGGCGATAATGATGGGCCCGCCGGATCCGATACATGACCGGGTCGCGGAGGAGCAGGTTGGGATGGCTCATGTCGATTTTGGCCCGGAGACTCCGCGATCCGTCGGGAAATTCCCCGGCCCGCATCCGCCGGAAGAGGTCGAGATTCTCCTCGACCGTCCGGCTCCGAAACGGGCTTTCCGTCCCGGGTTTGGTCAGGGTCCCCCGGGTCGAGGTGACGTCCTCGGCTTTCAGGTCGCAGACGTAGGCTTTCCCCTTCCGGATCAGGATTTCAGCGAATTCAAACAACTGTTCGTAATAGTCCGAGGCGTAGAATTCACGATCTCCCCAGTCGAAACCGAGCCAACGGACGTCCTCCTTGATCGAGGCGACATACTCGGGATTCTCGGTTTCGGGATTGGTATCGTCGAACCGAAGATTGCAAAGTCCCTGGTAATCGGCGGCCAGGCCGAAATTCAGGCAAATGGACTTGGCGTGGCCGATGTGAAGATAACCGTTGGGTTCGGGCGGAAAGCGGGTGTGGACGCGGCGGTCGTTGCGGCCCGCGGCCAGGTCCGCCTCGACGATATCCCGGACGAAGTTTTCTTTAAGCTTGGATTCCGTCGTTTCGGTCATATCCCCTTCCTTTGCAGGCGGGCCAGGACCGCCTCGCGGCCGAGTACGGCCATGATTTCAAACAGTCCGGCGCCTTTGGTCCGGCCGCTGACGGCCATCCGTGTCGGATGGATCAGCTCCGAGACTTTGATGGACATCGCCTCGGCTTCCGCCCGGTAGAGGGCTTCGAGTGAGGCGGCGGAGAATTCCGGCAAGGCGGCGATTTTGGGGATGAGCCCGGCCAGCCGGGCCCGGGAGGCGGCCGGCTCGAGATGCTTTTTCCGGCCGTCCTCATCGACGGGGTAATCGTCCCGGAAGAAGAAGTCGACCATCGGTCCGAATTCACGGAGGGTTTTGATCCGGATCTTGTACAGCTCCGCGATCGCGGTCCAATCCCGGCCGTCCTCGGCGGCGAACGCACAGCCGTCGCGCCGAAGCTGGTCGCGGAGGAGCGGCACGAGCGCGGCCGTGTCTTTTCGCATGAGATATTCGCCGTTCATCCACTTGAGCTTGATCAGGTCGAACTTGGCCTGGACGTCGTTCATGCGGTCGATCGAAAAAAGCCGGGCGGCCTCCCGGAGCTCGATGATCTCCCGGTTTTCAGGCGGGGTCCAGCCGAGGAAGATCAGGTAATTGGCCAGGGCTTCGGGAAGGAAGCCCTCGTCCTTGTACTCGGCGACGGAGACGCCGCCGTGCCGCTTGCTGAGCTTGGAGCCGTCAGGGCCCAGAATCAAAGGCATGTGGCCGAACCGGGGCGGAATCAGCCCGAACGCTTCGTAGAACAGGACCTGTTTGGGCGTGTTGGATATATGATCGTCGCCCCGGAGAATATGGGTAATGCCCATGTCCGCGTCGTCGACGACGCAGCAGAAATTGTAGGCGGGCGAGCCGTCGGACTTGATCAGGACCTGATCCTTGATGTTCTCTGTGCCGACTTCGATCCGGCCATGGATCAGGTCGTCATAGGCGACAGTTCTGCCGGGAACGACCCGGAAGAGAATGGCCTCCCCTTCCCGATAGGCCAGATCCCGGGCGACGAGCGATTCGGCCTTGGCCCGGTAGAGCTCGAAACGGCGGCTCTGGTAGATCGGTTCGCCGTCCCAGTCCAGACCGAGCCAGCGAAGATCCTCCAGAATTTCATCGAGAAAGCGCGTTTCGGAGCGGACTTTGTCGGTGTCCTCGACGCGAAGCAGGAACCGGCCTCCCGAGCTTCGGGCGGCCAGCCAATTGAAGAGCGCCGTGCGGGCGCTCCCCAGGTGGAGAAAACCCGTCGGACTCGGGGCGAAACGAACGGTCATGGGTTGATTCACGGGAAAACCTCGGCGAGATTGTATAGCACCGGAGGGGAACGGTCAAACCGGCGAATTGGTCCAGGAGATTCACGGCCATTCGATGAAGAATAAGAAGATGGATCACAACTGTTCGAGGGAATCCCCAATGGCCGCAAATACCTCCCCTGATTCTCCGAGGTCGCGAAAGGCCGCCGATCCGCAGGAAACGGAAGGAGAGGACAAAAATCTGCTATAATATCCGGCTTATGCTGATCCGAATTGCCCGGCCGGAGGATTTTCCGGCGATACGAAAGGTGGCCGCTCCGCTCGGCCTCGATTATACCGGAATGGAGAAGGCGCCGTTCTGGCTGGCCGAAGACGAAGGGCGCATCATGGGAATCGTCTCGCTTCTCACCCACCCCGACTGTCGTGAGCTTGTCTCCCTGGGTGTCGATCCTGACGCCCGCAAGGCCGGCCTCGGAGGAAAACTCATCGAAACGGTCATGGCCGCGGCCGGAACGGATGTCTATCTGGCCACGGTGATCCCGCATTATTTCGAACGTTACGGCTTCGTTCGGACGCTCCGCGTCCCTCCGGGGATGGCCAAGGATCCGGCCTGGTGCGAGGGATGCGAAAAGCACCTGTGCACTGTCATGGTCCGGACAAAATCATGAATCCGCCCGTTTTTCCCGAATTCAAACCGCTCCTTCTCGAAGACCGGGCTTTTGTCCAGGGCTTTTTCGACCAGGCGGCCATCGACGCCTGCGAGTACTCCTTCGGCAACAATTTCATCTGGCGGCACATCGAGAAAGCCCGCTGGACGACGCTCCGCGGAAATCTGGGTCTCGTGTTCGATTGCGCGGACCGGCCTTCCTACGCGCTCGCCCCGATCGGCGGGACCGGGATACCCGAGACCATCCGGGATCTCCTGGCGGTCGTTCCTCGTTTGGCCCGGGTTCCGGCCGCGTTCGTCCAGTCCTTCGGAACGGATTTTCTCTGCGAGCCGGAGCGCGACGAATTCGACTATGTCTATGCCGTCGAAGACCTGGCCGAGCTGGCCGGAAAAAAATTCGACGGCAAGCGCAACCGCATCCGGAAGTTCGAGCGGGAACACCAATGGCGCTACCTCTCCCTCGACAACGGCCATTTGGACGCCGGACGGAAGCTGTTCGAGGAGTGGTTCGAGGAAAAGGACGACAGCTCCGAAACAGCCAGGGGTCAGAAAGCCGCCATCCAGGAAGCCCTGGCCCATTTTCGCGAGTTGAATTTCATCGGGGGCGGAATCGAAGTCGACGGCCGGTTCGCCGCCCTTTCGATCGGCGAGCCCCTGACCCGGGACACGGCGGTCATTCACATCGAAATCGTCAGCCCCTGCTGCGAAGGTCTGGCCCAGATCATGAACCGGGAATTCGCCCGCCACGCCTTGCGCGGATTTGCCTTTGTCAACCGGGAGCAGGACATGGGCCTTCCCGGCCTGCGCCGGGCCAAGCTCTCGTATCAACCCTGCCGGCTGGTCGAAAAATTCCGGATCGAAAATAAAGCTTAAGACGAAGCCGGCTCCAGTCCGGCGACGTTCCGGACATAACGGTCCACGTCGAACTTCCGCCGCAATCCCTTGTCATTCATGTACCGGACCGAGCCGAAAACCGGCCGCTTGGACCAGGGCCGGTCGTGCTTGCCGAAGCACCAGGCCGCGCCGGCGAATCCGTTCGGATCGCGGCCGTCGAGCTCATATTTGTTGTTGAGATAGAGAGTCGCGGCATAAGCCTCTTCGATCGTCGGGCTCCATTCCAGGATCTTCTTCCCCCAATACATCCGCATGTAACCGTGCATCTTTCCGGTCAGGACCATCTCCCGCTGGGCCGCATTCCAGTAGGGATCATGGGTTTTTCCGGCTTCCAATTCGTCCCGGCTGTAGAGGGAGGGCCGCCGATCGCGGGCACAGTCCCGGAGCGTCGCCTTGGCCCAGGCCGGAAGGCATTCCGGGGAGTCATAATGGGGATGGTAATGGACGAAATTCACGGCCAGCTCCCGGCGGACGATCAATTCCTCAAGAAAAGCATCGCGGCCGGGACTTTCCGTCGCCGCCGCCTTCATCGCCGCCCAGATCGGCGAAATCTGACCGAAATGGAGGTAGGGGCTGAGGTGAGAGATGTAATCGAGCGAAGGGTCGTTTCGCCGGTCGCCGAAATGATCGAGCCGTTCCCGGAGAAAGAGGCGGAATCGTTTCTTCGCCTCCGCCGTTCCGCCTTTGAAGACCGGCGAAGCCGCGACCTTCCGGTCGATTTTCAGGGCGGCCAGCACGGCGGGAATGTCATCCGGGTCGAGGGTCGCCTCTTTACGGCCCAGTGAATCCTTGAGCAGCTTCGTTTCGGAAACGCTCCTGAGAAAATCCGGGATGAGCCTTTTGATCTTGGGCCGGAAGGTCGCCGCGGCATATTCTTCCTTGGGCGAGGCCGTCTCGACCGGCACGATGACTTCGGATTCGACCTGAACCAGGCGGCAGGCCACGTCTTCGGCCGCCCGGGACCGCCACTCTTTCTGAAGGCGGAGGTACCCCCTGTCCACCACGACCAGCGAGGCCTCCCGGGCCATCTCCACAACACCCCGGTCGGGAGAAACAGGCATGATGACGAGCTTCACCCCGCGGTCGGCCAGCGTCTTTTGGGTTTCGCCCAGGCCTTCGAGCAGGAACGTCATCGACCGGGCATTGGCCTCGGGGAAGCGGTCCGTCAACCCGAAAAAGGCCAGGCACGGCTGGCGGAGTTCATTGGCCGCGCGAAGGGCGTATTCCAGAGCCGCGTTCTCTTCGGCCCGTTGGGCGGCTTGCATCCAATAGAGGACATATTCTCCCTTTTTTTGATCCTGGGAATTGAGGAGACGAATCCGCTCCTTTTGAATCATGGGCATGGCTCCATTATAGGCGAGAGGCGGTCGAGGAGAAAAGCGGCGATTTCCTCGATATCCCGGGGAGTCAGGGCCGGCCCGTACCGTTTCAACTCCCCGCCCGCGAGGTCAAAGAGAATCACGGACGACCGGTTCAAATTCCAGCCGTCAAAGGCCCGAGGGGCGTCCACGATCGCGGGAAACCGGATCCCGGCGGCCCGGCTATAACCCGTCCACCTCGTCCGGGCGATCCGGGCCCGGCGGGAATCCGCGGCCGTCCCTTCGTGGTACGTTAAAACCCCCAGCATCCGTTCCTCCTGGACAGCGGGAGGAACGGCCCGGCACAAAGCTTCAAATGAAACCAGGCAGGGCGAACAGGCAAGGGCGTCGGTATCGATAAAGACGAGAGCGAAGCGCCCGGCCGGAATCACGCCTCCGCCGGCCGCGGCCGCCCCTTCGGAAAGGATGCGGTTTCCGGCCAGAAACGCGGTTAGAACGAACATCAGCAATCGCATCGGCAACGGCCTCCTGTCCCTATTCCACGGTCAGCCGGTACCGTTTCATCGTCACCCCGCCGTCGGCCGAAACATAGAGACGGCTCTGCCGGTCGAAATACAGACTATGGCTCGGTTCCGGAAGGACGAACGATCCGGCGGCCGTTCCGTCGGGATGGAACACGAGAACATCGCGACCGGGGCGGGCCGCCGCCTTCCCCCCGAGCACGTCGATTCGACCGGCGGCGTCCAGGGCGAG
>CAYPKX010000016.1:13886-37377 GCA_964411395.1 uncultured Eubacteriales bacterium | reverse complement strand
GATAGACCCAATTTATAGCCGAAGATGGACGGAAAGTCAACCGGGAAGGTGGGGGCCGCGCAGGAGAATCCGGACGGGGGTTCCTTCGAATCCAAACTCCCGCCTCATCCTCTGAATGAGATATTTCTCATAGGCCGGGGCCATCGGATCGCGGGCGTTGGCGAAGGCGACAAACGTCGGCGGAAGAACGCTTTTCTGGGTCATGTACTTGATGGCGAAGCGGAATCCCTTTTTGGTCATCGGCGGGTTTTCGGCGTTGAGGGCGGCCACGAATTTATTCAGAAGGGCGGTGGAGACCATTTTCTGTCCGTTTTTAAAAACCTCTTCGGCCCGGTCGAGAATCCGCCCGACATATTTCCCCGAAAGAGCGGAGACCGGAATGACCGGGGCGTAATTGACGAAGTCGAGCCGGCGCCAGAGAGTCCTCTCGACTTCCTCCATGACGACGTCGGCTTCCCGGACCAGGTCCCATTTATTCAAGACGATCACCAGGGGCTTCCCCGATTCCAGGGCCAGGGACGCGACCGTCCCGTCCTGCCGGGCCGGAAACTCCGTCGTATCCAGAACCAGGCAGAGGACATCCGCCAAAGGAATGTTCTTTCGGGCCTTGACCACGCCGGCGCTTTCGCGCTCGTCGCCGACCTTGCCGAACCGCCGGATTCCCGCCGTATCGATCAGAAGATAGGACTTGGATCCGCGCCGGATCAGGACGTCGGTCGAGTCCCGGGTCGTCCCGGGGATTTCACTGACGATGGCCCTCTCCGCCCCACAAAGACGGTTGATCAGCGAAGACTTGCCGACGTTGGTCCGGCCGATGACCGCGATCCGGAGCGGACGCGGTCCGGCGTCCTCCTCCCCTTCCGCGGGCGGGGGAAGCAACCCGGCGACGGCCGTTTCCAGGTCTCCGATCCCGAGCTTATGCTCGGCCGAAATGAAGAGAAGCCGGGGCGCGCCCAGCTTGTAATATTCGGACAACTCGGGTTTTTCCGATTCGGTATCGATTTTATTGACGACGACGAGAAACGGCCGGCCGAGCTTCCGGAGGGATCGGAGCAAATCCTCCTCGGCGGGAAGAAGCCCGCGCCGGCCGTCCAGGAGGAGGAGGACGACGGCGGCCGATTTTGCGGCGGCCCAGGCTTTCGCCTTGACCTGGGCGGAGAACGGTTCGTCCGGAGAATCGAGAAATCCGCCCGTATCCACGAGTTCGACCCGTCGGCCGGCCAGAAGTGTTTCTCCGGCGACGAAATCCCGGGTCATCCCCGGAAGCGAATGCACGAGGGCTTTTTTCTGCCGAAGGAGGCGGTTGAAGAGCGTGGACTTGCCGGCATTGGGGAATCCGATGATAACGACCCGGGGAAGAGACGGGAGATCAGGCATCAGGCCATTCCGGTTCCGGTCAGCTCCGCTCGGCGATCAGGGAAAGATCGGGCAGGATCGGATGGTCGAGGGCGATATGTCCGGCCAGCGTCTCCCGCTCTTCGCCGTCAATCAGGAGAAAGACCTTTTTCACGGAGGGGAGGTTAAGGGCCAGGGAGTCGACGACGGCAAAGACGGTTGCGATCTCCGCCGACGTGCCGGACGGGTGGCGGTCGGCGAATTCCCGGGACAGGTCGACGTAAGCCGTCCCGTCCTTGTCGATATAGATTTGGAGGAGCTTGGTTTCCGGAGGGACGGCAGACAACAACCCGGCTTGCGATCCCTTGATGAGCTCCCGCAGGATTTCCCGGGCTTCGGCCGCCGGAGAAGCGGCGTCGGCCGCGATCTCCCGTTCTTCCGGAATCAAGGCTTCGCTGTCCTCGCTCAAGAACAGGAGCCTGACCGTGCGTTTCGGTCCGGGATCGGAGCCGGCGGCGCCCGGGGCTGCCGTTCCGGCGTCGGCCGGCGTTTTCTTGATCGTCTCCCGGTTTTCGCTGAGGAAGAAAAAGAGGGCCAGCCCGACGGCCAGAACGGCTAAAAGCGGAATCAAGAGGGTGCGGAAGGATTTCGCCATGAGCAGACCTTACTTCTGAGGGAAGAGCCGCAGGTACTGGACCAATCCCCGCTGGATCGACTCAGCCAGGCGCTGCTGGTAAGCTTCGTCGCCGAGCTTTCGCTCCTCTTCCGGATTGGAGATGAACGCCAGCTCGATCAGGATCGCCGGACAGGCCACGCCCTGAAGGACCTTGAAAGCGGCTTGTTTGATTCCCCTGTTCTGCAGGCCCAGCTCGCGGTTGAGCTCCTCCTGGACGATTTCGGCCAGCCGCTGGCTCTGCCGGACATAGGCGGCCTGGGCCATGTCCCAGAGGATCATTTTGACCGCGTCCTGAGCTTCATCGGCGATCTGTTTTTCCAGTTCTTCGCCGGTGTTTTCAAGATAGGCCAGCCGCCGGGTTTCCTCGTCCGAGGCGTTGACATTCATGAAGAACGTTTCCGCCCCGTGGGATTTGCTCCGGACCGACCCGTTGGCGTGAATGCTGATGAAAACCTGGGCGTCGTTATTATTGGCCGCGGCCGCCCGGTTTTCCAGGGAAACATCGAGGTCCTTGTCCCTGGTGAGGATGACCCGGAACGGCATGGTCTTCTCGATGAGCGCCTGGAGCTTGAGGCTCACCGCCAGGGTGACATCCTTTTCCAGGGTCCCGAATTTCCCCTTGGCGCCCGGCTTCAAGCCCCCGTGGCCGGGATCGATGACGATGTTGCGAAGCGGCGCGGCGGGAATCGAGGAACCGTCCGCCGCCGAAAGCAGCGGGACGCCCGACGTTCCGGCCGCAACGACGGCGGCCAGGAGCATCGCCGCCGTCCTCGAGATCCATCGCAGGCTGAACTTCGATTTTTCCATGACGGCAACAGTTTAGCATAAAAAAAGGAAAATGATGGAGGTCGAGTGGTGGAGGCGGCGGGAATCGAACCCGCGTCCGAAGACATTCGGCGGGAAGAATCTACATGCTTATCCTCTTCTTTAATCTCGCCTCGCAGTTCCCGAAGAGGAAGGGGCCGCTCGGCCAGCCTCGATGTTGTTTCGCTCACCGGGCTCAAGGCCGGCCCGGCTCGCTATCCCACAGGTTGGCGCTCCGGAAGCCCCGTGGGAGAGGGCTTGAGGAACGGCTGCCTAATTACTTAAGCGGCGAGAGGAAGTGTGTTGGCACTTACTTGGGTTCCACCGTTTAACGAGAGAGATGGGATCTCGGCATGCATCTTTCGCCTCATTATCTCCGTCGAATCCATACGCCCCCTGTCAAAGATTTTCGGACGGATGATAATATAGGGCCGGGGGAAAGGGAAGTCAAGATTCAGATTCTATTGACGCTGAAAAGCGACTTGTCATAAATTGTCCCCTCAAGACCGAGAAGATGAGGGCGGAGGCAACCCGGCCGAAGGTCCAGTCGGCGCCGGGGGCGGCTTTGTCTTCCTGGAAGGAAATCGCCGTCTTCCTGAACGTCGATGTCCGAACCTGCCAACGCTGGGAGCAATCGTTCGGTCTTCCCGTTCACCGGATCAGAGATTCCGTGCGCTCCCGGGTCATCGCCTATCCCGAGGAAATCGAGACCTGGAGGAAGAAGGCGTTTCGGGTGAAAAACGGAACGGCCGACGGCGATCCGGCCAAGGCCGGCCCGGAACCCGCAGGGGAGACGCGAAGGGAGCCGTCAATCGCCCGTTCCCGGACGAAACGATTCGGGGCGGGAATCACGCTCAAATCATGGGCGGGGATGGCGGGCGCCGTTCTGGCCGCCGCCGCCCTCCTTTGGGCCTTTGTCCCTCTCGACCGCAATCCGGTCGACTTCCGGATCAAGGGTTCCACTCTGGTCCTCTGCAACAAACACGGCCGGCGCGTGGCCGAATTTGAGACGAAACTTCCGAAACTGGAAGCCGAACCCTTTTTTCGCCGGGCCTTTCCGGACAGGCTCGAAGGAACCGACGGCGACCGGACGTTTCATTTCTATCCGCGGATTTATTTCCAGGATTTCGACGGAGATGGACGGAACGAAGTGTTGTTCGCCCCCCACACGATCGATGAAATCGGGATCGGATGGATTGTTCTTCTCGACGCCCGGGGCGGCGAAATCTGGAGGCATCAAACGGGGAGGGAAATTCGAATCGGGGCCAGGGTCTATCCGCCCGACTTCGTCGTCAATCTCCTGACCGTCGGCGATTTCAACGGCGACGGGCGATCCGAAATTCTGGCGGTTTCCCACTGTTACCAGGAAGCTCCGACTCAAGTCACGTTGCTGGACCCGAAAAAGCGGGTTCTCGGCGAGTACTGGAATTACGGTCAAATCGCCGATTACCTGATTCGCGAGCCCAACAACGGCCGGCGCGAGCTGATTCTGGCGGGAACCAACAACGAATATGACCAGTCCATTCTCGCCGTCCTGAACCCGGAGCATCTTACCGGATGTTCTCCCCAAAGCCCCGGATTCGCCTTCGGCGGAATCGCCCCGGGAGGGGCCCTCGAATATCTGCGCTGCTCGCCGAACCCGCTCGATGCGCTTCTTCTGACCCGGGGCATCTTCATCAAACTCCGGCTTCTCGGCAACGGGCACGTGGTCGCCGAAAATTCGCGAAATCGCTTCTGGTACGAATTCGACACGGAGATGAATCTTTCCGCCGTCACCGTCACGGATGCCTATGCCCTGGCCTTTGGAGAAGCGGTAAAAAGCGGCGCGTTCACCGGCAAGATCGACCGCGAGGCCCTGTCGCGGGAATTGGCTTCCGGCGTCCTCTTCTTTGACAAGGGCAGCGGTTCCTGGGTCAGCCGCCCGGCCGGACCGCAGGCCCCGGGCCGTTCGGACCGCCCCTGACCCGTCCCCCCCCCGCCGCCGGAAACCGCTCTTCGGCCAATTTCCAACGAAAATCCGACGGCGGGAAAACGCCTGAACCCGGCCGCTGATGGACTTGCCAAAGTACGTGCCCCGCCTTATATTGCTAACTGGTCATTTTCCCTATAGGATTAGTATGAATAGAAGGGATTTCTTCGGCGCTCTCGGCGCGGGCGGCCTGATGTCCGGGTTCGGTTTGCCTTCGTTTCGAGCCGGGAGGCGGGAAGGCGGCTTTCCGGTCATTTACCATGTCGACGGGATTCCCGACCCGCCCTTCGGGCAGGACGGAAGAAGCCACGCCGGGGTGGAAGCTCTTCTCGATCTCATGGCCGGCAGGAGGCTTCCGTTTTACCGTCTGTCCGGCGCGTCCTCGTCGCCCCGAACGCCCGGATTGATATCGGCGGACGATGTCGTCCTCCTCAAAGTCAACGCCCAATGGAAATGTCGCGGCTGCACCAACAGCGACGTCGTCCGCGGTTTGATCCACCGGATTCTCGACCATCCCGAAGGATTCCGGGGCGAAATCGTCATCCTGGACAACGGGCAGGGACGCGGCAGCCTGGCCTGCGACAATCCCGTTTACGGCGATTCTCTCGTCCAAGCCAACGCCGCCGATACGTCCCATTCCTTCCTTTACCTCGTCGATCATGTTTTCCGGGATCGGCGCGTTTCCGCCCTCCTCCTGGACCCCATCCGTTTCACCTTCATCGGCGGCGACGACCATGAAACCGACGGCTACCGCCGTCTGGACAATATCTCCTATCCTTGTTTCACCACGCCGGGCGGCCGGCGAGTGGAGCTTCGAGAGGGCATCTGGACGGGAGCCGGGTACGGCCAGAACCTTAAAATCATCAACATCCCCGTCCTCAAACACCACGATACCGGAGGGTCCGAAATCACCGCCTCGCTCAAACACACGTACGGGCTCCTCTCCATCGAGGACGGCGTCGACGGCGAATACCGGCATTACGCCGGACTGGGCGAAACAGCCGGGAAGATGATGGCCCTGGTCCGTCCTCCGGTTCTCAACATCATCGACGCGATCTGGGTCTCCTATCAATCACTGGACGGCCGGCCGGCCGAGGCGACCTGGCAGGCCAACACCCTCATCGCCTCGCAAGACCCGGTCGCCCTGGACTACTGGGCGGCCAAGCATATCCTTTTCCCGATCGATCAGAATCCCCGCCATCATCCCGACCACGAGGGCATCCGGCGCTGGCTTGCGGCCGCCGAACGAACGATCAACAGCCGCGGCGGCCTTTTCCGGCCCGAGTCGGGAATTTTCACCGGGACGGTCACGAGCGACGAGTCGCGGATGACCGTGGTCAGCGCGACGGCCGGTAATGCGGATATCCGGAAGCCTTCGGGATGATAAACGCGCTGCGGAGCTGAAAGAACCGGCGAAGAGACCTCTTCTTTATCGCCGCTCCGTCGACAGGGGCCGGATCACGATTTTCCATCTTCGTTTTGTCGCGGTTTGCCGGTCGATCACGACAACCTCGAACTCGCCCAGAAAACCCGGGCCCGGCTGCCGGTCACAACCTCCAGAGATAGGAGGCCTTGAAGAAGAAGCCCCGGCGGGTTTCAAAGAAGCGATCGGCGGGACGGTCGACGCCGTCGAGTCCGTCCGTCTTCTCGTAGAGCGAGCCGTAGCCGACATGGATCACCGTGCCGGGGATATAAGTGAACGAGGCCAGAAAATCGGTCAGAAGCTCCCCGCGGAAAGCGTTGTATTCGACGATCGCCCGGAAGAAGAGATACGTGTTGACCTGGTACGTCAACCGGCTCCAAACGATGTTGTAGACGTAGACCGTTTCCTTCGTCCCGCTGCGGAACAAATCGGCATAGGTCCAGGTCAGGGAGAGGTTGATGTTTTCCGACGGCTGGAAAACCGCCGCGGCTGAAGCCCGGATCCCGTACCCTTGAACAGGATCGTCCGAATAGCGAATGGACCGGCCGGCCCGGACATTGAGCCGAAGACTCAGCTGTTTGTTCAGCTGGCTTCGTCCGGTCAGGGTGAAACCGCCCGTTCGAAACCTCCGGCCGAGATAAATTTCGGTCGCCTCCGCCCAGAGGGCGCTCAGGGTGATATTTCCCTTGAGGATCCCCGTCAGGCCGAGGGATTCTTCGCTCTCATAGAGCCCGCTGGCATGATCGCGGAGGATCGTCAGCCCGACGGACGGTTGGATCCGCCGGATCCACCCGGCCTTGGGATAGAAGCGCGGATTGACGACAAGAACGGCCGAACTCAATCCGGTCCGGGTCAGGTAGCCGGCATCCGTTTCAAAGCCGGGCGAGAGGTCGTGGACCGAGGCGCTGATACCGAGCCGGTTCGTATCGTGATTGTATTCCAGGCTCAGGGCTCGGCCCGCTGTCCGGCCGGCCGCCTCTTCGGCCCGGGTCGAGGACCCGAAGGCATGAAAGCTCAGCATCCCGGCCTTGTTGAGCCGAATCTGCCCGTCGGCTCCGGCAACCAGGTTTGACCGGCCGCCGCAATCGCGATTGGTCGCAAACAGCCCGAGATAGCCGTCCTGGCTGGTCGTCCGCTTATAACGAAAGATCGCAAACGCCGCCTCGGCCGCCTCGCCCGCGGCTCCCGGAACCGCCGGCGGAGCCGCATCCACGGCCAGGATCGAGGCGATCGTATCCTTCGGGCCCAGCTTCCCGCTGAGCTTGAATCCGCCTTTCGGGTCGACGATCGTCCGCGTGTGGACAACGGTCTGAAGCGGGCCGGCCGTCGTCGCTCCGACGTTGAACTGCTCACTTCCCTCGAGAAAAAACGGCCGTTTCTCGGGAAAGAACAGATCGTAGCGGAGGTTCGCGTCGACCTGCCCGGCATCCGCTTCGATCTGGGAAAAATCGGGATTGATCGTCCCGTCCAGAATAAGGCTGGGCGTGATCCCGAATTTCCCGGTCAAACTGAGCTCCCGGGAGTCCGGGGAGCGCCGTAATTCGCCTTCGCTTCGGGCGGAAGCGCGGCCGAAGGTGAACGCCGGCAAAAGCTCCAGCAGCGTGTATTTTTTCAGCCCGAAATATTCCATCGGAGCCATTTGGGTCAGGAAGGCATGACCGCGCGCGGGATCCAAGGGCGGGTAGGCCCCATGTTCCTGGCGCCGGTTGATCGTCCGTTCGAAAAAGACCGACATGACCGTCCGTTCGCCGGCGGCATAGCGAATGCTTTTCAGCGGGATCCGCATCTCGACCGCATAACCCTGCGTATCGATTTTCCCGGCGCTGGACCAGACCATATCCACGCTGAAATCTTCCTTGTTGCTCGCAAAACGGCTGTCGCCCTGAATGCCCAGGGGATTGACATAGAAGGCGTAGAGGGACTGCTGGTCGCTGAACGTGTCCAGATTGATGCAGACGAAATCGTCGTTGAAGACATCGTCGCGCCGGGAGACGGCGGCCTTGATCTTGTCCGGCTCGGCGTCAAAACAACGGAAGGCGAAGTAGATGTTATCCCGGTCATAGGCCATGGAGACGACCGTCTTTTCGGGCTGATTTCTCCCCATCACCGGAATGAAGATCTCGAAATCCGTGACGCTCGGGGCTTCGGACCAGACGGGATCGTCCAGGACGCCGTCGATCGCCGGCGGCCGGTCGGTTTTGAGCGGCTTGAGCGTCGGCTTGGCGGAATAATCCGGCGCGGCGCCGGCGATCAGCCGGACGGCGGCCAAAGCGGCGAGAGCAAAAATCACGGACCCTCGTTTGGACATGGGCAGTATTCTCCCAAGTCAAATACGCAAAGTCCACTCCAAACGTTTCTTCCGCCGAAGATGTCCGCAGCGAAAGGACGCCGCGATCAGCCCCGGTCCGTGAGATATACGCCGCCGAGAACCAGGAGCGCGCCGAGGATGAGGTTCAAGCCGATGGTCTCATGCAGAAACAGGGCGGAGAAAATATAAGTCAGGGGCGGGATGGCGTAGAGATAGACGCCGATCTTCTGGGCCTGGCCGTGTTTGAGGGCGATGAAGTAGAGCAGAGGAGCCAGGAAGGAACACGTCACGCCGAGGAAGGCGATCGCCAGCCAGGCCTGCGGACTGATCGAAGCCAGGGAAAAACCCTTCATCGACAGCTCGACCCCGGACACGGGGATCATCCAGATCGCGCCGATGATCGTCGTCAGCCCGATCATCGGCCCGGGCCCGACCTTCTCGGAAACGCGCTTGCCGAAGACCGTGAACACGCCCCACATGAAGACGCTGACAAAAACCAGGACATCGCCGATCAGATTTCCTCTGAGCTCGAATTTAAGCAGCAGATCGAGGCCCTGGACGATCAGGACGCCGGCCAGGGCCAGGGCCACCCCCATTCCCTTGCGCAAGGTGATGCGTTCGCCCATGATCGCCGCCAGAAGGACGATGGCGATCGGCCCGGTCGTGGAATAAATCGAAGCATTGGCCGCCGACGTGTATTGAAGACCGATCGTCTGAATGCCGTAATGGAGACCGGTGCCGAGGAGGCTCAGGCCGAACAAGACGGCCAGCTCCCGCCGGCCGGGAAGCTTCGGCCAGTCCTTTTTCAAGGCATAGTAGGCGACGAAGCACAGGGCCGAAACGATCAGCCGCAGTCCGGCCACGGTCAGCGGCGGCGCGGCGGCGACGGCAACCTTCGTCGCAATGAAAGAGATCGCCCAGAAAAATATGGCGACGTACAGTCCGATTCGAATACGAAGCGGCATGAGCTTTCCTTTCGTTTTTACATCGACCGAACGGCCCGGGCGAGCCGCCGGATTCCTTCTTCGATCTCCTCCGGCTCGGCATGGCTGTAGCAGAGACGGATGTGATTGGTCGGCGCTCCCTCGCCTTTCGGGCCTTTTCCGGCAAAGAACTTGGCCCCCGGGATGATGCCGACTTTTTCCTGAAGCGCCCGAACGGCGAGCTTCTCGGCGTCGATTCCCCGGGGAAGCGTTGCCCAGATATAGTATCCCCCCCGCGGGACGGTGAACCGGATTTCGGGCAATTCCCGCCGCAGGGCCGCGACCATGGCGTCGCGATGCTTTTTATAAGTCGCTTGCACGTTCCGGGTGTGGTCCTCCAACCGGTTTTCAGAAGCGACGAACTCGAGAACGATCCGCTGGGCCAGCGGGCTGGTTCCCAGGTCGGATTTCAGCTGGGCCAGCCGTGCGATCAGGTCCTTGGAAGCGACGATCCAGCCGACGCGCATGCCCGGGGCCACGAGCTTGGAGACCGTGCCCAGAACAAGAACGGTTCCGTTCCCATCGAAAGCCTTGACGATCGGCAGCTGTTCGCCTTCGAAACGGACTTTGCGGTACGGGCTGTCTTCCACCACGTAGATTCCGTATTTTTCGGCCGTCCGGACCAGAGCCTCCCGGCGACGCAGGGACATCGTAATCCCGGACGGATTATGATAATCGGGAACATTATAGATCAATTTCGGCAACGCCTTCCCTTCATGGGCGATCTTGGCCAGAATCCCTTCCAACTCGCTGACCACGATCCCTTCCTCGTCCTGCGGGACTTCCAAAAAATTCACCCCGAAGGTTTTAAAGATCGGGATGCAGGTGAAATAGGTCGGCGCGGTGACGACGACCGAGTCGCCTTCATCCAGCAAAAGCCGGCCGATGAGGCCCAAGCCGTTTTTCGCCCCATTGACGACCAGGACGTTATCGGCGTCGATCTCCTTGGCCCCGTTTTCCGTGACATGGCGGGCGATCCATTCGCGCATTTCCGGAAGCCCCAGCGTCGGCCCGTACTGGAGCGTTTCGTGCCGGTATTTATTCAACGCCGATTTCGCCTCTTCCGTCAAGTCCGGAAAAACGGCCGGACAACCGTGTCCGGAGCCGAAGGAAATGATGTCGACGGGTTCGGGAGCGGGAAGATTCGGGATCAGTCGAGCGGCCCGCTTGGCCAGCGGTACCCGCGGAAGAATATGGTCGGTTTTCATGGCATCTCCTCTCGAGAATGAATTATTTTATCGCTATAGACTATAGTTTATAGTATAAAATGTTTACAAAGTCAATGTATTTAATGAATTATAACTCCTTCCCAAATTCCATCCTGCCGTTTATATAGACTTGCTCCACCCGCGTTTTCAAACTCAACGGAGGCCCGTCCAGAACAACGATGTCGGCGTCTTTCCCCTTCTCCAAGCTCCCGACCCGGCCGGCGACGCCGAGAACTTCGGCGGCATTGATCGTGACCGCTTTGAGGGCCTCGCCTTCGTCCAGACCGAAAGCCGTCGCCAACGCTGCGCCGAGCAGCAGCCGGCGCCCTTGATGGGGGCTCTCGGGCTTTCCTTCCCGGCAATCAAAACCGGCCAGGACGATTTTAACGCCCGCTTCGACCAGGCGGGCGGCCGTCGCTTCATTCTCACCGCCCGTCGCTTCGATGCCTGGAAATGAAAAAACAGGCCCCAGCACCACCGGGATCTTTTTTTCCGCCAAAATCTCCCGGACTTCGCCGGCGCCCTCCCCTCCCTTGATCACAACCCTCAACCGGAACTCATCGCCGATCCGGACCGCCGCCCGAATGTCGTCGGACGACCGGGCTTCAATCCGGACCGGGCGCTCCCCGCGGACAAACGGCCCGACGGCCTCGCGGCCACCGACCAATGCTTTTCGAATCAGGCCGACGCGGTTCATCCGGTCGGCGGTTCGTCCACCGCTTCCCAGGGTCATATCCAGACCGGCGGATGCCGACAGAATCCGGTCGCTCGTTTCTCCGGCGGTCTTGACGACCGCGCCTTGCCCGCCGATGGCCTGTCCGCTTCCGGCGGCGACAGAGACGGTCGTCACCCCGCCGGATATCAGCGCTCCGGCCTCCACCGGGGAGAAAGCCTCGACGACTCGATAATCCGGATTCACCGGAGAAGACGAAGAATTCTGATCGGACGGACGGAGGCCGAAATGCGTCTCGGCGTTGATCAATCCGGGAATGACGTAGCGACCGGCCGCCTCCACGATGCGGGCGCCGCGAGGAATCTCAATCCCGACCCCGATATCGGCGATCTTGCCGTTTCGGATCAGAACGGTTCCTCCGATGATCGGCTCTCCGGCCATGGTTAGAATCGTCCCGCCCCGGATGGCCAGGACCTCGTCCGGGGCCGCTCCAGCCGCCGAACCGAAAACGACGGCCGCCAGAAACAGGACGATCCCGAAGGCCCGGCGCCCCGCCCGGACTCCGGTCCTCGCCGGCAGGCCCGAAATGAAACCTTCGTCGGTCATGAAATCTCCTCCCGGGAAAAGGCCGGTCGGCCGTCGATGAACACCTTTTCCACCCGCGATTCGGCTTTCAGCGGATGCCCGCTGAGAATGACGATATCGGCATCCTTGCCCGGGGCCAGGCTGCCGACCCGATGCGCCACTCCGCAAATTTCGGCGGCATTGATCGTCACGGCCTTCAGCGCCTCCTTCTCCGGAAGACCGAATCCGGCGGCCAGCGCCGCTTCGAGAAGCAGCCAGCGTCCCTGGGTGGCTCTTCCGGTACCGCCGTTATCGGCCGCATGACTGGAAATGGCGATCTTGACACCGGCTTCGGCGAGCCGGGCGGCCAGCCGCTCGTCCTCCATGGCCCGGATTTCGGAATAACCGGGACTTCGATCGTCTTCGGTGGGACGGGAGAGGGGGCCGAGAACGACCGGGATCTTTTTCTTCGCCAGAATGTCCCGAAGCGGCAGGGAGCCGAGCCCGCCGTCGATGACCAGGTCGAGCTTGAACTCTTCGGCCAGACCGACGGCCGCCAGGATATCCTCGGGAAAATCGGCCTCGATTCGGGCCGAAATTTTGCCGTCGATCAGAAGAGCCAAAGCCTCATTTCCGGGATCGCGATCCGGAGCGTCGGCCCGCTTTTTGTCTTCGGCCGTTTTTTGTCCGAACTCGTTCATGCTTTTTCGATACTCCCGGGCGGCGGCAAGCGCTTTCCGCACGCGGGCGAGCGAGGTCGGCCGGGCCGGGCGGGCGGCTGTGCCCATCGGGACGTAAGCGAGAGCCATATCGACGCTCGCCGGCTCCCGCACGATCAGGCCGTCGAAGCTCAGACCGCCGGTTTTAACGACCGCGCCCTGGCCTCCAACCAGCTGCCGGTTTCCGGGCGCGATATATACCGCGGTCACGCCGCCGCAGAGAAGCTCCGCCTCGGCTTGCACCCCGGTCCCGCCCCGCATCATTGCGCCGTAGGGACGGTAGGCGTCGATGATCTTGTTTTCCGGAGTGACGGGCTCGGGGACGTTGGGGGCAAACGGCTGGATGCCGAAAAACGACATGGCGTCGACCAGGCCCGGCAGGACAAATTTCCCCCGGGCGTCGATCACCGTCGCTCCGCGCGGGACGGCCACCGTCTTTCCCACGGCGGCGATTTTCCCGTTCCGGATGAGGACCGTGCCGCTTTCCATCCAGGAACCGTCGGCCGCAAACACCGTGCCGCCCGTCACCGCAACAACCGTATCAGCGGCCGCGGCCGCGGAAACGGAAGCGGCCAAAAGAGCGGAAATAAACGCGATCCGAATCCGCCTTCTCATTTTAAACCGCCTTTCCCGGCCGGCGCGGACGGGTCATCGGCGCGGCGGAAGGCCAGGGCTCCGTCCACGAAGACCATCTCGACGCGGGACGAGGGCTCGAACCAGGATCCGTTGAGGACGACCAGGTCGGCATCCTTTCCCGGTTCCAGGCTCCCGACCCGGCCGTCGATCCGGGCCAGGCGAGCCGGATCGAGGGTGACGGCTTTCAAGGCCTCATCGGCCGCAAGGCCGTAGCGGACGGACATCGCCGCATTCAGCCGGAAGTGTTTTTGCGGGGCGAAAGGAAAGTCCGAGCGCCGGGCCGTTCGCACGCCGGCCCGTTGGAGCGCAGCCGCGCCGCGGAACACCTCCTCCGGATAGCTCGTATGCAAGACCATCGGCGGACAAACGACCCCGACGTTTCGCGAGGCGATTTCACCGGCGACTTTCCAGGCTTCGGGAGCGTCGATGAGCTGAAGGGCGAGGTCGAATTCGTCCTTGAGTTCAAGCAGCGAAAGAATGTCGTGCGCCCACAGGACGCGGGCCCGGATCGTTTCCCGGCCGTTAAGCGCGGCCGCCAGGGATTCCAGACCGAGGTCGCGGTCCGGGGCGGAATTTTTCCCTTGGGCCGCGACCTTCTCCCGCCTTTCGAGATATTCGCGGGCGGCGATCAACCGGGCCCGAAGAGCCGCGATCTGCGATAAGCTCGCCCCGCTGACCGCAAGCAGCACCTCTCCGGCTTCCTTCAAGACGCGCTTTTCGAAATCCGACCCGAAGGTCTTCAGGGTCACGGTCTGTCCTCCGACCAGACTGTCGAAACCGGGACCGGTGACGACCGTTGTCACTCCGGCCCGGACAGCGTCCATCCAGTCGGGGACGTTCAGATGCAGGCCGTCGATCGCCCGCTGCTCGGGGCCGGCGGCCCGGGGAAGGTCGGCGGCCAGACCGGAGGCCGTCATCCCCAAATGGCTGTATGCATCGATCAGGCCGGGGATGATTGTCATTCCCGTGACATCCAGAACCTCCGCTCCCGCGGGAACGGCGACGTCCCTCCCGACGGCGGCGATCCGGCCGTTTTCGATGAGGAGAACGGCGTTTTCAATCGCCGGACCGGCGGCCGTATGCACGCGGGCGCCTTTTAAAACGATTGTCGCGGCGGTTGAAACCGCCGGGACGGAAAAAACGAGGGCGGCGGCAAGGACGATGACGACCGACGGGAATCCGGGTTTGTTCATGACGTGCCTCCCCGGCGGGAGTAGACGCGGACCCCATCGATAAAGACCTCATCGACCCAGGTCGCGATATCCAGCGGCGGGCCGCCGAGGATGATCAGGTCGGCATCCTTGCCGGCCTCCAAGCTGCCGACCCGGTCAGCCACGCCGAGAATCTCCGCGGCATTGATCGTCACCATCCGCAGGGCTTCGTCGGCCGGGACGCCGAAACCCGTCACATACGCCGCTTCCAGAAGAAGCCAGCGGCTCTGGTTGGCCCCGCCGAACGGACCGAAGCTGAAGCCAAAGCTGGCGATGGCCGTCTTCACTCCCGCTTCGATCAAGTCCCGGGCGGCGTATTCATTCATTTCCCGGTAGAGGTCGGCGGTCATGCTCACTTCTCCGCCGTAAACAAACGGGTGGGAAGGAGGGCCGAGCACCACCGGGATCTTTTTCCGGGCGAGGATCTCTTTGACCTTGGACGCCCCGAGGCCGCTGTCGAGGATCAAGTCGAATCCCTCTTCTTCCGCAAGCCGCAGGGCCAGCCGGATATCGTCGATGAAATCGGCCTCGATGCGGGCCGGAATTTTTCTATCCCGAAGAAGGCCCAGAGCTTCCAGGCCGAGATCGCGCGCCGGGGGCCGGGTCCCGGCTTTTTCCTCAGCCGGCCGGGCTGCGTCGTCGGCAAGCTTCCGGGCATACGCTTCGGACCGGCGGAGCGCATCGCGGACCAGCCGGCCGATCCCCATGCGGTTGATCGGAGATTTCGCCGCGCCCTGCCCCCGTTCGTAAAGGGCGGGGTCGACGATGGCCATGTCGATCGCCGCCGGATCGCGGAGGACGATCCGGCCGGCCGTCTCCCCCGCCGTTTTCACGACAACGCCCTGACCGCCGATGACCTGTTGGTCGCCGGGCGCAACATAGAGAGCCGTGATTCCGCCGCTGAGGATTTCCCGATCGGCCGCAACGCCGCCGGAGCCTCGAAGAAACTCCCCGAACGGGTAATAGGCGCGGATCGCCCGGTTTTCCGGGGTTAAGGGATTCTCCCGGTCATTGGGGGCCTGGGGGCGGAGTCCGTGGTATGTCATGGCGTCGATGAGACCGGGCAAGACGAAACGCCCCGCGGCCTGAACGATCTCGGCCCCGGGGGGCACCGCGACGTCCTTACCGACCGCGACGATCCGGCCGTCCTTGATCAAAACGGTCCCGCCATCGATCGCCGGCCCGGCCATCGTCATCACCGTTCCGCCGACGATCGCAATCGTCTTCTCCGCTCCGGCCGCAAGCGGGCCGAGAGACAGCCCGGCCGCAAAGATGGCCGCCGCCGCTGATCCGACGCGGCGGGGGCTCATCTCGACACCTCCCGCGACCGGTCATAGGCCGGCACGCCGTCGATGAAAACCATCTCCACCCGGGTTCGGGGCTCATACCACCGTCCGTCGAGGACGACAAAATCGGCGTCTTTCCCTTTCTCCAGGCTTCCAACCCGGTCGCTGATCTTGCTGCTCTCGGCGGGGTTGATGGTCAGCATTTTCAAGGCCTCCTCCTCAGGAACGCCGTAACGGATAGCCATCCCGGCATTGAGCCGGAGGAGCTTCTCATGGATGACGGGATGATCGGTGTGAAGACAGACTTTGACTCCGGCTTCACAAAGCGTTTTGAGCCCGAAGAGAATGTCGTCGGAAAAAGCCACCCGGGTGAAAAACGGGAGGGCGATGACCGGGACGTTTCTTTTGGCGATTTCCGGGGCGATTTTGTAGGCCTCCGAGGCATGAATGAACGTCAGGTCGAAGCCGAACTCATCCTTCAGCCGGAGAAAGGCCATCATGTCGTTGGCGTAGTGAATGTGGCAGCGGAGCTTTTCCTCGCCCTTGAGAACCGGGACCAGGGCGTCCATCGCCGGATCCCGGACCGGAGCCGGGCCCTTTTTATCTCCGGCCTCGTAGCGGGCCCATTTGGCCATGTAGTCCCGGGCTTTCCATAACGTCGTCCGGATGGCCGGAAGATGGGACAAGTTGCGTCCATTGAGAGCCATCTTCGCTTCGCGCGTCTCTTTCAGAATTCGTTTCCCCCGCCCCGAATCGAACGTTTTGAGGGTGATCGATTGCCCGGCCATCCGTTCGCCGCTTCCCGGACCCGTGATCACGGTCGTCACTCCGCCCTTGACCGCTTCGGCCCAGTCCATTTCGTCGAGAATCAGAGCGTCGAGACCGAGGTTTTCGGGGCCGATCGGCTGGGGAAACTCATTGGCTCCGCGGTTGTATATGCCGATATGGGTATGTTCATCGATGATTCCGGGGATGATCTCTTTCCCGGCCGCATCGATGACCCGGGCGCCGGCCGGAACAGTCAGGCCGGAGCCGACCGCCTCGATTTTTCCATCCCGGATCAGAACGACGGCGTTTCGAAGCGCCGGCCCGGCGGCGGTATGGACTGTCGCCCCTGTGAGGGCGATGAGCCCGTCGGTTTGGCCGCCCGGCGACAGGGCGGCAAGGGCCAGGATCCCCGCCGAGAGAGCGATGGTCTGCCGGATGGTTCGCCTCATGTTCACTCTCCTTTCCGTCCCGGACGGACGGAAAACGGCCGTACCCTGGAAAAATCCGGGCTCAAAGAAACGCCGGCGGAACGTAAAGGACGGCCGTCGCCGCGGCTAGCGGCGGGAAGCCGGGGCGTCGGCCTCAACGACCGCAGCCACTTTCCGGACGAATTCCATCCAGGTCCAATCGTGCCAGGAGTGCCCTTTCATCGGACGGCCGTAAACAAAGGTCGCATCGGATTTCGGATTCGTCGTTGATTTGATGAATTCTTCGAATTTGTAGACGGCGAGGTTCAGATAGTAATCATCCATGTCGCCGCAGAAGAAATGAAGCTTTCCCTGAAGCTTCGGCCCCAGGACGGCCCAATTCTTTTCGGCATAAGCCCGAAGGTCATAGCCGTTGTCCCGCATGTACTCGGCGACCGTCCGGTCGATCTTTCCGGTGCGGTAGTCCCACAGCCGGGCCGGATAACCGTCGGGCCCGACCGGTCCGTAGACCGCTTCCCAGGCCCCGAGCTGGCCGAAGGACCGTCCGCGCGAACCGCAGACCGCTTCAAACAGGCTCAACTGGCGCATGGACAGAATCGTCTGTCCCGTCGCGGCCCGCTGGAACGGGCGCTCGATGTTGAAAAACGCTCCCAGCGGGAAGGAAAAGGCGTTCTCGTCCTGGTAGATATTGACCAGTCCGTAGGAGGTGAAGTCGACCGGATCGGGCTGGAGAATCCAGGCGCCGCCGAAAAAGTCCGGGTGCTGGAGTTGCAGGGCCAGCGTTTGCCAGCCGCTGGTCGAGGCCCCCTCGAGATGGCGGGCGTACGGCTCCCGGATGATCCGGAAATGTTCTTCCAGGTAGGGAATGACTTCTTCGACCACGGCGTCGCCGTAAGGACCGTTGTTGGCCGAATTGACCGAATAGCTGTCGGCGAAATACGGCGTCTGTTGCTGGAGCGTGATGGCGATCACCCGGGGAAAGCCGTCGCTCGTCCATTCCTTGTACGATTCGTACCCGTTCTTGAGTCCGGTCACCGGGCTGATCAACGGACGGCCGGCGGCGTTGGCCGGCTCCACGGTCGTGAAGCCGAAGGGGGCATTGCCGTGGCCGAGCGTGTAAAGGCTGGGATACCGCCGACTCGTCTCTTCGGCGTAGCCTTTGGGCAGCAAGACCGTGGCATGGATGTAGACCGGGCGGCCCCAGAAGGCCGTGAGCTTCCGGCTCTGGATTTTCAGATGCTTGATCCATTCGGTGTCCCGGGGCTCCGGCTTGGCCGGAATGACCCGGTTGACTTCGATCTTGACGGTTCCGCCTTCGCCGAAACGGACCGGGACCGCCTCGCTGCACAGATTGCCGGCGGCGTCGACGAAGACTTCGATCGACCCGTCGTTCATGTGAACCCAGATCGTCTTGCCGTCAGCCCGATGGACCTCGTGGTAGACGTTGATGACTGCCTGGACGAAATAATCTCCGGGCGGGACTTCGGAAAGCTTGAGAGGATAAGCCGGCAGCCGGTCGTCCAGGACGACGGGCCGGCCCGGTGGGAGCTGATCGATATCAAGGCCGATCAGCAGAGGACCGCGCAGGGAAAAGGTGAGCCGCGGTTCGGGTTGCTCCGTTTTGGAGAGAATCAGGACCACGCGGCCGGTCACCGGGCCGGCGCTCGCCGCCGGGGAAAACCGGACTTCGAACCGGGGGGCCTGTCCGAAGGCGGCCCCCGCGGCCCAAAGGATCACGGCCGAAGCCGCGATGATCGCCCGTCGCATCATCTGGGAGGTTGTCATGATCGGCTCCTTGTCGTGATCATCATATGGCATTCGGGCTATAAAGAGACCCGCTTAGAAATCGATCCGGGCGCCGAGTTGGAACTGGCGCGGGGAATCGGCCGCGATCGGAATGCCGAAATCGGCCGTTCCGAAGTAGGGGTAGATGCCGTAGTAGTTTACGGTGTTGAAGAGATTGAACGCCTCGGCCAGGATCTGGAGCCGGAAGCGGTCGATGGTGAACGACTTCGAAAGGCGGAGATTGATGTTGTTGTAGGCAAAGCCGCGGCGGGAATTGCGATACTGATCGACATAGTCGTTTTTCAGGCTGTCGAGGTTCTTATCCTGCGCGTAGACGGCGTTCCAGGGGAAGGCGGAATGATAGGAGAAAAGGCCGGCCAGCTGGAAGCCCCAGGGGAGGTCGACAATGCCGGAAATCGTGAGCCGGTGCCGGGCGTCATTGCTGGCGTAGCTGTACTGCCGGTCCCAGGCATCCGCATCATAGCTCCAGGGCTGGGTCTGTTCCGATTCGACATCGGCCTTGGATTCGGACAGGGTGTAGGCGACGTCGAGGGACCAGCCGTCGGCATACCGCTTGGTGACCGTCACGTACATCGCCTTATACTCGCTTCGGCCGTTGTCGGCGAAGGTATAGGCATTGCCCCGGGTGGGGTCGACGCGCTTGTTCTTCGTTCCGGGGATGACCGGGTTCCAGTTCTCCAGCCGGGTGAAATGAGATCCCTTGGCATAGACGAGGTCCAGGCCGACGGAGACGTTCTTCATGATTTCGCGCTCGGCGCCGAGGGTTGCCTGAACGGTCGTCGGCGGAGCCATATTCTCGGCCGTGGTGTACTGGTCGATCGGGAGAGTTCCCAGAATCGGATCCATGAACGGATTCGGCTGGAACGGATCGGGGTAGTTGGGGTAGTACATCGTCCGGACTTCCATCCCGGCCATCAGGGCCCCGAAGAGGCCGATGTTGAGCTGCGGGTTCTGGGTGAATGTCCCGATACCGCCGCGGATGGTCGTCTTGCCGTCGCCGACGGGGTCATAACTGAAGCCGAACCGGGGGTTGAAATGGCGGATATCGCCGTGGTCGATCGAGATGCCGTCGCAGTCGTAATAGTTCCAGCGAAGGCCGATGTTCAGGGTCAACCGCTGGCTGATCTTCCACGTATCCTGGACGAACACGGCGGCTTCGGTGTAATCCAGGTCGAAAACGGGATTGCCGGCGTTGTAGACGAACAGGAGCGGATACGTGTTGAAATCATTCGGATCGAAGGGCGAGTCGGTCTGGAAAACGAACTGCCCGGGCATGTAGTAGTGGGCGAAGCCGGTTTCCTTGATCCGCGAAACGTCGAAACCGAACTTGATGTTGTGCTTGTCGAGGAAGAGGCTGAAGTTATCGACGATCTGGTAGCGTTTCTCCACCCCGCCCTGAGGGTAGGAAGACGGCTTGCCGAACAAGCCCGAGGGCCGGTCGATCGAGAAGGTTCCGGGGAAATGGACGAAATCTTCGCCGTCGGAGCCGGAATACAACACCCGGAATTCATTCATCGTGTTTCCGGTCGGATAGAACATCCAGTTCGCCTGGATGTCGTGCACGGTGTTCTCCCAGTCGTAGCCGCGTTCCTTGGTGGACAGGCCGCCGATGCCCTGGTTGGTTTCCGTTTCGGAATACATGTTGTAGCGGAGGGTGAACAGGTGCTTCTTGCTGAGCTGGTAGTTCAGCTTGGCCATCAACTGGTTGGGTTTCGATTCGACCGTGATCTCTTCCTGGGGGACAAGCGGCGAAGCGATCCGGGTGTAGGATTTTTGCCGCAGGCCTTCATAAGAAATGAAGAAGTGGGCCTTGTCCTTCTTGATCGGTCCTCCCAGCACGCCGCCGAAAAGGTCGTAGGCGTAGGGCGGCTTGGTGTACTGGTCCTCGGGGATCTCGGCGCCCTCGTAACCGGTATGGTTGACGAAATAGTTGACATCGTCGAACGTCTCGTCTTTCTTGAAATAGGAGAGGCGTCCGCGCAGTTCGTTGGTTCCCGACCGGGTGATGACCGTCCAGATCATGCCGCTCGTGTTGCCGAATTCGGCCTGGAACTGGTTGGTCAGAACGCGGAACTCCTCGATGGCGTCGGCCGGAATGCTGGTCTTCTGGTCGTTTCTGGCGACGCGTTCGTTGGACACGCCGTCAACGGTGATTTCCTCGCTGCCCGAAGGCTGGGCGTTGGACCGGTCGCCGGAGACGCCGGCTTTCATCATGGCCAGGGCGCTGAAGCTCCGGTCGAGGAGGGGCAGGTCGTCGATCTTGGCCCGGTCAATGACCTTGCTGACTTCGGATTTGGTCACCTCGACCATCGGCGAGGGGGCGGTGACCGTCACTTCCTCGGAAATGGTCGAAGGTTTGAGGATGAAATCGATCTTCAGAATCGAGCCGACATTGAAGATCAATCCCGTCCGGATTTGCTTTTCGAAGCCGGGGAGACTCACCTCGACTTCATACTTGCCGGCCTGGATTCCCGCGATGGTATAGTCGCCCTCGACCCGGGACTGGCTCGAATACGCATATCCCGTGTCGATGTTTTTCATCGCGATGGCCACGCCGGGAAGGGGGCCGCCCTGCTCGTCGGTCACTTTCCCCTGGAGAGTCCCCAAAGTGGCTTGGGCCGCCGCATTGAGGCTCATGAGGAAAACGACCGCGATCAGACATACCAAAAATCGCATGGAGTGTTTCGTCCCGGAACCATTAGGCATCGTGTCCTCCTAGATGACATTAATGGAAATCATAAACGATAGAATATAGTTTATATGCTATAGCGGAGCAAAGTCAAGCCCCTCGTTCGGCCTTTTTTCACTTGTCTTTTTTCCCTCGATCGGGCTTACAGGTACCCGACCCCTCCCCAATGGGAGTTGATGATCTTTTCGATATCCGCGATATCTTTCTTTTCGATGGCCTGGATGAGATCAAAATGCTCTTTGATGGACCGGTTGAAGAAAGCCGGATCGTCGATTTTGGCGTAGACCTGGCTGCTGTAGAAGAAGAACTTGTCGCCCATGTCCATCAGCGTCTTTAAAAGGAACTGGTTCCCGCAATCTTTCCAGATTCGGTAATGGATTTTCAGATTCTGCCGGATGTAGGCCAGCAGGTTTTTCTGGCCGAAGAAGTTCTCCATATCCCGGCTCATCTTCTCCAGATCCTCGAGATCCCTGGATTCGAAATGATCCAGAGCTTTGTTCGTGGCCAGGAGGTCGAGAGACCGGACGACTTCGAAAACTTCCTTGATCTGTTCGACGCTGACGGAGGTGACCATGACTTCTTTACGGGCGTCGATCGACAGATATTCCTCGGCGGCCAGCCGCCGGAACGCCTCCCGGATCGGCGTCGTGCTGACGTTGAAAAACTGGGCGATTTCTTTTTCCTGAATGCGCTGCCCCGGTTTCAGGTCGCCTTCCAGGATGGCTTTTTTCATATGGCGGAAAACGGTTTCGCTGATTGTCGCCGGCGTCGCGAGCGGTTTGCCTTTCAACATATTCCCTTCCTCCTCATTCTTTTTTTCTGATGATCGTCTACAATCTATAGGATACAGCGCCCGAGATCAAGGCGGCCTCTCTCTTCTTCAGCTGGTCGATCATCGCCCGGACCTGAGCCGCCTCGGGCCGGTTTGGATCGAGCTCCAGGAACTTCTCGAAGAACCCGATCGCCCTGGGAAAGTCGCCCTTTTTGGCGCTCGCCAATCCGGCCTGATAATGCGCTGCGGAGAATTTAGGATTCAGCTCGATGGCTTTGGCAAAGCTCGCCAGGGCTTCGTCGATCTTGTCGGATTTGTAATCAACCAGCCCCAGGCTGAAGTGGGCTTGAGGACTCTGCGGCGCCAGAGAAACGGCCTTGGCAAACGCTTCTCTCGCTTGTTCGTCCCGGCCCAGGGACAGATAGCCCTCGCCCAAAGCCAGAAGAGGTTCGATCGCTTCCTTGCTCAATTCGGCGGCTTTGGCCAGGGCCTCGACGGCCTTTTCAGCCTGGCCCAAACGAAGATAGGCGACTCCGAGATTGTAGACCGGCTCGACATGCTCCGGGAATCTCTCCCGAACCTTCACGAAAAGGTCGATCGCTTCCTGAATCCGGCCTTCCTGGAAGAGGGCGATGCCCTGAACGAAGTCCTTGTCATCGTCCATTTTGGCCGGGATCTTGCGAAGCACGACCTTGACCCTGTCCTCATAGCCCGGTTTGAGGCTGGCCGCGGTTTCATAGGGGATATACCCGGCCAGTTCCACCGTGATCCGGTAGGCCGCCGGGGGAACTCCGACCTGCATGAACTCGCCCTTTTTATTCGACTGGGTTTCAAATCCCGTCCCGCGCTCGACATCGAGCAGGACGATTTTGGCTTTCGGCAGGGGCTTCCCGGCTTCATCCTGGACGGAACCCCGGAGGACCGTCCCCTGGCCGAATCCCGGAATCGCCGAGATCCCGGCCAGGCCGGCGACAAGGGTCAGCCATAAAACTCCCGACCTTGTTGCTTTAAACACATTCATGACGGCATCCTTTGAATATCGTTATAGTGAAGAATCACGTTGAACAGCATGTTGAACTCGCCCAGGTTCTGGAACCGGAAACAGGGATTGGTCGCAAACATCAATACCCGGCCGGCGCCCGAGGCCGTATCGACGATGGCCGGCCGGCCGCGCAACTCGTCCGCCCCGCGCGCCAGGCCGCTTAAAACGCTCTCGTCGCCTCCGACAAACCG
>CAYPKX010000016.1:11121-13876 GCA_964411395.1 uncultured Eubacteriales bacterium | reverse complement strand
GCATCAGGACGCGCGGCCCGTTCTCCGCTTCAGTTCCGGAAAGACGGAACCAGGGCCCTCCGGCGTAACGCACCGGGACTCCGGCGACCGGATAACCGTAAAAAACCGGGCTGGACGGCCGGACGATTTCGGCCGCGACGATGGGCCCGGGAGCGTAAAAGCGGGCCGACGGCCGGCTGATTTCAACGCCCCGGACAAGACCGTACTCGACCGGAAAATAACCCGCATTTCCAAGGGTGGCCAGAACGCCTCCGGCTTTGACGAAGCGGTCGAATTCCAGCACCCCTTCCAGTCCCATCCCGCCGGTGATATCGTCCGATTCCCCGTACATTCCCAGACTGGGAAATCGATCGCTCTTTTTATAAGCCAATGGGCGGCCGACCGGGAGAAGGTCCTGAACGAGGCCTTGGCCGCTTCGCTCCTGGCTCGGCATCACGATCAGGTCGTATTTGGCCCGAAGGTTCCCGGCCCGCGCCTGCTCTTTGAAGATCAGGTCGTGCTCGACGCCGAACGTGTCGAGGGCGTGGCGAACCCAGCCGACTTCCGCGGAATTTCCCCAAATACTGTACACGGCCAGACGGGGCAAATCGACCTCGTGAACGGGAACGCCGGGATTCCCCTCCAGCCACGCTCCGGAAAGGCCCAGATCCTCGACGGCCTTTTTCGCTTCAGCCTCAGCCGACGGTCCGCCCGAAATCTCAATCAGGAAGGAGCCGGCCGGGAAATCCAGTCCGGTCGCGGAGAACGGCCGTTCGGCCGCCTCGACTTTCATTTTCCTGAGCCGGTAACGCAGGGCGATCATATGAACGGATCCGCGATCGGCGACCGCTAGCCGGGTCCCGCCGGTCCCGGACACGGTTCCCTTGACGGACGCCGCATCCACCGGCGTCGTCGGCAGATCGAGCACGGCCGGGTCGGAGATCTCCTTCACTTCCGCCTGGACGGCCAAACCCATCGTCCAGCCCGTGTCATCGATGGACCGAAGGTCGGGATCGGCCGGGAAAACCTGCTTCTCCAGGAGGATTTTCGCCAGCCGGCCATAGGGTTGGTCGAGCTTGATGAGATAAGAGCCGGCCGGAAGCACAATCTCCCCGAACGCGGCCGCCACTGTCGTTCGTCCCGCCTCGATCCCCTGTCTCCGCAGGACATCGAGAAGGAAGGCGATGCGGGTCGGGTCCGGTTGGCCGGCCGGGACGGCGTACGCGTGGGGCGCGCTTTTCCGTCCGGCCTCGATCGCGTTTCGGCTCTTGCGATAAAAGTTTTCGAGAAGCGCCTGGGAGAAGGCGGCGGTCAAATGCAGGGCCGTCAGGGCGCCGGTTTCACAGTAATTGATGTTGTTGCGGAGCGACCATTCCACCTCGGGATAAGCCGGCCAGGGCCGATACCACTCGCGGGAGGTCCGCGAGGCTCCGCCCGAACCGGGCCCGACCCGGAGCTTCATCGTGTTTGCGCCGTAATGGCTGAACGTTTCGAACAACCGCATGATGCTGTTGTGGTTGGCCGCCAGGCGCATGAGAAATCCGGGATACCACATGTCGGCATAAGCGTGCGTCCAGACGCCGGGCATCCCGTATTTGGCCATTTGCGCCATTTCAAAATTGGCGAACCAGGGCATTTCGGCATACAGGATGGGATCCAGATTCGGGTCCTGCGGCGCCTGGCCGCTGAAGGTGAACATGAAGGCCACCGTCTCATGGAGGTCATGAACGATCTGGGGATGCCAGGCGAGATAAAAATCGAGGACGGCCCGCGAGCCCGGCTGGGAATAGTTGATGTCGCGGTTGTTGTCGTGGCGGACGTACTTGCTCCAGAAGGGCGGGTCGCCGTAGGAAACCGATTCTTCCGTTTCCTCGATCTTGTGGGCGTAGTGCCACTGGACGAAGCGGTCGCGCCCGTCGGGATCGGCCGCCGGAGTCAGGGCGACAATCACCTTTTCCCGGATCGCGGCGATCAGAGGCGAGTTTTCGGTCGCCAGACGGAAGGCCAGCTCCATCAGCATTTCGGGCGCGGCCGGCTCGTTGGCGTGCAATCCGCCGATGAAATGATAGACCGGTTTGGCCCGGGCCGCGATCTCTCCGGCTTCCGCTTCGGTCAGGGTGCGCGGATCGGCCAACCGGGCCAGATCGCGGCGATTGCGCTCCAGCCCGGCGATGGATTCTTCCGAGCCGATGAAGACCGCGACGAAGTCCCGGCCCTCGTCGCTCCGGCCGATGGGAATCATTTTGACCCGGGGCGAACCCGCATCCAGGGCGCGAAAATATTTCAGGATGTCGCCGTAGGACGTCAGCGTTTTCGGCCGGCCGATATGATAGCCGAGAATATCGCGCGGCGAAGGAACGCCCTCCCCTTTCGGCAGGTGGTCGACGAGCGGGCTGAGAAATTCCGGCCGCGTCGTCCACTCCCGGACCAGCCGGGCGAATTCCGCGTCGTCCCGTCCCTGCGCCGGAGGTGTCGCAACCGGCCCGGACAGGGCCGCTCCCGCGGCCAGCCAGAGAAGGCCGGCGGCCGCGGCGGCAAGCCCGATCGCTTTTTTCATGCCCCGACCTCAGGCCGCGGCCAGCTTCGCCAGCGAATCGAGGATGGCGGTCACATCTTCCATCCGGTTGTTCAGGAAGAACGACACCCGGATGGCCCAGAGCCGGCCTTCCTGGATTCTCCGGACCATGATCTTTTCGCTGCGGAGACGGGCGTAGATCTTCTCGAAATCGACGGATTTCATCCGGAAGGTGATCATGCAGGACCGGTATTCCGGCTC
>CAYPKX010000016.1:0-11021 GCA_964411395.1 uncultured Eubacteriales bacterium | reverse complement strand
CCGGGACGAATATAAAGGAAGCCCGTCCGCTTGGGTCCCATGAGCCACTTGTGCGTGCTGCAAACGTAGAAATCAACCCCGATGTCCTCGATGTCGAACGGGATGTTGACCGGCGCCTGGGCTCCGTCAAGGGCAAACCAGATGCCGCGGTCATGGGCCAGCTTGGCGATTTCTTTTTCCGGGAAGCGCTGGCCGGTCGTGCAGGTGACATGGCTGAGGAGAATCAACCTGGTCCGGCTGGTGATGAGCTTGGCGATCCGGTCCACGTTGCCGAGGCCATTTTTCATATCCGGTTCGAACAGCTTGATGACGATCCCGTCTTTTTCCTTGCGGTTGAGAAGCGGGGTGTTGACGGCCACATGCTCGTGGGTGCTGGTAATGACTTCATCTCCGGCTTTCAGGGGCAGGCCGTTGACGATGGTGCAAACGCCTTCCGTCGCGCAGCTGATCAGGGCCAAATCTTCTTTTTTGCAGGTCCGGCCGAGGAGCCGGGCGAGCTTGTCCTTGGCCTTGGTCCATTCGACCGCGTCGTGATCGGCGCTGGGCGCCGCCTCTTCGACCCGGTTCCATTCATCGAGGCTGCGGAGAACGGGGAGCGGACAGGCCCCGAGACCGCCGAAGTTCAGGTACGTCCAGTCCGGGTCCAACAAAAATTGATCCCGGACGACGCTCCACAAGGCGTCTTCGTCTCCGGCGGCGGACGCCGCCTCAAAGAAATCCCGAGAGGAGGAGGGGCGCCCGGCGATCCGGGATCCGGAAGCCGCAAAGCCCTTGAAGGGCAGGGCCAGGGATCCCAGGAGGGCCGCGTTCCAACCGATGAATTGCTTGCGATTCATGAGGCGAGTCCTCCTTTATTTCCCGGGTTCGGCCGCCGGGAACTGGAAGGTCGCCTTCCCATTTTCGTCCAGGAATTTCATCGTCGGCCGGCCGGCCTTGTCCACCGACAGGATCAGGCGGGGCTTGCCCGTCGGGTCATTGAGCCGGACGACGGACTCGTTGTCCTGTCCCCGCCCGACGAACACCCGCAGCGCGCCGGCGACGTTCTTCGTCGAAATCTCATCGCGCCATTTCTTGATCGCCGCGATTTTCTCCGGCCCGTCGGCCATCATTTCCAAGTCGCCGAGCTGCTGGAGAAGAGCCATGTCTTCGGGCGACATCAGGGGACGTTCCCAGACCATCAAGCCCGAGGTCCGCTCATCGCCCCGCTGCGAATAATTGAGGCCGACGGTCTGGTCCTGATTGAACTGGTCGAACATCAGGCCGCCTCCGGCCGCGATCTTTCCGTCCTTATCATTGCCGTGCCAGGTCATCCCGCCGCATTCGTCGCCCTTATCGTTGAAGAAAATCAAGCCCGCTCGCTGACCGGCCCGCGAAGGAAAATATTTTCCGGCCATCACGACGCCCGGAGACCGCTTCTGGTTGGAGACCGTCAGCCGGAGCGTCCCGTCGGCTTCCACGATATTGATCCGCTCGACATCGATTTCGTCGAATTTGGTTTTGGACGCCGCGCCGGTGGCGGCGATGAAGATCATTCCCGTCAGAAGAACAGAGGAGATGAGGGCATAGATTTTAAGAAACCGGATTTCCTTGCGAAGCTTGTTGTCCACGGCGACTCCTTTGATTGAAATTATCTGCTATATTCTATATTCCATATTATATAATGTCAAACCTGGATCGCGAGACCCTGCGCCACATTCAAGCCTGTCTATTTACTTATTTATTATCAATTATTTATAAATCTTTTAGCCGCCGAAGGATCTCGCCAAATGGGAGTTACATTGATTGTCTTCATCATTCGTGGTATCATTTTTTGCTGGAATCGTCCAAAGGAGCCCGTCATGCCGGTCTCGCGTTTCAAATATTCCGCCGCCCTCATTTTTATTCTTCTCCTCCTGCCGGCCGCGGTCCCGGCCGGAGCCGGCCAGGAGACCAAAGAGGCCTTAAGTGAGGCCTCCAAACAATGGCTGGAAGAAATCGTCCCCTATATCATCACCCCTGCGGAGCGGCAGGTCTTTCTTTCCCTTTCGACCGAAGCCGAGAGAGGCCAGTTCATCGACCTGTTCTGGAAAAAACGCAATCCCGACCCGGACGCCGCGGAGAACGAATACAAGCGCCAGTATTACCTGCGGATCACCCTGGCCAATCGATTTTTCGGCGTCTCGGGCATCGCCGGCTGGAGAACCGACCGGGGCCGGATTTTTATCCTCCTCGGCGCTCCCCACGAAATCCAGACCGAATACAACCAGACGGACTCCGCCGGGCTCAACCGGGCCGACCGGGAGATCTGGCAATACTGGGGTTTGCCGAATCCAAAGCTTCCCTATAACATGGAATTCGTCTTCGTCGACCGATACGGCCACGGCAATTACGTCCTCGAAAGCGGGCATGAGCCGGGGAAGCGCGACCGCAATCTGGATATGCGCGACCTGACCTTCCAGTTCGATTCTCTGGAGCTTCTGGCCGAAGCCCAGCGGAATCCCTTTGAAAACCTCAAGAAAGCCACGCCTTCGGTCACGACCGAAGCGACCGCCAACCTCATCCCCTTCGACTTCCGGCTCTATGCCTTCCGGGGCGCGGAAGAAAAAACGCATCTTCCGCTTCTCCTCGAAATTCCCTACGCCGCGCTCCCTTCAAAGCCGGCCGGAGGGAAAGAGGAATATTCCCTCAACATTATCGCCCACGTCCGCAATCAGCTGGGCCAGGACGTTCTTCAAAAAACCAAGACCGTGAGCTTCGGACTCGAACCGGCGCAGAAGGCGGCGCTCCAAGGCGAGGTCCTTCGCTTCCAAACTTCGCTGGACCTGGACCCCGGTTCCTACGGGCTCGAGCTTGTCGTCTGGGACAATGTCAGCGGCCGGATGGGAACGAGCCTTCGGGCATTCACCGCGGACGATTTTAAAACTCCGGCCCTGGCGGCGAGCGATGTTTTTCTTTCCTCCGGGACGGGAGAAGCCGTCGACGGCGGCACCGCGGCTGTTACCCCCGGCCGGACCGCCGCGCCGGCCGCCGCGATCGCCCGGCGGACATTCCGCGACGGAGACGAAATGGATATCGCCCTCGAGGCCTATCATCTCGCCTTGGACAAGGAAACGGGCCGATCCTCCCTCCAGGTCGAGTTCGCGTTTCTCCAACAAACCCAGCCCGTCCTGAACGTCCCGGCCTATGAACCGGAACCGACGACCGAACGCGATTGCCGGATCAAGACATCGTTTCGTCTAAGAGGATTCCGCCCCGGGGAATACATCCTCCGGGTCAAAGTCACCGACCGCGCCGCGGGCGCCTCTGTGACCAAGGACGCCTCATTTCGAATCATCAGATAATAACCGGATCGGGCGGGAATCCGGCCTTCGTCCCGGGAGCGGTGCGCGCCCGGCCTTATTTCGTCTGGATCCGTTCGCCGGCTCGTTGCTGCAGAATTCGCGCTTCGGCCGCCAGCGCTATCAGCTCGTCGATCACCATCCGCACCTTGAGATTCTCGAGCTTCCGCTTTCCCCGCGTCTCGTACGTTCCCGCTTCCCGGACATACCGAACCACCTTGTCCGGGCTCATGAAGGAGCGGATATATTCGTCGGCCAGGAGCTCGGCCTCCAGACCGTCGACTGTCGGATGGGGAAGGATGACTCCGGATTCGAGGAGAAGCGCCTTCCGCATCGCGGCGACTTTTTCAGGGGCATAAGCGGGCGGCGGTCCGAGGAGTTTTTTCGCATCGGCGAGGACTTCATCGAGAAGACCCTGCCCGTCTTTTAAACGGTTTCGGGCCAGGTAGTATGCGGCCAGATCCTCTGACGGCGACGCCTCCAGAAAGGAAAGGAACGAGCGAATCGCTTCGCTGATTTTTTCCCTGGACTTCCGGGCCTTGACCAGAACGTTCTTGACGACGGCCGCATCGGTCATTTTCACCGCCTCGTCCGCATCGACGTTCCCGCGGGGAATCCGCTTTTACGCCTTATTATATGCCATCGGCGGAAAATGTGTACGTCCCGGGTTCCATCGCCGCGCCCGGTCAATCCGAGCCGGCCGGCATGAGCCGTGCGAATCAGGGCTGCCCGGGAAGCCGGCCCGGAAGAATGATGCGGCTTACCCGTCAGTCCTGCCGGAGGCTTTGGACCGGGTTTGCGGTCGCGGCCTTGAGCATATGCCGGCCGACGGTGAGGGCTGCGGACAAGAACACGAAAAGCCCCGAAAGCAGGAAAGCCGAAAGCGGCGGGGAAATCCGATAGGCGAAGGTCCGGAGCCAGGCGTTCATGGCGAAGAATGCGGCGGGCACGGCCAGGAGAAGGGCCAGCGCGATCCACTTGGCGAAGTCCCAGGCCAGGAGAGCCACCAGACGGGTAACCCCCGCGCCCATCACCTTGCGGATGCCGATCTCCCTGGTCCGGCGCTCGGCCGAGAAGGAAGCCAGCCCGTACAAGCCCAAAGCGGCGACGAACACGGCAATCAGAGTAAATCCCCCGAATCCTTCGGCCAGGTTCTGTTCCTTTTTATACATCATGTCCAGGGTGTCATCGAGAAAATCGTACTGAAAGGGATAGGCCGTCGCGTACCGGTTCCAGACGGTCCTGAGATCGTCCAAGACCCCGGCGACATCGGCCGCCTCGATGTTCAGGGAAATCCGGTTCAGTCGGCCCGGAGGCTGGAGGCTCAAGCCCAACGGCGCGACCGGCGTGTTCAGGGGCTGAAAATGAAAATCCCTCATCACCCCGACGATCGTCCCGTCGATTTTCCAGTATCCGAAGGGCCGGCCGATCGGGTCCTTCAAACCCATGCGCTTGACGGCGGTTTCGTTCAGGATATAAGAGGTCATCCCCTCCGCCCCCGGGGCGGAGGCAAACGCCCTGCCCTGGACGATTTCGAGGCCGTAAAAGTCCATAAAGAGGCCGTCGACGCCGAGCCGGTAGAAAAACGGCTTGTCCTCGGGATTCCGGCCCTGCCAATCCGCCTGGTTCGACCAGCCGATCCGGTTGATCAAGTGAGTTGAGGAGGAAACGGCTTTGATCCGGGGATTGTTTTTCAGGCTCTGCTTCACCGCCTCCATATTCCGGGCCAGCCCGGGATCCCGAAAGAAATTCATGGTGACGACATGATCCCGGCGATACCCCAGGTTCTTGGTCCGCATGTAATCCAGCTGGCCGCGAACGACCAATGTGCCGGTGATCAACACCGCCGAAATCACGAACTGGACCACGACGAGCGTGCCCCGGAGCGATGAAGGCGCCCCGGTCCGGGCCGAAGGATTTCTTTTCATGGCGTTGACCGGAAGGATCCGGGATAAAAACAGGGCCGGGTAGACGCCGGCCAGAAGCCCGACCCCGACGGCGGACCCGAAGGCGAAGAGCAGGCTCCCCGGCTCGACCAGGGACCGGAGGGGGATTCCGGAGCCGACCAGGCGCCGGAACATCGGCATTGCGCCGACAACGAGCAGAAACGCGATCAGCAAGGCCGCTCCGGAAAGGAGAAGCGCTTCGGCCAGGAACTGCCCGATGAGCTGGCGGCGGCCGGCCCCGACCACTTTCCGGACGCCGACTTCCCTGGCCCGGAGGAAAGACCGGGCCGTGGCCAGGTTGACGAAATTGGAACAGGCGATCAGCAGGAGAAACGCGGCGACGGCCGAGAAGATAAACAGGTACTTCTCGTCCCCGTTGGCCTCCAGCTCGCCGTTGTACCGGCCTTGAAAATGGATCTCGGTCAGAGGTTGAACATGAAACCGGTACGTCTCTTTCCCGAATCCTTCGAACGCATAGGGTTGCAGCTTCTCATCGACGACCTTGGGATCGGCCCCGGGCCGAAGCCGGAGATAGGTCTTGAAAGGATTATTGAACCAGTCGGTCTTCCACATCTTCTGGTTCTGATAGAGAATATCGAGAGAAGCGTAGGAAGCGAGCAGGTCGAAGGTGAAATGCGAATTTTTGGGCGCATCCTTGACCACGCCGGTGATCCGATAATCCCGGCCCTCTCCGATCCGGATCGTCCGGCCGACCGGGTTCTCCGCGCCGAAGTATTTCGCCGCGGTCGTCTCCGTCAGGACGGCGGTGAAGGGCTCGGACAGGGCGGACTCAGGGTTCCCCGAGACCAGGGGGAATGTGAACACGCGGAAAAAATCGGGGTCGACGATATAGAAGTTATCTTCGACGAAGGGACGGCGGTCGACCTGAACGGCCGAGCTTTGTCTGAGGATCCGGGTCGCGGCCATAACCTCGGGCACGTCCCGCCTCACGGTTTCGGCCAGAATATGGGGCGACACGACCCACCATTCCGTCCCGGAGGCGGAATTGCCCGGCTGGTGCATGACGATCCGGTAGATATCGTCGGCCCGGTCATGGAACCGGTCGTAGCTCCGCTCGTGCTTGACGTAGAGAAAAATCAGCAGGCTAGCGGCCAAGCCCACGGCCAGGCCGAGGATGTTCAGGGCCGTATGAAACCGATGCCGGACAAGATGCCTCAGGGTGGATTTCGCATATCCGTTGAACATGGATTCTCCCGAAAAACGCGGAACGATATCTGCCCGCCTCAATGAAGAAGACGCGGGAGAATGAAAAAAGTTGCCGCCGCGTTCCGGGTCGATTCCGGACGATTTCTTCTATTCGCCGACGATGTCCAATCCCGGGGAGTCGACGACAACGATCGAGGTCAGCCTACCGCCGGACCCGACGGCCCCGCAATGCAGGAAGCCTCATAGAACGGATTGCTGCCCGTGCTGCATTCATAGACAGCCTGGCCTCCAGCAACACATCCGGGGAAGGTTGGGGAGACTCCGGTAATGCATCTCATGAGAGGGGAGGGATCCGCGCCGGCGGTACAATCATTAAGTGTCGTTGATGTCCCCCCGGTGCCCACAGAGCAGAGGTGGTTTCCTACGCCTGCGCCCGTTCCGCTTATGCAACCGGGATTAAAACTTCCCCGAGCCGAGCGGAGGCACCCTTCCAAATCAAAGACAGCCGGCTTTTTGTAGAGCATTGTCACATCTCCGATGATGGGATAGGGACCGCGCTTATCTGCGAGGAGTATATGCTTACGTCAAACGGGCCGTCAAGGAACCTTTCCGTTGTTCGGCTTTATCCGCGCCCTCCCGCCTGCGGACATGTTCGGGAAATCAACGAACCGGGACGTTCCCGTCCGGGGGCTCGACTCGGAGCAGAGGGCGGACGAAGAAGTCGTTGCGCTTCCGGTCGCCGTATTCCTTGTCGAGCTCCCGGCGGCCGGCCGCCGAATTCCGATGACCGAAAGCGGACTTCTTCTCTCTGCTTCCCAGGTCCATGACGACGTATTCGCCGTCGCCCTTGACGGTCCGCCGGTATCGGAAGCCGTGCGCGTTTCCGATCCAGCCCGTCCGTTCCCAAACCCGACGGTCAAATCGCCATTTTTTCTGGAGCCCGGCGGCCCGGGCGTCATCGACTCGCGTCCCCTAGGCTGGGAGAAGCAAAGGCCCCAATGCCCGTGTCTTCAGAGCAGATCGCTTTCACAAACCGCCGCGAGGACAGCGCTCGGAAGGAACTGAGAAATTGCCCATCACGATGGATGAATGCGAATCCGCAGAATTCTTTTTACTTTTCGAAATTTATCTCCGATGACAATCTCATATTCACCCAGAAAGCCCGGCCCCGGCTGCCAGAATAATACCCCGTCGACCGGATCGAACGTCGCTCCGACGGGAAGGGGCCGGATCTCTCCAAGGACAACCGAAAATGCTTCATATCGGGCGAGGGAAGATTTGACGATCTCCTGCATCCGCCGGCCGCGCTGAACCACCCTGTCTTCGGTCTCGGCCGCGTCTTGCTCGTCTAAATAAACGGCTAAGCGGGTGACCTCGGGGATTATGATCCGCACCGAACCGTCGGAATCTGGGGCGGTTTTCTCCGCCGGCATGCTCGCCGACAGGCTTCGCCGGATAAACAGGGGGCTCCATTTGTCCCCCGCCAAGGTCCAGATTTCCTCCCCTGAACCTGCCGACCCGTTGCCCGCAGCAGGGTTCCCCGTATTTTGAACGGAGAAATACCGGCTGCCGATCCCATCGGCATTCCCCGCCGAGTCCAGGACGCTCCATTGAATGGTATGCAGGCCATTCGCAAATTCCGTTGTATTCAGGTTGAAAACGCCGATCGCCCCGTTGGCATTCGCATAACCCGGGAACAAGCCGGCGATATCGGCCCGATAGTGGTTGTAGGAAGGGTGCCCCAGCGGCGCCCCGTCCACCCAGACGTTGATGGTCGCTCCGCTGACCGGAATGGATTTGGGCTGGGGAGTCAAAGCCCAGCCGAAGTTGTAGAATGGATTACCTGAGGCCGTTCCTCCCTGAGTCGGCGTATCGATCGCTCCGAACGGATTGACCGCCGCGGCGTTGTTTACAGTCATCGCCTTTTGTCCCAGCAGGACTTCATTCCCCTCCAGGTCCTTCGCATAGGCCAGGAGGGTGTACGGACCGTCGCCCTGGGGCAGGAAGTTCGTCAACATCATGTAGCCCCAGCCCGCCTTCCGGTTCTGCGGATACCCGGGATATGCCGCTTCAACATCCGGCCGGGCGCCTTCAACAAAGACCGCATCCCCGATGAACGCCCGATCCGAAAGGTCCGTCCCTCTGTAAATTTTGACGGACTGCAGTCCGATGTTGTCTAGAGCCCAGCCGGTCACCGGAATGGACGATAAAACGGTCGTTTGATCGACGGGCGTATCGAATTCGCCAAACGGCGGAACATCATCCTCCGCCGCATAGACCTGGTAATTGACCGCGATGACCCGGGGAGAATTCGTCGCCGCCGGATCGGAGACAGTCACCGTGCCCTGATAGGCCCCCGGGCTTAAATCCTTCCGGGCGATTCCGATCGCGACCGTCCCATTCCCTGTCCCGCTCCCCGGCGAGACCGAGAGCCAATCGGATGACGGCACCGCCGTCCAATGGAGGATTCCAGTCCCTGTGTTATTGATTAACGCGGCCGAAACGGGCGATTCGATTCCATTTTGTACGGCACCGAATTTCATTGAGGTGACGGAGATACCGATTTCCGGGACGCTTGCGGGATCCGCCGTATAATCTCGAACCTGATCGAGGGTGAGATTGCTCCATGTGCTTGAAGCCGGAGTAAACGCGTAGCCCGCCATCGTCGGAGTAATCGTCCCGCTCCACCCGGAATTCACGACCCCATAGTATTGGCCGGAAGCATTTGTGAAGACATTTGCGGGAAAGCCGCTCATGGCAACGCCCGGCAAAGGCGATCCGCCGGTCGTAATCACCCCGGAAACGGTGACGGTTGGAACGGCTGTGGCGTTATACATATAGCCGTCTTTGTCGGAACTCACATTGAGGAAGGAATGCGATACCGGAAGAAAGATGTACCCGGGCAGAATCGGCGTGACCGTTCCCGACCAGCCCTTGACGACGGTGGTCGTGTATTCTCCGGCCTCGTCCGTCATGGGCGAGTTCGGCAATCCGTTCATCACGACGCCGGGAAGCGGTACGGTTGCCATCCGGACGGTTCCGGAAATCGAATAAGTATCGGATGAAGCTGCGAAATAATCCTGGTTGGCCTTATTGGTAACGATATTTGAATAACTCCGAGAGGACGGGCTGAAACTGTATCCGCTTAAAGTCGGAGTGACGACCCCGGACCAATCGAGAGAAACGGGAAACGCATAATGACCGTCGGCATCCGAAACAACCGACTTCGCGGTTCCGTCAATAAAAGAGATATGAGCCCCCGCAACTCCCGCATTCCCGGAAATGATTGATGTCGGACGATCGTCAATGATTCGAATCCAGGACGTATTTTCAGGCTCGCTGAAAAAATTCAGGATGAAGACGCGGCCTGAAGCCTGATTCACCCGGACGACTGTCCCAACAACTCCGCCCGCGATCCGATCTTGGAAGGAGGCGACGGGCTGCATCGTGCTTTCTTCGAGGATTCGAACCTTGCCCGAAAAAGTAAAATAGGCGTGCCGAGTGGCGTTGACAAAACCGACAACCGGGTACGCGCTTCTTAAATCGACTTCTCGCGATTCATCCGTATTGCCTTCGATGACCGTCGTAACGCGATTGATCTCCGCCCCCGAATAAACCCGATTCATCGCATCGCTATAAAACAGCCCGGTTCCGTCGTTGAGGCTCGGGACAACCGTCGAGGTCGAAGTGTCTCGATCGAAGACGAAATATCCATCCCAGAGAGATTTCGTCACATAAAATTTATTCTCGCGCGGATTCCACGTCCCCCCCCCAGCCGGTGGATCCCGCAACGGTGATCAACTGCCCGACCAGCGTCGGTCCCGCGACAATGACAAACTTCCCTTGCGGCCCCCCAAAATACAGCTCGCCCGTCGTTTGATTTAAGTGATCGGAATTGAACGTAATATTATTTTGAAATCCTATGAGATCCGTGAGATTGAGGGCCCCAGCAACCTGATTCGTGGGGATATCGACAGCCGTGAGAATGTCATCAAGCGTCAATGGAAACTGAATACCCAACGTATACAATCGGGCACGGCTCTCATCCATGGCCAAACGAAGGCCTTGTCCGAGTCCGGTAAGGGTTCCAATTACGGCCGACGTATCTGCGTCAATGACGACAAGAGTCGTATTGGTTGTCGCTCCGCCATACTCATAGCCCACGCCCACGGCCGCATAGAGAGTCCCCGTCCCCTCATGAACCATCAAGTCATACGGCCCGCTCGGCAGGTAGGCGGCAAGGGAAATGGGGCTCAAGCTGGAAAGTGAATTGGAATCATATACAAGAATTTGGCCATTCGAGACGTCCGCGACAAAAAGCCTGTTCCCGGCGCGATAAAGCTCGATATCTCTCCAATCCGTATCCGGAGGGGCGGAGATCGTTTGCCCAACCGATTGAGCATGGAGCCCGATGGCCCCGATCAGGGTCGAGACCATGACAATGATTAGGATTTTTTTCATGTCCCCCAGCCAAACGCAGATTCCGCCTCGAAAAATGTCCCGCCGTTCAATCACTCGCGACAATCAGACCGAATAAGTCGCAGGGATTATTAGCATCATGACATGCGAAAGTCAACATCGTTTCCCCTGT
>CAYPKX010000015.1:0-37381 GCA_964411395.1 uncultured Eubacteriales bacterium | reverse complement strand
TAATTTATAATGACTAACCGTTTTTCATAAAAGCGAACATTATTCGCTGCATAACCTGAAATATCTTAGTTTTTACGGAAGACGTTTTTGAGAAAAAAGGCCGCGGCAGAAATACGGAAACGAAAGTTCGACGCTTCGAACATGCGAAATGGGGAATCCCGTCTTTTAAACCCGGCCGCAGCACCGGGTTCAAACGCACGGGACGTTCAAGCTGTTCTTGAATACCCTGATCAGGTAACCGGCTTCGCTTACCCCTTGGCGAGGGCCTTGAGCTCCGAAATCAGGGCCGGGATGACGGCGAAGAGGTCGCCCGTGATTCCGTAGTCGGCGACCTTGAAGATCGGCGCTTCGGGATCCTTGTTGACCGCGACAATCACCTTGGAGGACGACATGCCGGCCAGATGCTGGATCGCGCCGCTGATGCCGAAAGCGAAGTAGAGATTCGGACTGACGGTCTTTCCGGTCTGGCCGACCTGGTGGGAGTGGCCGATCCAGCCCGAGTCGACGGCCGTGCGGGAGGCCCCAACGGCGGCCCGGGGAAGAAGGGCGGCCAGTTCGGCCAGCAGCGCAAAACCTTCCGGGCCTTTCATCGCCCGGCCGCCCGAGACGACGATCTCGGCCTCGGAGACGTCCAGGGCGGCGCCGGTTTCACCGGCGATCTCGACGACCCGGCCGCGGATCGCTTCGGCCGGAATGTCCACGGTTTTTTTTACGACTTCAGCCGCGGGGCCGCTCCCCGCCTCCGGCGGAAACACATTGGGCCGGAGCGTGGCGACGGCGGGGGAAGATTTCAGAGCCAGGGTTAACCGGGCTTTTCCGGCGAAAACCGGCCGGGAAAAAACGAGACGGCTGTTCGAGACCGTGACAGCCGTACAGTCGGAAGCCAGGGAAACGCCCAGGCGGGCAGCCAGCCGCGGGGCCAGGTCGCGGCCCATCGCCGTGGCCGGGAAAAACACGGCCGCCGGAGAGGTTTCGCCAACGAGAGTCTCCAGCGCCCGGACAAAGCCCTGGCTGGAATACATCCCGAGCTCGGGGTTTTCGAGGACGTGGATTTTCGTCGCTCCGATGGAGCCGAGCTCCGCTCCGGCCGTTTCCGGCCCCGGGCCGACGATGACGGCTTCGGCCGTCATTTGCATCTCCCGGGATTTACGGACGGCCTCGGAGAGCGTTTCGAGCGAGCTTTTCTTGATTTTTCCGTCGCGGATTTCAATAAAAGTCAGGATCATCTTCCTTCTCCTCAGAGGGCCTTGGCTTCGGTCCGAAGCCGGAGGACGAGCTCCCTGGCCGCTTCCTCGGGGCCGCCCGCGATCATCTGCCCGGCCTGTTTGGCCGGAGGAAGCTCCAGGTCGAGGATTTCGACCTGGGAATCGATCGCTCCGGCTTCGAGTCCCAATTCGGCCGGAGTGACGACCGGAACGGTTTTTTTCTTGGCGGCCATGATCCCCTTGAGGGTTTCGTAGCGGGGCTCGTTAAGGCCTTTCTGAGCGGAAACCACGGCCGGAAGACTGAACGCGATCTTTTCCAGGGCCCCTTCGATCTCCCGGTGGGCCGTAGCCTGCGTCCCTTCGATTTCGAGCCTGGTCACGACATTGGCCTGGGGCAGGTCGAGAATTTCAGCGACCATCGAAGGCACCGAGGCATTGTCGGAGCCGACCGACATCCGGCCGAAGAGCAGCAGGTCCGAGTCGACCGCCCTGGTCTTGACGAAAGCCGCCAGCACCCGGGCGACTCGCAGCGAATCATAAGCTTCCTTGCGGTCGTCTTTGATCAGCACGGCATCATCAGCCCCCATGGCCAGGGCTTTGCGCAGGGTGGGGACGGCTTCGTCCGGGCCGAAAGAAACGGCCGTGACCTTGCCGCCTTTGGCTTCGCGCAGCCGAAGGCCTTCCTCGATCGCGTATTCGTCATTGGGGCTGATGATGAAATTCAAGCCCTCCTCGACGACCGCTTTGGCTTCGCGGTCGATCCGGATCCGGGATTCGGTGTCGGGAACCCGTTTCATGAAGACAACGACATTCATTTTTTTCTCCTTGTCTCTTCCCTTCCGTCCTCCCTTTTCCAAAGGACGGCCGGGATGTCCGCCGCCGGAAATCCTCAGCCGTCGTAACGGCGAAAGAGGAGGGCGGCGTTGGTCCCGCCGAAGCCGAACGAATTCGACAGGGCGTAGACGATCTCCGCCGGCCGGGCCGCGTTGGGAACGTAATCGAGGTCGCAGTCCGGGTCGGGAACTTCGTAGTTGATCGTGGGCGTGGCCGTCTGGTGCCGGATCGAAAGAGCGCAGATCGCCGCTTCGATCCCGCCGGCCGCGCCGAGCGCATGGCCGGTCATCGATTTGGACGAGGTGACGGCGATCGCCCGGGCGTGGGCGCCGAAAATTCTTTTGATTGCGGCCGTCTCGATTTTGTCGTTGAGCGGGGTGCTCGTGCCGTGGGCGTTGATATACTGGACATCCGTCGGCGAAATCGCCGCATCGTCCAGCGCGGCCTGCATGGCCCGAGCGGCGCCGTCGCCGTCTTCGGCCGGCGCGGCCGGGTGGTAAGCGTCGCCCGTCATTCCGTAGCCGACGATTTCGGCGTAAATCTTCGCCCCGCGGCGGAGAGCCGCGCCGCGCTCCTCCAGAAGGAGAATGCCCGCGCCCTCGCCGATGACGAATCCGTCCCGGGTTTTGTCGAAAGGCCGCGAAGCCCGCGTCGGCTCGTCGTTTCGCTCCGAGAGGGCTTTCATCGCGCAGAAACCGGCCACGCCGAGCGGCGTGATCGGCGCCTCGGCCCCGCCGGCGATCATCCGGTCGGCGTCGCCGCGCTGGATGATCCGGAAGGCGTCGCCCAGGGCATGGGCCCCGGAGGCGCAGGCCGTAACCGTGGCCGAATTCGGGCCGGTCGCTCTGGTCCGGATCGACACCTGGCCGCTGGCCTCATTGCTGATCGTGGCGATCAGGAAGAACGGGGACACCCGGTCGGGGCCGCGCTCCATGAGGATGCGATGATACTCCTCGATCGTCCCGATCCCGCCGATGCCCGAACCGATGTAGACTCCGGTCCGTTCGCCGGCCAGGACATCGGGGGAAATCCCGGCGTCCTCGACCGCCATCTGGGCGGCCCCGACGGCATACTGGATGAAGGGATCCATTTTCCGGATTTCCTTCTTCTCGATGAAGCGGAGAGGGTCGAAATCCTTGACCTCGGCGGCGAACTTCGTCGAATGGCGCGAGGCATCGAACTTGGTGATCGGCCCCATCCCGCTCCGGCCGGAGATCAAGGCCTCCCAGTTCTCGGAGAGACCCGTGCCCAGGGGCGTGACCAGCCCCGCCCCCGTGATGACGACTCGTCTCAGATCGTGGTTTTTTTCGCGATGCGCCGGACTATTTGGCATGGCCGAGAATATAATCCATGGCCTTGCCGACCGTCGTCAGCTTCTCGGCTTCCTCGTCGGGAATGTCCAGACCGAATTCGTCTTCCAGGGCCATCACGAGCTCCACGGTGTCCAGGGAATCCGCCCCCAAATCCTCGATGAAGGACGCCGTGTCCGTGACTTGATCTTCGCCGATGCTCAGCTTGTCGGCCACGATCGTCTTCATCTTTTTCAACAATTCGTCTCTGTCCATGGTGGACCTCCTTCAGAAAATTTGGTTTGTTACATATAAAGGCCGCCGTTGACGTGGAGCACCTGGCCGGTGATATAGGCCGCGGCGTCGGAGCAGAGAAAACGGACGGCTCCGGCCACATCGACGGTTTCGCCGAACCGTTGAAGAGGAATTACGGCGAGGAAAGACTGCTTGACCGCTTCGGGCAGAACCGCGGTCATGGGAGTGGAAATGTAGCCCGGGGCCACGGCGTTGACCGTGAGGCCCCGCGAGCCGACCTCCCGGGCCAGCGACTTGGTGAAGCCGATGACTCCGGCCTTGGAGGCGGCGTAATTGGTCTGCCCGGCGTTGCCCATCGCCCCGGCGACCGAGGAGAGATTGACGATCCTCCCCGACCGGGCCGACAGCATGCTCCGGACGACGGCTTTGGAAAAGTTGAAGATGCCCTTGAGGTTGACGGCGATGACCGCGTCCCACTCCTCTTCCTTCATCCGCATGAGGAGGTTGTCGCGGGTGATGCCGGCGTTGTTGACCAGGTGGTCGATCCGGCCGAATTCCTTGACGACCGAATCGGCGACGGCCGCGGCCTGATCGAGCCTGGTGACGTCGGCCGTCCGGACGACGGCCCGGCCGCCCGAGGCGGCGATGGCCGCGGCAACCGCTTCCAGCTTGTCTTTCTGAACGTCGACGAGGACGACGGTCGCGCCTTCGGCCGCAAACGTCCGGGCGATCGTCTCGCCGATCCCCTGGGACGCTCCGGTCACGATGGAAATCCGGTTTTCGAATAACATCAGGCTTTGGCCTCTCCCGGGACGACCGTCCGAACGAGCTCTTCCCGGATTTTATCCTGGATTCGTTTGGCCACAAAATCCCGGGCCAGTCCCACCGCGTTTTTAACGGCCTTGGAGTTGCTCCGGCCGTGGCCGATGATGCAGACCCCGTTCAATCCCAGAAGCTGGGCCCCGCCGTATTCGCTGTAATCCACTTTTTTATAGATCCGCCGGAGATGGCCTTTCATCAGGAACAGGCCGATCTTGGCGACAAGATTCTTGGTGATTTCCCGCCGGGCCAGATGAAAAAGCGTCTCGACGACGCCTTCGCTGACCTTCAGGGCGACATTCCCGGTGAAGCCGTCGCTGACGATCACTTCGGCTTTGCCGGCGTACAGGTCCTTGCCTTCGACGTTGCCGATGAAGTTGAGGGAGGCGGAGGAGAGGCGCTCGAAGGCCTGCTTGGTCAGCTCGTTGCCTTTCCCTTCTTCTTCCCCGATGCTCATCAGGGCAATCCGGGGATTGGGAAGGCCCATGACCTGCTCCATGAACACCTTGCCCATGACGGCGAACTGAAGAAGGTCCTCGGGCTGGCAGTTGGCGTTGGCCCCGACATCCAGCAAAAGGGTGTTCCCCTTCAAGGCCGGAATGATCAGCGAGAGGGCCGGTTTATTGACCCCCTGAAGCGAGCCCAGGATGGAGCGGGAGGCGTAAACGACGGCCGCGGTATTCCCCATGGAGACAAACGCGTCGGCCTGGTTGTCTTTGACCAGCTGAACGCCGACCCGGATGGAGGAGCGCTTTTTCCGCCGGACGGCGAACACGCCGTCTCCCATCCCGACGGCTTCGGGAGCGTCGACGATCGACAGGCGGGGGCCGGCGGCGTTCAAGCGGTCGATCTCCGTCTGAATTTTGTCCGTTTCGCCGACGAAGACGATTTCGACGTCGTATTCACGCGCAGCCTGGACGGCGCCCGGGATCGTGATCCGCAGACCCGAATCTCCGCCCATCGCATCGACGGCGATCTTCATTCCGAAAGGCCTTGGATTATTTTTCGACGGCTTTGATCACCGGACGTCCGCGGTAATAACCGCATTCGGGACAGGCCTTGTGGGGAAGCTTCGGCGTTCCGCACTGGGGACAGGAAGCAAACGACGGGACCGTCATGAAGTCGTGGCCCCGGCGGCGGCCCTTACGGGCATGGGAGTGTCGGCGTTTGGGATTCGGCATTTATGTTCTCTTGTCTTTCTTAAGGATTTTGAGCGTTTCGAGTCGGGTATCCGTCTCCTTGATCAGGCAGCCGCAGTTTCCTTCGCGCCGGATCTTGCCGCAGACCGCGCACAAGCCCTCGCAATCCGGAGAACACAGCGGCCGGTTAGGGAAGGTCAGGTTCAATTGTTCGAGGATCACCTCCCGGACATCGACCTGGCGGCTCCGGTAAAAGAGCCGGTCGGCGTCTTCGTCGTCGAAATCTTCCTTGAGCTCGCGCATATCCTCGGGCAGGAGGACCAGGTCGAAGGCGGAATCGACCGGGAATTCAAACGGCGAGAGGCACCGGGCGCAGATGAAGCTCAGGACGGTCTTGACCCGTCCCCGGACCCAGATCTCCTCATCCACCCGCTTGATCGAAACTTCGGCATGAACGGGCTGAAGGAAGACGGCGTCCTCCTCGACCAGGTCCAAGCTCGGAAACTCGAAGTTCCGGCGGAGCTCCAGACCGTCTTTTGGCAACTTATCTATATCAATAATCATGGGTTACGTCTGCTAAAGGTCCGCTTATTATACCATGAGACTCCCCTTTGTCAACCGACCGGGCGCTCCCTCCGGCCCGGGTCGAAATTGATCTTTTTCCTTGAAAAAAAATGATATTCGGTTTATGTATACTCCTGTCCCATGAACGGCCTGACGACCTCCATCCTCTACTCCGACGTGACTTTTCTTGTCCAAACCCAGGATGCGGGCCCCCGCGTCCGGCAGATGGAAACGCTGATTTACCGCCGGGGAAAGCTCGTTTATTCCCGCCGGTCCTCCTATTCCGACCTTCTGGAAGATGCCGACCGCGAGGAGCGGCTCAAACGCCTGGCCCGGGACCAGCACCAGGCGATTCTGGACGAAATCGCCGCCGGCCGGCTCGACGTCCACCTTCTCAAGGCTTGAGATGGCCTCACGCCGGGTTTTATAATTTTTCGCATCCCCTTGAAAATAGATAAAATATGATTCTATCAGGGGTTTTTTTTTAGAAAGCAGTAACAAAAAAAGCGGATTAAAGAATGCAGGCTAAAACGCTCTATCTGATCGATGGATCGTCGCTGCTTTACCGGTCGTACTATGCCGTCCAGCGGCTCTCCACCGCCGGCGGATTCCCGACCAACGCGATCTACGGATTTCTGACCGCCTTGCGAAAAATTCTCGACGAGGCCGGCCCGGACCACATCGGAATCGTTTTCGACGCCCCCGGGGCCAAAATCAGGCAGGAAGTCTATCGGGATTACAAAGCCAACCGAAAACCCATGCCCGACGATCTGGTCGTCCAGCTCCCCAAGCTGAAGGAAGTCCTCGGGGCCTACCGGATTCCGCTTCTCGAGAATTCCCGCTACGAAGCCGACGACGTCCTGGGCTGCCTGGCGGTCCGCGCCGCGGCCGAAGGATTTCAAACGGTCATCGTGACCACGGATAAAGACCTCTTCCAGCTGGTCAACGACTCGACCAAAGTCTTCAATCCGGCCAAGGAAATTCTCTTCGACGCCAGAGAAGTCCGGAAAACGTTCGGAGTGCCGCCGGACCGGGTTGTCGACGTGCTGTCTCTCTGGGGCGATCCCTCCGACAATATCCCGGGCGTCCCGGGAATCGGAGAAAAAACGGCCAAAACTCTGATCTCCGAACACGGAAGCCTGGAACAGCTGCTGGCCCACCCCGAGCGGATCAAGAACATCCGCCTCCGGGAAGCGATCAAGGCCAACCTGGACAAGATCGAGCTGAGCCGGAAGCTGGCGACCATCGAATGCGGATTGGAAATCCCCTTCAATCCGGACGATTTCAAAGTGACCGAGCCCGACCGGGAGACGCTGAGCCGTCTGCTGACGGATCTGGAATTTTCCAGTTTGGCGGCCGAAGCCGGTCCCCGGGTGAAAAAACAGGTCCGCGATTACCGGATGATCCTCGAAGTTTCGGCCCTGAAGGCTCTGGCCTCGCGAATCAAGAAAGCCGGGTTTGTTTCGCTCGACACCGAAACGGACAACATCGCCCCGACCCGGGCCCGATTGGTCGGGATGTCATTCGCCCTGGAACCCGGGGAGGCCTTCTACCTTCCCCTCCGCCACGACTACCTTGGAGCCCCCTCACAAATTCCCGTGCCCGAAGCGCTGGACGTCCTCCGACCCGTTCTGGAGGATCCTGAGATTCGCAAAATCGGTCAGAACATCAAATACGACCTCATTGTCCTCAAGCGCGAAGGCCTCGAGTTGAAAGGTTTGGACGAGGACACCATGATCCTCTCCTATCTCCTCGAACCCAACTGGGGCCGCCACAACCTCGACCGCCTGGCCGCCGCTTACCTCCAGGAGACGGCCATCCCTTACAACGAGGTTGTCGGCAAGGGAAAAAACGAAGTCACGATGAACCGGGCTCCGGTCGAAGCGGCCGCTCCCTACGCCTGCGAGGACGCCGATTTCGCCCTGGCCATCGCCCGGATTCTCCGGCCGCGTTTGGACAAAGAGAACCTGACGACCCTTTACCGGGACATGGAGCGGCCCCTGATCGGCATCCTGGCCGAAATGGAAATCGCCGGAGTTCGAGTCGACGAGCCTGCCCTCCGGGCCATCTCGGCGGAGCTTCAGATCGACATCCGCCGCCTGGAAAAGCAGATTTATGAGCAGGCCGGGCTGGAATTCAACATCAATTCTCCGGCTCAGCTGTCCTCGGTCCTGTTTCAGAAACTCCTCCTCCAGCCCCCGAAAAAAGCCCGCGGGGGCAAGGCCGTTTCGACGGCGATCGAGGTCCTGGAAGAATTAAGGGATCAGCATGCCGTCATTCCCCTGGTCATCGAATACCGGCAAACAGCCAAGCTCAAGTCCACGTACGCCGACGCCCTGCCGGAGCTCATCGACCCGGCCGACGGCCGGATCCACACCTCCTACAACCAGGCCGTGACATCCACCGGCCGGTTGTCCAGCTCCGACCCGAATCTCCAGAACATCCCGGCCCGCGGACCCGCCGGCAAACGCTTCCGCCGGGCCTTCATCCCGGAAGAAGGATGCCTGTTTCTGGCCGCCGATTATTCTCAAATCGAACTTCGCGTCCTGGCTCACCTTTCCGAGGATTCGGTCCTCGTCGACATCTTTCGCCGCGGCCACGACATCCACGCCGAAACGGCCGATCGGGTTTTCGGAGAAAACGCCGCCCTCTCGGCCGAAGAGCGCCGGCATCGGGCCAAGATCATCAACTTCAGCCTCATCTACGGAGCCTCGGCCTTTTCCCTGGCCCGGGAGCTGGGCACATCCAATCGCGAAGCCCAGGATTATATCGACCGGTATTACGAGCGTTTTCCAGACGTGAAGACATACCTGGACGGAATCGTCGAGGAAGCGGCGGCCCGGGGGTATGTCGAAACCATGTTCGGCCGCAAGCGCCAGGTGCCGGAGCTCCGCCAGCCGGATCGCGCGGCCCGGGACGCGGGCCGGCGGATGGCCCTCAACACGCCCATTCAGGGCACGGCGGCCGATATCATCAAAAAAGCCATGATCGAAGTCCGGCGGGGCCTCGGGCGGGAGAAGCTGAACACCCGGATGGTTCTTCAAGTCCACGACGAGCTCGTCCTTGAAGTTCCCGAACGGGAGAGGGCCGCGGTCGAACCGATCGTCCGCGAAGCCATGGAATCGGTCTGCTCCGGCTTCCGTGTTCCGTTGAAGGTCACGCTCGGCTGGGGAACGAGCTGGGCCGACGCCAAGTAAACGCATCCCGGCTCTTTTCGAGGTATTCCGGAGGAAATCGGCCGCGAAATCTCCGGCTCCTTCTTGTTTCGCCCATAGCGGTGTGCTATACAATCGGGGAAGGTTTGTTCGATGAGCCGAGAAATGACCGTAAATTCCTTAAAACTGGACACTTCCGGTCATTTTTTATTCATCTCGGAAATCCTGAGCCGGCCCGTTCTGGCCGCCTCGGGGGCCTCGCTCGGCAAGCTTCACGACCTGAAAGTCTGTGTGGGAGAGGCCTTTCCGAAGATTGTCGGCCTCACCCTCCGCCGGCCCTGGAAAAAAGCCCTGTGGGAGCTCGACTGGTCGCGGATCGACCGGCTGGAAAGCGGGGCCCTCCGGCTCGAAGCCGGAGCGGAAAACGATTTACGGACTCCGGCCACGGGCCCCGAAGAGATCTTCCTCCGCGAAGATCTTCTGGACAAACAGGTCGTCGACACGTTCGGGGCCCGGATCGAACGGGTCAACGACATTCATCTCCTGAGCGTCAACCGCGAGCTGCGGGTCGTTCACGTCGATTTCGGCTACCGGGGCATCCTCCGGAGGCTCGGCTGGCTGCGGGCCGTGGACCGGATCAACCGGTGGCTGTTCGATTATCGCTCGGAAGAAAAAATCATCTCCTGGAAATACGTCCAGCCGCTGCTTTCCGATGCGGCCAAAAAAAACCTCAAGCTCAACGTCAGCGCCCGCTGGCTTCGAACGCTCCACCCCTCCGACCTGGCCGACATCCTCGAAGAGCTCGACCGGACCAGCCGGACGTCGCTCTTCCATTCCCTCGACGTCCAGACGGCCGCCCAAACCCTGGAAGAAGTCGAGGATCCCAAGCTCCAGATCTCGCTCATCGAATCCGGACCGGTGGAGCTGGCCTCCGACATCCTCGAAGAGATGGCCCCGGACGAGGCCACCGACCTCCTCGCCGAGCTTCCCGAGGACCAGAAGAACCAGATCGTCCGAAAAATGGAGAAGCCCTCCCGGGACACGTTGACCGCCCTTCTGAAATTCAAAGAGGGGACGGCCGGAAGCATCATGACCAAGGATTTCTTCGCCGTCTCCGAGGACACCACCATCGGCCAGGCGATCGAAGAGTTCCGGCGGACGACCTATCCGCTCGAATCCGTGGCCTATGTTTACGTCACGGCCGCCGACGGCCGGCTCCGCGGCGTGGCCACGCTCCGCCATCTCATCATCGGCGACCTCAACGCTCCGATCGGCAAGTTCATGAACTCCCGGCTCGTCTCCGTCGGCCCCCAGGACGACGTCGAGGACGTGGCCGGCATCTTCCGAAAATACAAGTTTCTGGCCGTCCCGGTCGTCAACGAAGGCGGCCTGATCGAGGGTTTGATCACCCTCAAAGACATCATGGAATCGCAGATGGACGAATGAGAGGAAGCGCGTCCGACCGATGAAACTCCCCCGGCTCCGCCTCCACTGGAAATCGGTCCTGCTGTTTCTGAGCGTGGCCGGACCGGGCATCATCACGTCCAACGTCGACAACGACGCCGGCGGTATCGCCACATACTCCATGGCCGGAGCCCACTTCGGCTACGGCATGCTCTGGCCGCTCATTCCGACCATGCTGGCCCTGATCATCGTCCAGGAGATGTCGGCCCGGATGGGCGTGGTCACGGGCAAGGGCCTGTCCGACCTCATCCGGGAGCGCTTCGGCGTCCGGATCACCGTTTATCTCCTGATGGCCGTCGTCCTGACCAATATCGGCAACGTCATCGCCGAATTCGCCGGCGTCGCCTCGAGCCTGGAGATGTTCCATATCTCCAAATACCTGACCGTCCCGGCCGCCGCCGTCTTCGTCTGGCTGCTCGTGATCAAAGGGACGTACCGGTCGGTCGAAAAGGTCTTTCTCTACGCCTGCCTTTTTTACGTGACGTACCTCGTGGCCGGATTTCTCTCCCGCCCCGATTGGGGATCGATCGGCCGAAGCCTCGTCGTCCCGAACATCGACCTCACTCCCGAAAGCCTGGGAATGATCATCGGCCTCGTCGGGACGACGATCGCCCCCTGGATGCAGTTTTATCTCCAGGCTTCGATCGTCGAGAAGAACGTGGCCCTGAAGGACTACAAATTCGCCCGGATGGACGTCATCGTCGGGAGCTTCGTCGTAACCCTGGTCGCCGCGTTCATCGTTCTGACCTGCGCCACGACTTTGTTCCGGGAAAACATCCGGATCGAGACGGCGGCCGACGCCGCTCTGGCTCTCAAGCCCCTGGCCGGAAAATACACCGCCTACCTCTTTTCCTTCGGCCTCCTCAACGCTTCGCTCTTTGCCGCCTCGATCCTTCCGCTTTCGACCGCGTTCGTCGTCTGCGAGGCTCTGGGCTGGGAAAACGGCGTCGATAAAAAATTCTCCGAAGCGCCGCAATTTTACGGCCTCTACTCGATGCTCATCTTCCTGGGCGCGGGCATCGTGCTGATTCCCCGGATCCCCCTCTTCCCGGTCATGTACATCTCCCAGATCATCAACGGCATCGCCCTTCCCCTGATTCTCGTGTTCATGCTTCGGCTGACCAACGACCGGAAGCTCATGGGCGACGCGGTCAATAAAAAAGGGTACAATATCATCGCCTGGGGCACGGTTGGGATCCTGGTGGTTCTGACCGTCGCTTATCTCGGGCTCCTCGTCGGCATATGACGCAAGACAACGGTTCTCCCGTCCGGGTCCTCATCGTCGAGGACGAAGTCATCATTGCCATGGAAATTCAGCTCCGGCTGGAAACCGCCGGATTCGAAGTGTGCGGCCTTGCCGCCACCGGCGAGAAGGCCATCCGCGCCGTTCGGGAAAAATCGCCCGACGTCGTCCTCATGGACATCACCCTTCGCGGACCGATGGACGGCCTGGAAGCGGCCGCCTGCATCCGGGCCGAAAGCCGCGTCCCGGTGATTTTTCTCTCGGCTTCGGAAAACGAAGCGGTTCTGCGGCGGGCGCGGGAGCTCTCCCCCGGCCGCCATGTCCCCAAGCCGTTCGATGAAACCGATTTGATCACGGCCGTCCGCGACGCCGCCCGGGAGGCCCGACAAACGCCCGGAGCCGCGCCGGGGGACTCCCGTTGATCCGATCCGCGGTTCGTCCCGGAAATATTCGGGCCGCCCTCCTCGTCCTCACCGGTCTTCTGGCTCTGGCCGCGGGTCTTTCCGCCCAGCACTTTCTCGTCCGGACATACGAAGAACAGGACGGATTGATCAACTCGGCCGTCAACGATATCGCCCAGGACGACCTGGGCCGGATGTGGTTTTCGGTCCGAAACGGGATATCCGTTTACGACGGCGCGAAATGGACGGCCTTCAATACGGCCAACGGTCTTCCGACAACGGCCGTTCGTCAGCTTCGGGCCGACGGCCGGGGAGGCCTCTGGGCGATCGGGGAGAATCCCTCGGCCCAGCTGCTCCATTTCGTCCGGGAGAGCTGGCAGGCCTTCCCGATTCCCTTCCCCGCCGAACGAGCCGTCCAGATCACGGGATTGGCCGTGCGGGCCGAGCCCGAAGGGATTCGGGCGGCCGTGGGCACCCGGGATGCGGGCGTTCTTCTTTTTTCGGGAACCCGCTGGACGGCCGTGACGGAGGCCCAGGGTCTTCCGGGAAAAACGATCTACGGAATCGAAGCCGACGACGACGGATTCCTTGTCGCCACGGAAAAAGGCCTTTTCTTCCTCGGTCGAGACGGCGTCGAAATCCGTTGGGGAAATTCGGCTCCTTTGCTTCGGGGAAGCATCCGCGGTCTGGCCGTAGAAAAAACGGCTGCCGGAAAAATCATCTGGGTCGCCGGGGAGAGCTGGCTCGGCCGCATCAACGGCGGAACGTTCAACCTGTTGACGGAGAAAAGCCCCGTCCTTTTCAACGATGTCTACCCGCAAGCCGTTCTTCTTCCCGACGGACAGGGCGGATTGTTTCTGGGCAACGCTCTGGGCGTCGCCTTTTTCAACAAAACGGACGGTCTCGCTTATCCTGTCGGCACCAGAGAGGGTCTCGTCGCCGAGGGCGCCACCTCCCTGTTTCTGGACCGCGAAGGCAATCTCTGGGTCGGCGGCCTTCGGGGCGTGAGCCGAATCTCCAGCCGCCGTTTTTATAATTATCGAACGGCCCAGGGCTTGCTCGAGGACGAAGTCACCGCGATCCATCTGATCGGGGAAGACGATATCGCCTTCGGCCACAATTCCGGGCTCACCGTCCTGATCGGGGATCGATTCGAGAAAATTCCATTCTCGAGGAAACCCGGCGCACTCCCCAACGATACGCGCGTCGCGGATATGGCCGACGACGGCGCCGGGGGCCTGTGGTTTGCGGCTTCGATGCTGGGGCTGGGACACTGGACCAAAGCCGGCGGGCTCGGCTGGACCGCCCTTCCCGGGGCGGTCACTTCTGTCGTCGTCGATCAAAACCGGACGGTTTGGATTGCGGCCTCCAACGGCCTCTTCCAGATGAAAGGCGGCCGCCCGGTCCAGGTGTTTCAAGATGTTCTCAGCAACACCTACATCCGGAAACTGGACCTCGCCTCCGACGGGTCGATCTTCGCCTCCACCACAACGCGGGGGATTTACCGCTGGGACGGCAAAACCTGGACCCGGTTCACGTCCGAAACCGAAAGGGGGGCGGCCAGCATCTTCGCCGTCCACGTCGACGCCCAGGGCCGGACGCTTGTCGGAACCTTCTCCGGCCTGTATGAAATCTCCGACGGACGGCTGGTCCGGTTCTCCGAACGCGGATTCGAAATTCAGAGGCCGGTTTACCTCATCCTCGAAGACAAGCCCGGCCGGCTCTGGTTTGGAACGGACAACGGCGTCATCCGCTGGGACGGAACGACCCGGCGGATGTTTTCCAAAGCCGAGGGACTGGCCGGCCGCGAAGTCAACCGGGCGGCCGGGATGATCGACCGGCTGGGCCGGGCCTGGATCGGGACCAATTCCGGAGTGTCCTGTTACCTGGAAAAATACGACCGCGATCCGGAGGCCATCCCGCCTCCCCTGCTCTCCATCACCGGCCTGGAAGTGAACGGTTCGGCTCATGAGATTTCCGAGGACATCACGCTCGGGTACCGGGAAAACAATCTCGTTTTCCGCTTCCTCGGGACGTCATTCCTCGATGAAAACGGCCTCCGGTTCCAAAGCCGTCTGGATGGTTTCGACCAGACCTGGAGCGGGGAAAACGCCGAAATGGACCGCGAGATCCGCTACACCAACCTCGCTCCGGGCGCCTATGTCTTCAACCTCCGGGCCCGCAATGCACTCGGGGGGTTGAGCGAAATCGTCTCCACGCCGGTCATCCGGATCAGGAACCCGTTCTGGTTTCAATGGTGGTTCATTCTCGCCGCCCTCCTGGCCGGCGGAGGAATCGTTCTCTCGGTCGGTCTGGCCGTCACCCAGCACCGTCAGGCGGAACGTTTGGAGGCGCTGGTCGTCGACCGGACGGCCCAGATCCAGGCCACCCTCAACGAAAAGGAAATTCTGCTCAAAGAAGTCCATCACCGGGTTAAAAACAACCTCCAGATCATTTCCAGCCTCTTGTTTCTTCAGTCCCGGAAAATCACGGATCCGACCGCCCTGGGCCTGTTCCAGGGAAGCATCAGCCGGATCCGGGCGATGGCCCTGGTCCATGAGAGCTTATACCGGTCCGACCGGCTGACCTCCATCGGAATGGAGGACTACCTCCGCCAGCTCGTCAACCATCTGACGGAAACCTATGCCCTGCGGAAGGATTCCGTCAGGATCGAAGTCCGGGCGCCCGGGATCTCGCTGCCGCTGGAAACGGCCATCACGTATGGATTGATCATCAACGAACTCATCAGCAACGCCCTCAAGCATGCGTTTCCCGGAGACCGGAGCGGCCGCATCCAAGTCCTCCTGGCCCGAGCCGGTTCCGAGAATTCGGCCGGCGGCGAAACGGCGGGGAAAATCGTCCTGACCGTGCAGGACGACGGCATCGGGATCCCCCCGGAGATGGAAGGCGGCCGGAGCGACTCTCTCGGCCTCCGCCTCGTCCAAAATCTGGTCTCCCAGCTGGACGGAACGATCGAGGTCCGGCGATACGGGGGAACGGTCTTCCGGATCGTGTTCCCGGGATGAAGCGGCTCAATCCGGTTTAAAGCGCTTTAGTGAAAACCCGGAATTTTTTGTAGACCACGCCGCCCATCTTTTCCATTTCGGCCCGGACCTTGACGTTGACTTCGAGCTCGTGGTGCGTATCCATGAACTCGTAGCCCGCTTCCACGGCCGAAGCGATCATCCGGGTCCCCATGTAAACGTCCAGGCCGAGGCCCTGGCAATCGTCCCGGACTCCGCCCAGCATGAGGTCGAGCTGCTTGGTCTTCTTGGCCGCCCGCATGATCTGGAGCAAACCGAAGGGAAACAGATGGCCCCGGGCTTTCCGGATCCCGGCGGTCATATCGGGCATCCCGATGATGAAGGCCACGAAATCCGGCCCTTTTTTAACCGCCTTGACGAACCGGGGGTCCAGAACCGGGAGGTATCGCTTGGCCAGGTCGTCCATCTCCTGCTCGTCGAGGGGATGGTAGCCGTAAATGTTGGAATTGACGTAGCAGTCGTTCATCAAGGAGAGGATCGGCCGGACGCAAGGCTTGATCTCCTTGCGGGAAGCGAACTCGACCAGACGGTACTGGCCCCGGCGCTGGAGACGCTCGAAGATCTTTTTGTAGAATTCCGGGAGCACCCGGGGCACCGGGACTTTGTAGACGAAATAATCGGCGTCCTTGCCGTAACCGTCTTCCTCGATCCATCGGGGCATCCATTCGAAATTGTAGTAGGTCGCGATCGTGGCATGGTGCTCGAACCCCTGAATCATCCAGCCCTCCGGATCCTGATCGGAGAATCCGTAGGGGCCGATGATCCGGGTCGCCCCTTTTTCCCTGGCCCAGTCTTCGACCCATTTGACCAGGGCTCGAAAGACCTCGCGGTCCTCGTAGGTTTCCAGGCAGGCGAAGCGGGCGATGTTTTCCTTCCGGCGTTCATTGAACTTCCGGTTGATGATGCCCATGATCCGGCCGACAGGCGCTCCGTCCTTCCAGGCCAGAAGCAGGACCGTATCGCAGATGGCGAAGGCCCGGTTCTTTTTCGGGTTGAAATAGGTCCATTCGTCCATATAAATGGGCGGCGTCCATTGAGGCTGGCCGGCGTGGATTTTTTCCGGCAGGTAAATGAACCTCCGCAGGTCCTTTTTCGTCGCCACGGGACGGATTTCGAGGGGCATCTCGTTCTCCTTTATCGGCCGGGGGCGTCCCCCATTCAACATTTTTCCGGGAAAAAAAGCAAACCGAGGCTGAACTCGCGGCTTCGGAGAGGGGCGGATCCCGGCCAAATCCCCTCTCGGCCGGACCGCAAAAATCCGTGAAAAAAGCTGTGGAAAACCGGTCTGAAACCCGTGGAAATTCCTTGACTAACCGGGTCGCCGTGAGTATACTTTTCGCTCCACCCATGAGCCAAGAAACCATCACCCTACTCACGGTCCTCGTTCCTATCATCGGTTCGATGACAATCCCCCTAATCGGCCTGGTTTCGCGGGCCGCCAGGACGGCCTGGGCTGTGGCGCTCGGCGCCGCAACCACCCTCCTGGCGATGTCCCTGCTGCCCCGGGCCCTGACGGGGGGGGAAACGGTCGTCCGGAGGGGGCTCGTTCTGGGGCTGGACTTCATCCTGGTGATCGACCCGCTGTCGATCTTCATGGCCTGCGCCTCTTCGTTCATCGGCTTCCTGATCATCGTTTATTCGATCGGGTACATCCGGCACGAAGAGAACCAGAACGAGTATTTCCTCCTGGTCGTCCTGTTCATCGGCAGTATGATGGGGCTGGTGTTCTCGGGCAACCTGATCTTCCTGTACCTGTTTTGGGAGATCATCGCCATCTGTTGCTGGCGACTCATCGGCTTCTACCGGCTGAAGGAGCATGTCAAGAAGGCCGACAAAGCCTTCCTGATCACGTTCTTCGGCGCGGTGGTCATGTTGCTCGGGTTCATCGTCATTTACAACCAGACCGGAAGCTTCGACATCACGATGATGCGAGGCGTGCCGGTGTCCGGGACGGCGGTCCTGCTGATCCTGTTCGGGATGCTGTCCAAATCGGCCACAGTCCCGCTCCACACCTGGCTGCCTGACGCCGGCGTGGCGCCGACCACGGTCACGGCCCTGCTCCATGCGGCCGTCCTGGTCAAGATCGGCGTTTATGCCTACGCCCGGATCTTCGTTTACGGCGTTCAGATACCGCCCGGCTGGTCGGACGCCCTGCCCTGGATCGCGGTGATCTCGAGCTTGATCGCCGCCGGGGCGGCGACCGTCGAGACGGATTTCAAGCGGATCCTGGCCTATTCGACGGTCAGCCAGATCGGTTATATCTTCCTCGGCTACTCGGTCATGACCGAAGCCGGAGTGACGGGCTCGACCCTGTTCATCCTCATGCACGGGCTGGCCAAAGCCGGGCTCTTCCTGTGCGCCGGAATCGTCATCCACGCGACCCACAAGCGCGATATCAGGGAGATGGGCGGTTTGTTCAAGTCCATGCCGCTGACGGCCCTGTCGTTCCTCTTCTGCGCCTTTTCGGTCATCGGCATCCCGCCCTTCGGCGGATTCTTTTCCAAGTTCCTGGTCATCATGGGGACGGTCAAGGCCGGATTGGTCGCCGCCGCCGCGGTGGCCCTGTTTACCGCGATCCTGACCATGTTCTACCTTTTGCGGACGTTCTCCCAGGTTTTCCTGGGTGAAGTCAAAAGCCCGGCCCATGAGGGAACCCGGTCCATGGTCGCCGTCGTGGTTATCCTGGCGGTCCTGTCGCTTGCGGCCGGGCTGCTGATCTCCTATCCGTCGACTCTCGCCGAGACGACCACCGCTCATATTCTGGGGTTGCTCAAATGACACCGACGACGCTTCTCTGGATGATTCTTCTCCCGGCCTTCTCGGCCCTGGCTCTCCTGGCCGTCCCCAGGACGGTCAAATACGTCCGCGAAGCCCTGGCCTTCCTTTCGGCCTCCGTCTCCCTCTACCTGGCCTTCGCCCTGTTTGCGGCCAAGGATCTGGCCTGGAGCGCGCCCTGGCTGGGCTCGATCCGGCTCGAACTCCGGCTGTACCAATTCCCGGCGTTCATTCTCCTCGGCCTGGCCGGATTCCTCTTCCTGATCACCCTGTACTCGGTGGTCAAGATGAAGGACCACCCCCGGGTCAATGAATACTACGCATATGTCTTCCTGTCGGCCGCGCTGGCTTTCGGAGCGGTACTGGCCGATAACTTCGTTCCCCTGGTCTTTTTCTGGGAAGGATTGCTTGTCACCCTGTACGCTCTGATTTCGCTCGGCGGCAAGGACGCCCACCGGACGGCGACCAAAGCCTTCATCATCAGCGGTCTCTGCGACTTCTGTATGATCCTGGGCATTGGGATCGTCTGGGCGCTTTCGGGGACGATGACCATCTCCCAGATCGGCCTGGCTCCCGAGGGACCCGCCGCTCTGGCCTTCGTCCTGATGATGATCGGAGCCATCGGCAAAGCCGGGGCCATGCCCTTCCACACCTGGATCCCGGATGCCGCGATCGACGCCCCGGTGACCTTCATGGCCTTCATGCCCGCGGCTTTCGAAAAGCTTCTCGGCATCTACCTTCTGGCCCGGATCTGCCTGGATATTTTCCACCTCAAACCCGGAAGCGGCCTCTCCATCCTCATGATGATCATCGGAGCCGCAACCATCGTCCTGGCCGTCATGATGGCCCTCGTCCAGAAAGACCTGAAACGGCTGCTTTCCTACCATGCCGTCAGCCAGGTCGGGTACATGATTCTGGGCATCGGAACGGCCGTGCCCATCGGAATCGCCGGCGGCCTCTTCCATATGATCAACCACGCCATGTACAAGAGCGGGTTGTTCCTCAGCGCCGGCTCGGTCGAACACCGGGCCGGGACGACCGACCTCCGCAAGCTCGGCGGATTGGCCCGGGAAATGCCCATCACCGCCGCGGGCTTCACCGTCTGCGCCCTGGCCATTTCCGGCGTCTGGCCGCTCAACGGCTTCGTCTCCAAGGAAATGATCTTCCACGGGGCGGTCGAAACCGGGTCGATCATCTTCGCCGTCGCCGCCTGGGTCGGGGCCATCTTCACTTTCGCCTCGTTCCTTAAAGCGGGCCATTCCGTCTTTTACGGGAAGCGGTCGGAAGAGCGGGCTCCGGGCAAGGTCAAAGAAAGCCCGGCGGCCATGCTCATCCCGATCCTTATCCTGGCGATCCTCTGCATCACCTTCGGTGTGTTCAACAAGCTTCCCTTGACCCAATTCATCCAACCCGTCGTCGCCTCCCACGCCGAGGCGGGCGCGCATGTCGACTTCACCGCCCACGCCCTGGATGTGTTCAACTTGATCGCCGGGATTTCCATCGCCTGTCTGCTCCTGGCCTTCGGGCTTCACGTCTACGGCTTCAAGCGGGGCGGAAACAAGGCCTACCTGGCCTCCGAACCGATCCATCACGCTCCGTTCTTCAAACAGATGTACGACTGGGCCGAGAAGCGGTTCTTCGACCTGTACGAGCAGGGCGTCAAGTTCCTTCGGGGTTTGTCCTGGGTCCTGTTCAAGGGCCTCGACCGTCCGATCGACGCCGTCTACGAAAAAGGCGTCACGGCCGTCGGCTCGGCCTTCACCGGTCTGCTGCGGAAAGCCCACAACGGCCATTACGCCAATTACCTGGCCTGGGCCCTGGGAGGGTTGGTGGTCATCATCGCCCTTGTCAACGTTCTCTTGAAGTAACGAGAGAGAGGAGGACATTTGATTTTTCTCTACATCGGTTTACCCCTGGCCCTTGCGGCCGTCCTGCCTCTCGTGGGCAAGGCGTCGAAAAGGGTCCTTCCCGAGCTTCTCTCCAATGCCGTCCTGGCCGGCTTGCTCGTCTATGCCGCGACCGGAGCCCGGGCCCTCCTGGCCCAGGGCCCGATCGTTCAGCAAGTCCGGTGGCTGGGAGAAGCGGTCAACATCCGGATCGCCCTGGACGGATTCAGCTTGTTCATGCTGATGGCGATCCAACTGGTCAGCCTCTGCGTGGCCGTCTACTCCATCAACTACATGGAGCATTACGGAGCCAAAGCCAACTATTATGCCCTGCTCCTGGTCATGGTGGCCGGGATGAACGGCCTGGTCCTCTCGCAGGACCTGTTCAGCGTGTATATCTTCCTCGAGGTCGCGGCCGTCGCTTCGTACGCCCTGGTCGCCTACGGCCTCGGAGCGGAAGAGCTCGAGGCCTCGTTCAAGTATCTCATGCTCTCGGTCGTGGCTTCGGCCGCCGTTCTCACGGGGATCGCCCTGCTTTACGGGATGACCGGAGCGCTTCAGTTCGAGGCCGTCGCCGCCGGGCTCCGGCTGCTCGAAGCCAACGCCGTCGTCTCGGTGGCCGCGGCCCTCTTCTTCATGGGCTTCGGTCTGAAAGCCGCCCTGATCCCGTTCCACGCCTGGCTGCCCGATGCCCACCCCTCGGCTCCCGCGCCCATCTCGGCCATCCTGTCGGGCCTCCTGATCAAGGTTTCGGGCATTTACGCCATCGCCCGAATCACCTTCCAGGTCCTCGGCCTGACCCCGGCCCTGTCCCAGATCCTGATGTGGATGGGGGCGGTTTCGATCGTCGTCGCCGCCTTTCTGGCCCTCGGCCAGTCCGATATGAAGCGGATGCTGGCTTACTCTTCGATCAGCCAGGTCGGATACGTCATCCTGGGGATCGGGATCGGCACGCCGCTCGGCGTAGCCGGAGGCCTGTTCCACCTGCTCAACCACGCCCTGGCCAAAGGGCTCCTGTTCTTCACCAGCGGCTCGGTTCAACAAGCGACCGGCACCCGGAATCTCGACGAGATGGGGGGCCTGGCCAAGCGCATGCCCTGGACGGCCGGGACCAACCTCATCGGATCGCTCTCGATCGCCGGCGTGCCCCCGCTGGGCGGTTTCTGGTCCAAGCTGATCATCATCATCGCCCTGATCCAGACCGGCGAAGCGGTTCTGGCCGTGATCGCCGTCCTGGCCAGCGTCCTGACGCTCTGGTACTACCTCATCATGCAGCGCAAGGCTTTCTTCGGAAAGCTCTCGGAACAATGGGCGAAAGTCAAGGAAGCTCCGTTCTGGATGACGGCCGCCTCGGTTCTTCTGGCCCTGCTGGTCATCGGCGTGGGGCTCTGGTTTGCGACCGTCTTCTCCTCCTGGATTCAGCCGGCCGCCGACGCCTTGGCGAAGGGATTTTAAGCCATGACCGTCCAAATCATTCTTCTCGCCGCCTTGCTGGCGGCCTCGGCCTTCGCCATCCTGGCCCGAGACCTCCTCAAGTCGGCCGTTGCCCTGGCCGTGTCCAGCCTGATCCTGGGAATCATCTTCTTCCGGATGGGCGCTCCGTATGCCGGGGTTTTTGAAATCTCGGTGGTCGCCGGTCTGATCACCGTCCTGTTCATGCTGACCATCGCCCTGACCAAACAAGGCGATGATGTCCGCGAATCCAAAACCGTCAAAATCATCTTCCCCCTGTTCTTCATCGCCTTCGCCCTGATCGATTTCTTCGTCATGCGCGGGATCCTGGCCCGGATTCCGGCGCTGGAGGGCGCGGTCGAAGCGGGGACCTTCGGGGAGGTCTTGTGGAAAGAGCGCTCCTTCGACCTGATCGGCCAGCTGGCCGTCATCCTGGCGGGCGTCCTCTCCGTTCTGGCCCTGTTCCGAAAGAGAGATCGTCATGATCATGAATGAGTGGACCATTTACCTTCTGTTCGCCGCCGGGATGTTTTTTCTCGGCTTGTACTGTCTTCTGACGATGCGGAACTTGATCAAGCTCTTCATCGGCATCGAGATCATCGGCAAGGGCGTGAGCCTCATCCTGCTGTCGACCGGCTGGGCCCGGCAGAGCATCTTCCTGGCCCAGAGCCTGGTCGTGACGTACATCGTCCTCGAAGTCAGCCTCGTGGCCGTCGCCCTGGCCGTCATCATCAACCTGTACCGGGCCAATCAGAGCCTCGACATCCGTTCGCTCACCCGGTTGAAAGGATAACCGCCATGAACGGATCCTCGATTTTCCTCTCTCCCCCGGTGGCCTTTATCCTGATCCTTATCGTTTCCATCCTCCTCTACCTTCTGGGCAAGCGGATGGCCCCCAAGCTCACCAAGTCCGGCGGCAAGCTGACCTCCTACGCCTGCGGCGAAGACATCCCCGGGACGAAGGTCCAATTCGGCTACCGGCTGTTCTTTTTCGTCGCCCTGTTCTTCACCATCATGCACGTGGCCGCCCTCGTCATCGCCACCGTCCCGGCCGGGAAGATCGCCCTGTTCGCCGTCCTCTACCTGGCGGTCGTCTTCCTTTCCGTGCTGGCCCTGATCACAAGGAGCTGATATGTTCGAACGCGTCATCCGCTGGTCCCGGAAGAAATCGCCGTGGATCCTGCACCTCAATTCCGGCGCTTGCAACGCCTGCGACATCGAAGTCGTCGCCGCCCTCACTCCCCGTTTCGACGTGGAGCGGCTGGGCGTGCTGCTCAAGGCCACCCCGCGCCATGCCGATGTCATCATCGCCACCGGCCCGGTCACCCGGCAGCTCAAAGACCGGATCATCCGGATCTATGACCAGACCCCCGATCCGAAGTTCGTTGTTGCCGTCGGCGCCTGCGCCATGTCCGGCTGCGTGTACCGCGGGGCCTACAACATCTGCGGAGGACTGGACCAGGTCATTCCAGTCAATGTCTACATCCCCGGCTGCCCGGTCCGCCCCGATGCCATTCTCGACGGCGTCGTCAAGTTGATCAACACCCTCTGAGAGACACCCGATGAACGACGAACAAAAAATCGAAAAGCTCAAGGGCATGGCCGAAGCGACGGCTGTCGCCCTTCCCTCCCCCCGCCGGATCTTCGTCACCGTCGAGCCCCGCAACCTCGTCGCCCTGGCGGCCCGGATGAAAGCCGAGATGGACCAATGGTACATTTCGACGATTTCCGGGGTGGACAAGGGCTCGGCCTATGAGATCCTGTACCATTACGGAGACACGTCCGGGTCGATCACCCTCCGGACGAGCATCCCCAAGTCCGATCCGCACCTGCCGTCCGTCTGCGGCGTCATCCCCGGCGCGATCCTTTACGAGCGGGAACTGCAGGACATGTTCGGAATCACGGTCGACGCTCTCCCCGACCCCCGTCCGATGCTGATGCCCGACGGCTGGCCGGAGGGGAACTTCCCCCTCCGCAAGGACTGGACGTTCGATCGGCCGGCCGAAGTGATCCCCGGAGGCAAGAAATGAAGTTCAACATCCCCATCGGCCCCCAGCATCCGGCCCTCAAGGAGCCCATCTCGATCCGCCTGACGGTCGAGGGCGAAGTCATCCGCGACGCCGACCTTCGCCTGGGCTACAACCACCGCGGGGTGGAGAAGCTGGCCGAAGAAAAATCCTGGATCCAGAACATCTACCTGACCGAGCGGATCTGCGGGATCTGCTCCCACTCGCACGCCACCTGCTTCGTTCAGGGCGCCGAGAAGCTCCTGGAGATCACGCCGCCCCGACGCGGCGTCTACCTCCGCTACCTCGTTTCCGAGTTGGAACGCATTCACAGCCACCTCCTCTGGCTCGGCGTGGCCGGGCACGAAGCGGGCTTCGACACGTTCTTCATGTACACCTGGCGGGACCGGGAAGTCGTCATGGACCTCCTGGAGATGATCTCCGGAAACCGCGTCCATTACGCCATCAATACCCTCGGCGGCGTCCGCCGGGACATCGACGAACCGCTTCGGCAGAAGATCCTCGAGGGCTTGAAAGTCCTCAAAACCCGGAGCGAGTACTACTTCAAAGTCGGGGCCTCCGAACCGACGTTTGTCGGCCGTCTGGCCGGCGTCGGCCGCCTGACGCTCCAGCAGGCCAAGGATCTCTGCGCCGTCGGGCCCATGGCCCGGGCTTCGGGCCTGGCCCGGGACGTCCGGAAGGACGACCCCCATGACTTCTACAACGAAGTCGAGTTCGATGTCGCCACGGCCGAGACGTGCGATGTTCTCGGCCGGACGGTCGTCCGGATCAAGGAGCTTTTCGAGTCCTACAAGATCTGCGAGCAGATCCTCCAGAAGCTGCCGGACGGTCCGGTCGCGGTCAAGGCGCCCCGCAAGGCCAAGCCCAACGAGGTCGTCAGCCGCTACGAAGCGCCCCGCGGCGAAAACATCCATTACATCGTCAGTAACGGTTCGGAAAAGCCCGAACGCCTCAAGGTTCGGGCGCCGACGCTGGCCAATTATCCGGCCACCGTCGAAATTCTCAAACACGGCTTCATCGCCGACGTCCCGCTCATCTTCGCGGCCATCGACCCGTGCATCTGCTGCGCCGAACGGACCGTGGAGCTGATCGACGCCCGGTCGGGCGAGGAGCGGACGCTCCGCTTCTCCGACCTCCGACGGATGGCGAACGAACGCCGCCGGACATCGCCCCTCCAAAGGAACGTCGCATGGCCGCTTTAAACACGATTCTCTACCTCGTCGTCTTTCCGGGTCTCCTTTTCCTCTTCGTCTATTCGACCTTCATCGAATGGTTCGACCGGAAGGTGTACGCCCGGCTTCAGAACCGGATGGGGCCGACCCACACCGGCAAATCCGGCCTCCTTCAGCCCATCGCGGATTTCGTCAAGCTGATGGCCAAGGAAGACATCGTCCCGGACAAGGCCGACAAGAAGCTCTTCACCGCCCTGCCGGTCGTCGGCCTGGCCGTCGTCATCACCGCCGGCCTTCTTCTGCCCGTCTGGAACATCGATCTGGCCGCCGCCGGCCCGGTCTCTTTCCCCGGAGATCTGATCATCATCCTTTACCTCCTCAGCCTCCCGACCCTGATCCTCTTCCTGGCCGGCTGGTCTTCGACCAACGCTTTTTCGATCATCGGCGGGACGCGCGTCCTGACGATGCTCTTCGGGTACGAAGTGCCTCTGTTTCTGGCCGTCCTCTCCCCGGCCGTCCTGGCCGGATCGTGGCGGATGGCCGAGATCGCGGCCTTCTACCGGGCCCACCCCCTGCTCATGCTGGTCAACCTCATCGGCTTCGGGGTCGCCCTGGTCGCCATCCAAGCCAAGCTCGAGCGGACGCCGTTCGACATCCCCCATGCCGAGACCGAAATCGTCGGCGGAACGTTCACCGAATACTCGGGCAAAAAGCTGGCCTTTTTCCGGCTGATGGCCGACATCGAGATGGTCGTTGCCGCGGGCCTGCTGGCGACCGTCTTTTTGGGCGGGTTTGGCGGCGGCGTCCTGTCCGCCTTCGCCCAGTTCATCGTCAAGACGATGCTGATCGTCTTTCTCCTGGCGGTCCTTCGGGCCGTCACCGGAAGAGTCCGGGTCGACCAGGTCGTCTCCTTCGCCTGGAAGTGGCTGGCACCGCTGGCCGTCCTCCAGCTGCTGATCGTCATTCTGATCAAGGGGTTCGTGTTATGAAAGTCGCCGTCTTCCTCCCCGAGCTGATCCGCAGCCTGTTCAAGAAACCGGCCACCCTCGACTATCCTTTCAAGAAAGCGGCCGTGCCGAAGGGCTTCCGGGGGACTCCGTTTCTCCACCCCGAGATCTGCATTGTCTGCAAAGCCTGCGAGCGGGATTGTCCGGCCGAGGCCATCGAGATCACTTCGGTCAATGAAGCCGAGAAACGGTTCAAGATGGAAATCCACAACGACCGGTGCATCCATTGCGCCCAGTGCGTGGATTCCTGTCCGACCACGCCGGTCAAGGCGATGGAGATGGACGATCTCCACGAGATCGCCGCGTTCGACCGGCACGACCTGAAAAAAGAGTGGGTCTACGTCCGGGCATTGCCGAAACGGCCCGCCGCGCCCGCCGCGCCCAAACCGGCCGCGGAAACGGTTGAAAAAGCCGGCGCCTGAGCCCGGCCTTCCTTCGATCCTCCGCCCCGTTCCCGAAAGGGAACGGGGCTTTTTTTTGCCTTGCCCCGGCGGCTGGCCGGAACGGTTCAAAAAGGCTATCATAGCGCCCATGGATCACGCCCTCCCTGCCGCGCTGCCGTTCTGGGCGGAGGACATGTCTCCGGCCCTGGCCGGAGCTTCCCGGATCGTCGTCTGCGGCATCGGAAACGACCTTCGCGGGGACGACGCCGCCGGTCCGCTTTGCCTGCGGGCGATGAGAAAGCGCCATCCGAAAGCCGAAGAGGGGCCTCGACCCGTCCGCTGGATCGACGGCGGAGAAACACCCGAAAATGAAACATCGTTCATTCGGGCTTTCCATCCGGATGTGGTCATTTTGATCGATGCCGCGCGGGCGGGGAAGCCGCCGGGAGAGGTCACGCTCATCCAAAAGGAAGCGATCGCCGACGAAGAGGTTTCCACGCATCGGATTTCGCTCGCCCTTCTCGTTCGCTTCATCGAAGAGAGCATCGGGGCGCGCGTCGTGTTTATCGGAATCGAACCGGAGTCGACAAATCAGGGCGATCCCATTTCCGCGCCCGTTCGAAAAGCAATGCGGGAGGTCGAAGACGTCCTGTCCCGGATGATTTTCGAGGATCGCTGAGCGACGGCAAAGAAAACCGCCGAGCGGCGCGAAACGCGAATCAAATTTCGGCTGATTCACCGCCAAAAAAACGACGCGCCATAATAATTTCCAATGAATCCGGGAAGAAATTCCAAGCCTTCCTTTTCGACCAAATCTCTCGGAAATCTTATATTTTTCAACACGATTTTCACAGGTGTGAATTTAAATAAGATATATCGTTAATTGATAAAGTATTATAAATAATGAAAATAAATAGTGCCCTTTTTTAATCAAGAAAAGGGATTTAAATCGGTGGATATCTCGAGGGCGCCTCTAGATCTTCATCGGCATGAGAACATACTGGCTTTTCAGGTCTTCCTCCCCTTCGGGGCGAAGAAGAGCGGCGCTGTTTTCGTCCTTGAGCTCGAACTTGATCTTTTCTGCGGCCACAACCCCGAGAAAATCAAGGAAATACTGAGCGTTGAATCCGATTTCGATCGAGGGTCCCTTGTATTCGATCTCGATTTTGTCCCGCGCCTCGCCCATTTCCGGATTGGAGGAAAAGAGCCGGAGGCGGTTCTTTTCGACGGTGAGCTTGACACCCTTGGACCTCTCGGCCGAGAGAATCGAGACGCGGCGGATCGCCCCGGCGAACGTCTCCTTGTTCACCGTCATGATATGCGGATTGTCCTTGGGAATGACGGCTTCAAAATTGGGGAATTTGCTTTCAATAATCCGGCTGATCAAGGTCCTGTGCCCGCAGCGGAAGAAAAGGTTGTTGTCGTCCATGTCGAATTCGACATGCCCGTCCTCGAATTTTTTCAGTTCGTTAAGCGTTTTCTTGGCGACAATGACTTTGATCGGTTCCGCAACCTCGGGAATATCGACCTTTTTTGAAACATACGACAACCGGTGGCCGTCGGTGCTGACCAACTCCAGACTTTTCGATTTGACGACCATCAACGCCCCGTTCAGGTAATACCGCTGTTCCTGGGCGATCGCAAAAAGAACCCGATCGATCATCATCCGAAGCTCATCGACCGGAATCTGGATGTTTTTTCCAAACTTCGCGTCCGGAACGGCCGGATAATCGTCCTTCGGCAGACAGAGGACTTTAAATTCGCTCTCCCCCGCCGTGACTTCCATCATCAAATCTTCATTCTGCTTGAACTGCACCGTTTCGCCGTCAGGCAGCGATTTGACGATTTCAAACAGCTTCTTTCCGGAAACCGTAACCGTTCCCGTCTCCTCGATTTCCGCAGCGAAATGCGTCCTTAAACCGACTTCCAGGTCGGTTCCGGTGATTTCAACTTCCGTATCCATCACATTCAAAAGGATGTTCGCCAGGATCGGCATCGTATTTCGTTTTTCAACGATCCCCTGGAGGTTCTGAAGCTCGTCAAGAATGCGGTCTTTGGCCACGGAAAATTTCATTCTTCACCTTCCCCGATGGACATTATGTCACAAATCCTCATTCTCTTCTTTCTCTTAAAATCTATGAGTAAGATTAATAAAGAAAAGAAAGAAAAGCAACGAAAATGTGAACACTTCGGCTAACCCCTTGATATCCTTATTGAATGAACTGCATCAGACTGTCGATTTCTTTGTTGAATTCCTTGTCGGTATCGCGCATCTTCTCTATCTTCCGGATGCTGTGGATGACGGTGGTATGGTGTTTTCCACCGAATTTCTTCCCGATTTCCGGAAGAGAGCACGAGGTCATTTCCTTGGAAAGATACATGGCCACCTGGCGGGGAAAGGACACGACGGGGGAATTATTCCTCGATTTCAATTCGGTCAGCTTGATTTTGTATTTATGACAGACGAGCTTTTGGATCTTTTCCACAGTCACGAGCCGGGCCGAGGAGTCGAGGAGGTCTTTCAAGGCGTCTTTGGCCAGGTCCAAATCGATGACTTCGCCTTTCAATGAGGCGAACGCGACCACCCGGCGGAGATATCCTTCGAGCTCGCGGATATTGGACTGAACCTTGTCGGCGATGAAGAGGGCGACGCTTTCGGGAAGAAGAAGACCTTCGATTTCGGCTTTTTTCTTCAGGATGGCAATCCGTGTTTCGATATCCGGGGCCTTGATGTCGGCGATCAGGCCCCACTCGAACCGCGACCGGAACCGTTCCTCCATGCCCTGGATCTCGCGGGGCGGGCAGTCGGAGGAGATGACGATCTGTTTCTGGTTTTCGTACAAGTGGTTGAACGTATGGAAAAATTCCTCTTTCGTCCGGTCCTTTCCGGCCAGGTTGTGGATATCATCCATCAGTAGAATGTCGATGGACCGGTATTTTTCCCGGAATTCGAGAATTTTTCCGAACTGAAGGTGGTTGATGACCTCGTTCATGAACTTTTCAGCTGTGACATAGACGATCTTGACCGCCGGGTCGGCGGCGATGGCGGCATGGCCGATGGCGTTCATCAAGTGGGTTTTTCCAAGGCCGGACCCGCCGTAAATATAGAGGGGGTTGTAGGACTTGGCCGGGTTCTTCGAGACCGCCACCGCCGCGGCGTGGGCGAACTGATTGCTCGACCCGACGACGAAGCTTTCAAACGAATAGTTCGGGTTGAGGTTGGGATTGAGGAGGCTTCCGTATTTGACCCGTCGCTCTTCCGGCATCCCGCGCTTGAACGTCAGGGTGGCGTCATCAAAGATGTATTTGACCTCGAACGTCTGGGCGAACAGCTTCTGGGCGCATTCGTTGATCAGCGAGGAGTAATGGAAAGAAATCCAGTCCTTGAAGTAGGAATTGGGGACTTTGATGTAGAGGTCGTCCTTCTCCCGGCCGATGAAAGCCGTCGGCTCGAACCAGGTTTCGAAGCTCTTGGCGTCGACTTTGCCCTGAAGGTCCAGGAGAATGAGAGTCCAAGGATTTTTCTTTTCTTCCATTGAGGTGCTTCAGCGTTGATTTTCCACAGAATTATCCACACCTGTGAAAAACGGGGGGAGGATCCCCCTCCGGTACAAACGCCGGGCCATCATAGCACCGACGAAAAGCGATTTCAAGGACAAAAAATGCCGGTTGCGGCCGAAGCGCCGGCCCGGTATAATCGACCCATTCCGAAGCGAGGAGAATGACGATGGGCGCATGGCTGGAAGGGAAACCGGTGGCCGATCGGGTTCGAGAAACCGTCAAGGAGGAAGCCGCCCGGCTCGCGGCCTCCGTCGGCGCGGCGCCGGGATTGACCGCCGTCCTGGTCGGCGACGACAAGTCCTCGCAGAGTTATGTCCGGACCAAGGAAAATGCCTGCCGGGCCCTCGGCCTCAACGGCCGGTCGATCCATCTTCCCGCCGCCACGACGATGGACGGGCTCCGTTCCGTGATCGACGGGCTCAATGACGACGAATCCGTCGATGCCATCCTGGTTCAGCTTCCCCTGCCCAAACATCTGCGGACCAATGAGGTCATCGGCTGGATCCGGCCCGACAAAGACGTGGACGGCATCCACCCGGCCAGCCTCGGCCTGCTCGTCCAGAATCAGCCCGGGCTCCGGCCCTGCACGCCCATGGGCGTGCTCGAGCTGATCAAGGCCGCCGGCGTTTTGATCGAGGGCCGGGACGTTGTGATCATCGGCCGGAGCCTGATCGTCGGCAAGCCGCTGGCCGCTCTCGTCACCAACGCCAACGGGACCGTGACCATCTGCCACAGCAAAACGAAGAATCTCCCCGGCGTTTCCGCCCGGGCCGATATCCTGATTGCGGCCATGGGCCAGGCGGCCTTCGTCACCCGGGAGTTCGTCAAGCCCGGGGCCCTGGTGATCGACGTCGGAACCTCCGCCGTTTCCGACCCGGAGAAAGTCCGGACCTTGTTCGGCGACGACCCGGCTCGGGCCAGGGACCTGGCTGAAAAAGGGTATACTCTGGTCGGAGATGTCGACCCCCGGGTCATCGACACGGCCGGCTGGCTGACGCCCGTTCCCAAGGGCGTCGGTCCCCTGACGATCGCCATGCTGATGAAAAACACACTGGAAGCCTTCAAGCTCCGCCGGAAGCTTATGTAGCCAGGATTTTTATAAAGAATCCAGACGGAAGGCCGGTTTCAGACGAAGGATTTGAATCTTCCGGCCGGTTGTGGTATAAAAGACGCTCTTTTAATAAAGTTAACGAGAGAACGACCATGCCGAAAACCTGCAGTGTTTGTGGAAAAGCCCCCGTCTTTGGAAACTCCGTCAGCCATTCCCATAAGGCCTCGCCGAAAAAGTGGAAGCCCAACCTTCAGCACGTCAAGTCCGAGACGACGGCTGGAAACAAGAGGGTTTGGGTTTGCACCCGCTGCCTGAGGGCCGGGAAAATAAAAAAAGCCGTCTAACCCCTTTTCGTCCCCTCTTTTTCTCCCGGCTCTCGTCGATCGGGACGGTTCCGCCCGTTTCAGGTCCGGTCGACGGAAACCACGCCTTCGATCCGTCCGATTTCCCGGCAGATATTCTCCAGGTGGTGGATGTCTTTGATTTTTAATACCATCCGGATCTGTCCCCGGCGGTCGGCAAACGTCGTGACCTCGGCCTTGGTAATGTCCCCGTCCAATCGCGAGACGGCGGCCGCGACCTTGGCCAACAGGCCCGGGCTGTCCTGGGCGGTGATCTCGATTCCGGCCTGAGAAAAGACCGGCGTGAGCTCGCCCCAGCCGACCTCGATAAGCCGGTCGGGATCCAGCAGCTCCTTGACGATCCAGGAGCAGCGGCCGGCGTGGACGGTGATGCCCTTCCCCGTCGTCAGGTATCCGATGATCGGTTCGCCTTGAATCGGGGAGCAGCACTTGGCCAGCCGGACCAGCTCCCGCCCCTTGTCCTCCACCTGGATTTCGGCCGGAGTGACGGCTTCGCCTTTTCTCCGCGGTTCGAGACCCGGGGGAGAAATCCTTTCGATGATTTTCCGGTTGAGAATGACTTTGCCCCGGCCGACGAGGGCGAAAAAATCCTCAAGAGTGCGGGCGGACGAAGGCGCGGCTTCGGCCAGCTTGGCCAGCAAGTCCGGGCCTTGGGGAAAACCCGAGGGCAGGAGAAACCGGGCGATTTCCCGGTCCCAGAGCTTCCGGCCCAAGGCGATGGCCCGTTGGTGGTCCTTCTGATTCAAGCGGCGCTTGATCAGGTGGCGGGCCCCGGAGGTGTAGGCGAGGGAAAGCCACCCGCGGGCCGGCTCCCGCTCCGGGGCGGTGAGGATCTCGACGATGTCGCCGGTCCGCAGCAACGTGCGGAGCGGCGCCGCCTTCCCGTTGATTTTCGCTCCGGCGGCATGGAGTCCGACCTCGGTGTGGATGCGAAAGGCGAAGTCCAGGGCCGAGGCCCCCGTGGGCAGGGAGATCACCTTGCCTTTGGGCGTGAAGACATACACTTCCTCGGGGATCAGGTTGATCTTCAGATTTTTCAGGAATTCCTTGGGATCGCGCTGTTCTTTGAAGAGATCGACCATCTCGCGCAGCCAATCGAGCCGGTGGTCTTCCTTGATCAGGTTCGGCGCATCGGCGTCCTTGTAACGCCAGTGGGCGGCGATTCCGTTTTCGGCCAGGGCGTGCATTTCGGTCGTTCGAATCTGGATCTCAAAGCTGCTTTTGTCCTCGGTCAGGATGGTTGTGTGGAGGGCCTGGTAGCGGTTGGGCTTGGGCATGGCGATGAAGTCGCGAAACCGGCCCGGGATATGCGTCCAGGATTGATGAATCAGGCCCAGGGCCTGGTAGCAGTTGCGGACGGAGTCGGTGATGAGGCGGAGGGCCATGAAATCATAGACCTGGCCGAAATCGATTTTTTGCGTTTGCATCTTCTGCCAGACGCTGTAGGCCCGTTTGATCCGGCCTTCGATCCGGGCCGGGATCTTGCTTTCCTGGATTTTTCGCTCGAGGATTTCTTGAAACGAGGCCAGGTCCTGCTCGGCTTTTTTCCGCCGGGGTTCGATGATCGACGCCATCCGGAAATATTCCTCCGGCTCGACATAACGGAAGGCCAGGTCCTCCAGTTCCGCTTTGATCCTTCCCATCCCGAGGCGGTTGGCGATCGGCGCATAAATCTCGAGGGTTTCGCGGGCGATGCGTTTCTGGGCGGCTTCCGGGAGGAATTTCAGGGTGCGGAGATTGTGCAGGCGGTCGGCCAGCTTGATGAAAATGACCCGGAGGTCGTCGGTCATGGCCAGGATGATCTTGCGGATCGTCTCGGCCCGCTGCAGCTCCGGGGAGGCTTCCTGGATCCGGCTGATCTTCGTCACGCCTTCGACGAGGGCGGCGACTTGCTTGCCGAAGTGATCCCGGAGCTCGTCGCCGGTCACTTCGGTGTCTTCAAGAACGTCGTGGAGAAGCCCGGCGGCCAGCGACACGGCGTCGAGGTTCATGTCCGCAAGCTGGGACGTCACCTCGAGGGGATGGCTGAGGTAGGGCTCGCCCGAGCGGCGGCTTTGGCCCTTGTGGGCCCGGGCGGAAAAGACGGTCGCTTTCTGGAGCAGGGCGATGTCTTTCTCGCTGAAGCGCCCGGAGACTTTCTCCAGAATATGGTCGATGCGGATCATGATCCGGCGGAAGGACGTCCGGCGAGAATTCGGTCGACGGCCTCGCCGATATCGGCGGCGACGAGATCCGGCAGGGCGGATTGTGCGGCCAGGGCGCAACGGGCTTCCCGTCCATAACCGGTCAGAACGAGGACCGGAGTCGCCCCGAGGGCCCGGCCGAAATTCACATCGTCGACTTTGTCGCCGACCATGAAGGAACGGTGAAGGTCCAGGCCCAGCTCGGCCTCGGCCTGCCGGCCCATCCCGGGAAGCGGTTTCCGGCAGGAGCATCCGATCCGATAGCGCGGATCGGAGGACTGTGAATAATGGGGGCAGTAATAAAAGGCGTCGATCCGGGCGCCCCGGGCGGCCAGAGCCGAGGCCAGGTCCCGATGAAGGAGGAGCAGCTCCTCTTCCGTCAGAAATCCCCGGCCGACACCGGACTGGTTGGTGACGACGATCACCGGGAAGCCGGCTTCGTTCAACCGCCGGATGGCGGCGAAGCTGGCCGGCAGGATGCGGACCTGGTCAAAGCGGCTGGGGTAGCCCGTGTCGTCAAGAATCGTCCCGTCCCGGTCCAGGAAAACGGCCGGCCGGCTCAAAGGAAACCTTCCACAGCCGCCGCCGCCTCTTCGGCCGTGATTCCGGTCAGGCAGCGGTGGTCATAGGGGCACTGGCGATAGAGACAAGGCCAGCAGACGGCCTCGGTTTTCAAAACAACCCGGGGTTCGTGGAACGGAGCGGTCACGGCCGGTTCCGTCGGGCCGAACAGGGCCACGACCGGAGTCCGGATGGCGTTGGCCATGTGCATCGGGCCGGAATCGTTGGTGACGAAAACGGCGGCCGCCGCGGCGACGGCCAGAAGTTCCCGGAGCGAGGTTCGTCCCGTAAGGTCGGCCGCGGGACGCCGAAGGCCGGGCAGGATCTCGGCGGCCAGGGCCCGGTCCTGGTCCGTTCCGGTCACGGCGATCTCGACGCCGCGCCGGTCCTGGAGGATCCCGGCCAGGGCCGAAAATCTCTCCGCCGGCCAGCGTTTGGCCGGCCCATAGGCGGCGCCCGGATGAAGGACGATCAACGGCCGGGCCGGGTCGAGGCCGGCTGAAGCCAGCAGGGCGCGGCCCCGGGCGGCCTCCTCCGGGGTGACGGCCAAGCGAATTTCAGGGGGAGTCGCCGGGATTCCGAGACCGTTCATCAAGTCCAGGTAATACCGAACCATGTGGACGGATTCATCCCGGCGGCGATAGCGAACCCGCCGGGTCAGAAGGAGTCCGCGGCCGTCCCGGCCGTAGCCCCAGCGTTCGCGAATCCCGGCCCGGGCCAGGGTCAAGGCCGAGCCGAACGAATTGGTCAGAAGAAGCCCGGCGTCGAAACGCGCGGCCCGAACGGCCGCCGTCGGGCGGAGAGGGTCTTTTTCCCGTTCGTCCGGCGTTTCGGGAAACAACCGGAACCCGGCTTCCGGTCCGGAGAATATCTCCCGGATCCAGGGCGGGGCGGCGATTCGGATGTCGGCCTCCGGATCGTGACGGCGGAGAGCTTCGATCGCCGGCAAAGCCATCAACGTGTCTCCGAGCCAGTTCGGAGTCCGGACGACGATCTTCATGGGCGGGAGGCTTCCCGGATCACTCCGGTCCGGATTTCTCCGGCTTGGGCGTTTCGGCGGGTTTTTCGCCCTCTTTTTTCGAAACGTGCTTTTTTTTCGGTTCCGTCGTCGGGCCGCTCTTTTTGGCGTAGTCGGTGATGTAGAAGCCGCTGCCCGAAAACTGGATGGCCGGAGAGGAGATGAGCTTTTTCAGCGCTCCGCCGCAGTGCGGACATTTTTTGAGCAACGGGTCGGAAATTTTCTGGAGCTTTTCCGTCCGCTTGCGGCAGCTTTCGCATCGATATTCATAGATCGGCATGAGCGGGTTTCCTTTGCGACCCGGAAAAATACGAATGTCATTATATCAAAGTCGGCGGCGGTTCGCACAATTTGACAAATCGGCGTCCATGCTTAAAATACATAGCGGAAGGTTTTTTTTGATGAAGGACTTTTTTAAAACACTCTTGTTTGCGGCGGGGTTGCTGGCGGCTTTTCTTGCCGGATTTAATCTCGGCAAGGAAAAAGAGCGGAGGAAAATCCCGGAATTCCAGAAGGACTGACGCTCCGGAACGCCCGGCTGCGCCCCCGCCCGGATGAACGGGGGCGGCCCGTCGTTCCTTTTTTTTTCGTTTTCCGCGGCCTATAATAGCCCTCGAGGAAGGAATATGAACATCGGACTTGTCGGCATTCTCATTATCTTCGCGGTTTTTATCGTGCTGATCGCCGCCAATCCCCGGCTCTCCTGTTTCGGGAAAAGGATCGCCTCCCCGTTCTATCCCCTCCTCCGGCGGAAGCGGATGGAGAAGGCGGCTGCGGCCCAGCGGAAAGAACGGTTGAAGCAGACGAAAACCGAGGATTACGGCTTCAAGCTCGAAGACGGATCCGAACCGGCCCGGTCCGAAGCCTCCGGGGAAGAGGCCAAAAACCTCCCCAAACGCGGATGACGGGCGCAAGCGGGAGGGAAAGCCGACCGGAGCAAGCCGTGTTCAAACCCGGGCGTTTTCCCTTTTTCCGGCGATCCTTTCCGGCCGGCTTGCTGTTGGCCGCGGCCGCCGTCTTGTTTTCGTGCCGGACTTTCCGGCCGCAGCTTCGCCCGGACGACGAGGTTCGGGACATCGAGGGCTACGCTTCGCTCCGGCTGACACGGGATGAGGCGACCTCCCGGGCCAAATTCGCTTTCGCCGTCGTCCTTCCCGACCGGGCCCGGCTTGAAATCTTCGATACGCTCGGCCGGTCGGTGTCGATGTTCATTGTTCGGGGCGACGAGGCCTATCTCGTCCTGGCCTCGGAGCGGGCGTACTGGAGGGGCGGGCGCGACGAAGTCATCGAAAAGTTTCTCGGCTTTCCCGTGCGCCCGGCCGAAATCCTGGGCCTGCTGTCGGGACACTGGACCGAAGCGGCCGCGGCCGGCTGGGCCTTTGTCCGCGATGATCGGGGACGGATCGTGTCCGGAACCCGGGAGGGATTGGACGTCCGGATCCTCGAAAGATTCCCGGGATCGGACCTGCCCCGCCGCTGGTCGTTCAAGTCGGCCGGAACCTCCGGGACCGTCAGTCTTTTGGAAGCGGCCTTCAATCGGACGACGGCCGATTTCTCCCTGGATTTTCGCCGGGCTTTCGCCTCCAAGACCTGGCCCGAGATCGAAAGACTCCTGCGGTGAAGCTTCCATCGTTCGCTAAAATCAACCTGGGGCTGGACGTCCTTCGAAAGCGGCCCGATGGATATCACGATATTCGGACGCTGTTCCAGTGGGTTGATTTTCACGATACGATCGAGCTTCGCCGCCGCTCCGGACCCGAAATTCTTCTCTCCGGCGATGATCCGGCGATTTCCTGGGATCCAACCAACCTTGTTTGGAGGGCGGCCGCGGCCCTGCGGGAAAAAACCGGCTTCCGGGATGGAGCCGAGATCACGGTGGCCAAGAGGATCCCGGCCGGAGGGGGGCTTGGCGGAGGCAGCTCCAACGCGGCCATGACGCTGTTCGGCCTCAACCTCCTCTGGGAGCTGGGCCTTTCCAGGGAAGATCTCGAAGATCTCGGCCGGTCGCTCGGGATGGACGTCCCCTATTTTCTCACCGGGGGGCTCTGTCTGGGCGAAGATCGAGGCGACCGGCTGACGGCTCTTCCCGACCTTGCGCCCGCCTGGATCGTCCTTGTCCTGCCGCCCTTTTCCGTCCCCACCCCTCGAATCTACGGAGCTTTGGGGCCGGACGCCTTGACTTCGGACGGTAAAGTCAGTAAAATTACGCGGTTTCTCGGGACCCGGAATCCCGGTTCTTTGGTGAACGCGCTCGAAGAGACGGTCTTTCGTTATTTCCCTCAGCTCCTCGAGATCAAAGGCGAATTGCGGGATCAAGGCGCGGACTTGTCCCTCGTCACGGGTTCCGGGGCCGGAGTATTCGGCCTGTTTGAAAACCGCGGCCGGGCCGAGGCCGGCCGGGCTGCCCTGGCCGGACGGTTTGACACCGTGTTGACGGCGACGATGAGCCGGGCCCAGGGATGGGATGCGATCACGGCTGGGGCGTCGCCAAGCGGTAAGGCAGCGGGCTTTGGACCCGCCATTCGGGGGTT
>CAYPKX010000014.1:35683-37936 GCA_964411395.1 uncultured Eubacteriales bacterium | reverse complement strand
CTTATCATGTTGTCTGGAACGAACGGACGGTCGGTGACCTGAAGGCGCTCGACCGGTCAATCGCCGTCAGGGTCATCGACAAAGTAAAAAACCACTTGGCCGGGAATCCCGAAAAGCCTGGGAAACCGTTGAAAGTCGTCTTGCGGGGGCTTTATCGATACGGTTGGGACGATTATCGGATCATTTATTCGATCGATAAAACCGAGCATCGCCTGGCGATCCTGCCCCTCGGCCATCGAAAAGACGTCTATCGCTGATCCCAACGCTTTGACCTACATTATTCATAAAAATTCTAATGATTATAATATTTACTTTTTTTTAAAAAGTGGGTTTTGGGCGGCTCGCGCGTCTATATGGTGGATGATAAAAATGAGCGGGAGACGAGCGTGACAACGGAAAACGACCTGATCGGCATTTACCGGCAAACGGTTCGCCCGCTTTACGCTTATGTCTCCTGCCGGACGGGCGGACAGCGGGCCCTGGCCGAGGACATCGTCCAGGAAACATTCATCCGGGCCTGGGAAGCGTGGAGCCGCCGTCCGGCCCGCGACCCCATGGCCTGGCTGAGGACCGTCGCCCATAACCTCCTGGTCAGCCATTTTCGGAAGATGCAACCGGGCTCCCTGACCGCCCTGGCTATTGATCCGCCCGGCGAGGAGCCCGATTTGAGCCGTCCCGAAGCCGTAACCCGGCTTCAATGGGGTTTGTCCCGCGTCAGCCGCGGCCGGGCCCGGCTGCTGGAGAGCTATTATTTTGACGATAAGTCCGTCCGGAATATCGCTGCAGAGGGCGGAATTTCGGAGCGAGCCGTGGAGGGGCGCCTTCGCCGGGCCCGGGAGGCGCTCAGGAAACAGCTCGTCCGATTCGACGCCGCCGAGAGAGGGAAATGACCATGAGCTCCAGGCACGAACCCGACCCCCGTTTCCTCGAGCACCTGGAGTGGCAGCTCGAGTCGGACCGGCGCCGCCGGGCCTCCTTCGGCGAACCGACGGACAATTTGCGTAAAAGGAGAAACATCAAAATGATCACCATCGTTCTCTGTTCCGTTTTGACCGGAGTGATGGCAACGGCGACCACAAACCACCTCCAGGACGTAGCCCAGGGCCGGTTGTACCTGGCCCAGGCGGAAGTCCAGTTGCAGCTGGCCGACTCCCGGCTCGAGCTGGCAAGAAAAAACCTCGAATTCCTTAAACAGCGAATAGCCGTCGGCGTAATCAAGAAAGAAGAAGGGGATCGGGCGGAGGCGGATCTTGTCCGCCAGGAAATCGATAAACAGCGCCTGGAACTGGATTTCGAGGAAACCCTGGCCTCTCACCGGCAGCCCCGGAACGAGCTTTCGGCGCCTCTCGTCAACGGCCGCGACTTCGTGACCGAACGCCTGAGTCTGAGTCTCAAGTCCTGGAAAAACACGATGGCCGAAAGCCGGGGTGAAGCGGAGAGGATCCGGCGACTGGTTGAGGCCGGTCTCGTTCAGGCCGAGGAGTCGCGATTCGCCCATGACGCCGAGGCCCAATTTCAACGCAGGGTCGACGATTTGAAGAAAAAGATCGGTTTTCGAACCGCTTTTCTCAGGGGAGAGATTCCGGCCGAAAAGGTCGACCTGATGGCTCTCGTCACCGAGGCGGAATATAAGGTTAATCGGTATGAAATCCTTGCCGCCCGCGCCGGGGAAGAATATGCCTTCACCGAAAAACGGCATCAGGCGGGAGTGGTAACCACGGTCGAGCTTGATCAGGCGCGTTTCAATCTGGAATCCTATGAGGCCCAGTTAAAGCTGGCCCGCCTGGAGCTTGAGATCATTCAAGCGAATCTAAACAAATAGCTTCCCGGGATAAAATCCTCATAACGCCCCGGTCTCCCGGCCGGGGCGTTTTCATTTATGGCTCTCTTCCAAATTGCGTGGGCCGAGATGAGAGGTAATGGCGGATGGAGAGAATATTGTCCGGATAAGGCTTTTCTTGATGCTTGAAAGGCGGCATATTTTCCAAATATGTATTTTTCTGAGAGAAGCCGGCACTTGTCGGCCGGGCCGACCGAATGCGAGCCCAAGAGCTTGCCGAGCGAAGGTGTTTGAACGTCCGGCCATATTCTCGGAAACTCCTGCCCGCACAAAGGGAAGTGAACCTCAGTATTTTCCCAATCTCTCCGATTCTGATAGAATCGCTCCCATCATGCGATTTCCGCGGTTTCAGGCGGCAGAATGAAAGCGCTCGTCACCGGGGCGACGGGGTTTATCGGCAGCCATCTCGTCGA
>CAYPKX010000014.1:0-35583 GCA_964411395.1 uncultured Eubacteriales bacterium | reverse complement strand
GAATGAAAGCGCTCGTCACCGGGGCGACGGGGTTTATCGGCAGCCATCTCGTCGAAGCCCTTCTGGCCCGAAAAGATGATGTTTTGGTCCTCGTCCGCCCGGAAAGCCGGGGTGGAATGTCCGGATTCCCCGGCGCCGTCCCGGTTCGGGGAAGCTACGGTGATCCTGAGTCGCTGGCCGGAGCGGTCGCGGGTCGGGATGTCGTCTTTCATGTCGGGGGTCGGATTTCCGCTCCCGATGATCGGGCCTACGAAGAAGCGAATGTGCAGCCGACCAAAGCCCTTCTCTCCGCCTGTGAGGCTGCAAACCCGGCGCTGAAACGGTTTGTCTATGTCTCCAGCATCAGTGCGACCGGTCCTTCTCCGGCCGGGGGGGCGGCTTTGGACGAAACCGCGCCCCTGAGGCCTGTCTCCGGTTATGGACGAAGCAAGGCCGGGGCTGAGGGCATCGTCCGGACGTACACCGGCCGGATCCCCTGGACGATTCTGCGTCCCGCCAACGTTCTCGGTCCGCGGCAGAAGGAGCTGTTCACCTCGATGTCGCTGATCGCCAAGCGGATCAAGCCCTTGATCGGAAATGGAAAGCCCCAGACCAGCGTCGTCTCGGTTTGGGACGTCGCCCGGGCCTTGATCCTGGCCGCCGAACATTCCGCAGCCGTCGGCCGGACCTATTTCCTAACCTCAGGCCGGCCCGTGGCCTGGCGCGAAATCACCGACGCCGTCGCCGGCGAACTGGGCCTTCGGCGTGTTTTTCTGCCGGTCCCTTATCCCCTCCAATGGACGGTCGCGGCTTTCTCCGAAATCGCCGCCCGGATCGGCGGCCGAGAACCGCTTCTGACCCGGGAGGCGGTCTCGGCGGCGAGCGGGTATTATTGGAATTACGACAGTTCCCTGATCCGGCGCGAGCTGGATTTTACGCCCGAGCTCGACATGACCGAGGCGATCAAACGCACGGTGGCCTGGTATGCCGAGAGGGGCCTGGTGAAAGTCCGATGAAGACTTCGGCTGAACGCCCCAGGGGGAGAGACATCGCCAAACTCTACGGCCGGACCGTCCCTCTTCTGGGAATCGAGGTCCAGGTGCTGGACGCTCTCCTGCTCGGGGGCTTGGCCGTCCAAACGGTTTTATTCCTGCTCTTTTTCCGGCGCATCGATGCCCCGTTTCTTTCGGCCGCAAAAAACGCCGGTTTGGCCGCGCTCTATCTTCTGGCCGTCTTTGCCCTGCCGAAAGTCAAAGGCAAACTCCTCTATTTTCTTCTTCGGACCGGCTCGGCTCAGCTTCTCTTCGCCTATCTTTTCGACGCCACCCGCTCCCTTCAACTGATCGTCTTTCCCTGGCAGGACCGGGCCGTCATCGCGGCCGAGCAATCCGTCTTCGGCCTCCAGCCGACCCTCTGGCTCGAACGGTTCATCTCTCCGCCGCTGACCGAATGGATGATGTTTTCCTACGTGATCTATGTCCTCTTTTACCCGTTGGTCGCGGCTTTGATCTTTTTTAAACATGGAAAAGGCCCGCTGGAGGATTATCTCTTCACCCTGGCTTTCGTCAATCTGGCTTGCGACCTGGGTTTCATTCTTTACCCGGTCGCCAGCCCGTTCTGGTACATGCCCGAAATCTATTCCGTTCCTCTGAAAGGCGGTTTCTTCACCCACCTTGGCGAGGTCATCCGGGCCAAAGCCCATTTCGCCGGCGGATCCATTCCCAGCCCCCATTGCTCCGTCGGGACGGTCATCTGGTTGATGTCCCACCGGTATCTCCGCCGCTGGTTTTACATCCTCAGTCCCATCATCCTGAGTCTCTATGTTTCGACCGTCTACGGACGTTATCATTATGTCACCGACTCGATGGCCGGTATCGCCCTCGGCCTTTTCGCCCTGTGGGCCTGCCCGGCGATGGTTCGGGCTTGGAACCGGCGGGCCGAACGGCGGCGGATTCTGGCGGTCTCATGAGAAAAATATTCATCACCGGGGCCAACGGATTCATCGGCTCGGCGCTCTGCCGGCATTTCGCGGCCGCGGGCTGGGATGTGGTCGGACTCGTCCGGCCGACGTCGGACCTCCATCTCCTCGACGGCGCCGGAATCCCTCTCATCAAGGGAGACCTGTGCGATCCGGCTTCGTTTCGGATCCCGGCCGACGTGACCCATGTTCTGCATTCCGCCTCGGTCGTCTCCGATGTGGCCGACGCCGACACCTGCCGCGGCCATATCTTCGATTTGGTTCAAAACCTTGTGACCGTCATCCGGGAATCGGGCCTCTCGCTGCGCCGTATGATTTTCGTCTCGACCGCCTTGACCCTCGGCTACGGCCGCCCGGATATTTCCGAGGACAAGCCCGGACTTCCGGCCGATTTCATTCCCTATACCCGATATAAAATTCTGGCCGAAAGCTGGCTGCTCGACGCCCATGCCCGGCAGGGCTTTCCGGTCGTCATTCTCCGACCGGCCGACGTCATGGGCCCGGGCGATCGGACGACTTCGGGGCGGCTGTTTCGGGAAGGAGAAAGGGGAATGCCGCTCATCATCGGGCGCGGCCGGAACAGGTTCGGCTATACGTACATCGCCAACTTCTGCCGGGCGGCCGAAGCGGCTCTCGTCCGCGAAGGGATCGAAGGCCGGGCGTATACCGTGACCAACGGCCGCCTTCCGACCTGGGGGGAGTATCTCCGGACGGTCCTGGCCCAATTTGGAAAGCGTCAGCGGATCATGGCCCCGGCCTGGATCGCTTTTGCCCTCGCCCGGGTGATGGAAACCGTCCATCGAATCCGCCCGGCGTATGACCCGAAATTGACCGTCTATCGGATCAGGAGGGTGACAACGGAAACGACCTACGATATCTCCCGTACGATTGCCGACCTCGGATATACACCCGACGATGACTATGTCCGTCAAATCGCCGAAACGATGGCCTGGTACCGGGAGGAGAGGGCCCATGGGCATATCCATTGAACCTTCGGCCTGGCCGGGCCTTCTCATGGTCTGGGAATCCGTCGCCCTGACCCTTCTCCAAACGGCCTTAGGGCGAAAACGGTTTCTTAAATCCAGCCGGGACGACCTTCAGGCCGTCCGGCGGTATTTTTTGTCCTTCTTTCTCCTCGGCCTGGCTGTCCCCGCGGCGGCCGTCTTTCTTCTGGCCGTCGATCCCGCCCGGGTTCTGGACGATCTCGGATTGCGGACCGGAAACGGGAAGCTTGGACTGGTCCTTGTGCTGGCCGCCCTGCCGGTCGGCTGGCTTTCCGGAAAAATCGGGACACGCGACCCTGAGATGCGGAGATTCTATCCCTATGCGAAAACGGCTCTGCGGGACGGAAAAACTTTTCTCGTCTATGAAGCCGGTTACATCCTCTTTTATTATACGGCCTGGGAGTTCGTCTTTCGCGGAATCCTGTTCTTTCCTCTGGCCGCTTCGTCCGGCCTGCTTCCGGCCCTGGCCGTTTCGACCGCCGTTTCGACTCTTTTTCATATCGGCCATCCGGACACGGAGATCCTCGCCGCCCTGGGCGGGGGATTCATCTTCGGCTTTATCGCCTGGCAGACCGGGTCGTTTCTGTACGTGATCCCGATCCATGCCGCTCTCGGCGTGGCGACCGACGCGTGGATTTTTCGCCGGTCATTAAGCGAGCGGGTTCGGCCATGAATGTTCTGGTCACCGGAGCCACGGGATTTGTCGGAGCGGTTCTTCTGCCCCGGCTGATCGAGACGTACGGGGCGTCGTCCGTTTCGGCCTTCGTCCTTCCGGGCGACCGGATCCCCGCTTCCTGGGGGGATCGGGGCATCCGGATCCATGAGGGCGATATCGCCGACCCCGCCGCCGTCCGTTCGGCCGTCGCCGGCAAGTCGCACGTCATCCATCTGGCCGGCCTGATTTCCTACTGGAGGGGAGACCGGACGCCTTTGTTCAAGGTCAATCGGGACGGAGCCCGGACGATCGGCGAAGCCTGCCTCGACGCCGGTGTCGAGCGCCTGATCCACATGTCTTCGGTCGGCGCGGTCGGATTCCACAAGGACGGGCGTCCGGCCGACGAAAAGACGGCCTACAATTGGCCGGATTCGATTCTTTATATGGCCAGCAAACACGAAGGCCAGCTGGCCGTCGAAGAGCTCATTCGCTCCCGCGGGCTGCGGGCGGTGATCTTCAATCCCGCCTCGATCATGGGCCCGGGCGACCATAATCCGAAAACGCCGCATAATCAGCTGTACGGAATGATCTCGAAAAACCGGATCATGGGATCTTTCTCCGGAGGTCTGGCCGTGGTGGATGTGCGCGACCTGGCCTCTCTGGTCGAAAAAGCCCTGGCCGGTTCGGGCCGGGACGGCCAGGGCTACCTGGCGGCCGGAGCCAATCTGACGTATTCCGAGACGATCCGTCTCATCGGCCGGGCCTGCGGCCGAAACACCCGCCCCGTCGCCATCCCGGCCTTTCTGGTCGCGGCCGGGGGAGGACTCCTCGAAGGGGCCAGCCGCCTGACGGGAAAACGGCCGCTGATCACCCTCGCCTACGGCCGGTTGAGCGGCTGGACATCTTATTACGACAACGAAAAAAGCATTCGGGAATTCGGACATTCCTATCTCCCGGTCGAGCGGACGATCGCCGACGGCTGGGAGTATTACCGCCAACATCATCAGAAAGGAACACCATGAGCCAGACAGGCGAAACCCGCGCGTTGCCTCGCGTTCTGAATCTCTGGGATATCGTCTCCCTCGTCGTCGGGGGGGTGATCGGTTCGGGCATTTTTCTTGTTCCCAAGGACATGGCCGCCGCCGTCGGCGGACCGATCGTGCTGCTCGCGGTCTGGGTGGTCGGCGGCCTGCTCAGCATGTTCGGAGCCCTCTCGTTTGGAGAGTTGGGCGCATCCATGCCGGAAGCCGGGGGAGTGTACGTCTATCTTCGCGAGGCTTATGGTCCGGTTCTTTCCTTCCTTTTCGGCTGGACGCTGTTTCTGGTGATCGATTCCGGGGCCGTTGCGACCCTGGCCGTCGCGTTTTCGTCGAAATATCTGCCTCATTTCTTTACGATGACGCCGCTCACGATGCATGCCGTCAGCGTCGCGCTCATCCTTTTTCTGGTGATCATGAATTACATCGGCGTGCGAAGCGGGGCGAATCTCCAGAACCTGCTGACGGCGATCAAGTTCATCGGCTTGTTGGGCGTGTGCGTGGCTATTTTCGTCTTCGGCAAGGGCGACACGGCCAACTTCGTCTCCGGCGGCGGCGCGCCTTCCGGAAGCCTGCTGGGCGCGTTCGGCGTCGCCCTGGTCGCTTCGCTCTGGGCTTATAAGGGATGGGAAGCGGCCACATACAGCGGCGGGGAAATGAAGAATCCCCAGAAAACGCTTCCCTGGGGGATCCTGATCGGGAGCGTGATCTGTGTCGTCCTCTATCTCGTGGCCCAGATGGCCTATCTCTACGTTCTGCCGGCTTCGCAAATCGCCGTTTCCGACCGGATTGCGGCCCAGGCCATGGAGATTGCCGTCGGCGGGATCGGCGCTTCGATCATCTCGTTCATCATCCTCTTTTCCATCATGGGCGCGGCCAACCAGAACTTCGTCTGCTCGCCGCGCGTGTACTACGCCATGGCCAAGGACGGTCTTCTGTTCCCGAAGCTCGCGGCCGTTCATCCGAAGTACCTGACCCCCCATGTCTCGATCCTGGCCCTGGGAGCCTGGAGCATCATCCTGGCCGTGTTTTCCGGAACCTTTGAACAGCTGTTCACCTACGTCGTCTTCGGCCAGTGGATCTTTTTCGGTCTGACGGTGGCCGCGGTCATCGTCCTCCGGAAAAAGCGGCCGGACCTGCCCCGGCCGTATAAAACCTGGGGCTATCCCTTCACCCCCATCGTCTTCATCCTGGCCTCCCTGTATATCGCCGTCAACGCCCTGATCAGCCAGCCGCTCAACGCCCTGGCCGGGCTGGGTCTTATCCTCCTCGGCCTTCCGGTTTATTTCTTCTTCGGGAAAAAGAAAGGCGGTCCCGCCGCTTGAGGCGGCGGAAACGCGGCCGGCAGGCGCGGCGACTCGGCGGACCGGCGCGCCTCAAGCCGAAGGCATCGATAGAATAATCCTCAGGGATTCGGCGAAGGCCCGGCGGAGCCGGTTGAGCTTGGCGATGTCCAGGGATCCGTCCGGCCGAAGATAGAGCGCCTGGTTTGTCTCCTGGAGGATGGCCGGCGCCTTCCGGCCGAAGCGCTCGGGCGCGTCGAGCGCATGCTCGGCGCAAATGTGGCCGTAGACGCTGAGATATTCCGAGGCGTTGATCGTGACCCGGACATCCGGCAGGCGCAACCGAAGCTCGGCCGCATACACCCGGATCATCTCGTCCGGGCAGAAGCGGCGCGTGTCACCTCCGCCCGCGTCCGTTTGGAGATTCATCAGGTCCACCTGGTTGTCGGCCATGCCTCTGGCGGTGACGGTCGCATGTCCCTCCAGGATAAAATCGGCTCCCGCGGCGACGGCTTCGCCGACAGCCGCGTGAAACGGATCGAGGTATTTTTCGGCGAGGCGGCGGCGAAGTTCGGGAGATGGATCTTTGCCCGGCCGATAAACATGCCGCCCCAGAACGTCGACGAGCGGAACGGCGGCGTCGATATCCCGGGGATGACGATTGGCTTCGAGAACCAGGCTGCAGTAGGCGAATTCGACCTGGGCGTTTCCCAGAATGTCGCGAAAATCATAGAGCGCGCACGTCTGCCAATCGATGTTTCGGGCCAGTTCGGGCCATTCGGTGGAAAGGGCGTCCGGAGGAATTTCGGCGGGGACGACCAATCCGCCGTGGGGGATGACGGCCAGGAGCCGGCGCCCGGTTTTCCTCGCGTGAGGCGGTCCGAAAGTCATGATTCGTCCCCCCCCGGTTCCGGCATTCCGCCGGACGATTTCGGGGCGTTGGGCCGGTCCGGATCGTTTCTCCCGGCGGGGCGATGAATCGATCCAGGCGGCGGAGGCCCGGCGATGGATTCGGCCAGGCGAACGGCGGGGCCGAGTCGCCGGCCGGGGAGCTGAAAAACAAGGACGCCCCGCGGCGTGATCGTTACGGTGCCTCCGATCGGGACGGCCGGCTGTCGGGGCCCGAGGCGATGGCCGAAATTCTCGGCGACGAGGATCGGCAAGGGCCGGCCCGCGGCTCGTCGGGATTTGATGATTTCGTTTAAAAACGCCATGATGAATTGCACGGCTTTGACCTGGAACAGCTTGCCATCGAGCGATGACGTGTCCGGATGGAGCGAGCCGATGACCACTCCGCGGGCCCGGGTGAATACGCGGTGGCGCCGGAGCGCGGCCAGCAGCCGGTGAAGGTCCTCGACGTCAATGCCCAGATCTTCGAGGAAAAGGATGTGGTTGGGCCAGGCCAGCCGGGGCGGTTTCTCCCGGTTCAGGAAGTTGACGAAGGTCGTCAGGTTCCCGCCGACGGGAATCCCGCTCAGCGGCTCGCCCGGCGGAGGGGTCACCCAGAATGATCCGTGGAACGAAACCCTCCTCCCCGAGAGCAGGGCCAGGATTCGGCGGGCATGCCCGCGGCCGAGAGACAGAGAGGGAAAGAGGACGCCCGGCACTCCCGTCCGGGCATAAATCTCGCAAAGCAGGAACGTGAAATCCGAGAAACCGAGAAACAACGGCCGCCGCTTCTTGATCACCTTCCAGTCCTGGCGATCGAGCTTCAGGCTGATATCCTCGGCGCCCGTTCCTCCGGCGACCGAAACGATCAGATCGTATTCCCGGATCACGGCTTTGAATTCATCCGCCCGTTCGGCGGCGGTTGCGGTCACGTGATCGATCGAGAGGGAGGACGAGTAGAGAAACGGGCTGAAAAACACGCCGGCGATAGGGAAGGATTCGCGGATGATGCGGGCCGAGCGCTCGAGCAGAGGTTGGTCGGAAGGGGCCAGACTGGTGGAGGGGGCGATGAAGCAGACCTTTTTCCGAATTTCAGAAACCGCACGCATGGGATGGTGCTCTCGAAGACGGCCTGAATATCGTAATTCAATCGATTTTATATTACAAGGGGACGATCCTCGTCCTTGACCGAACCGGGGAGCGGAGATATCATGGCTTCGCTTCGATTCGTCTCATGAGAGTTTTCCAGATGCGATGCGCCGTTTTCGCCGTTGTCCTTTCCTCCGTATTTACCGCGTCAGCCGTCCTGCCCCAGACCGATCGAATGGTCGTCCTCCAGGTTCAATGGGTTCCCCAGGCTCAGTTCGCCGGATATATCATGGCCCTGGAAAAGGGGCTGTTTGCGGCCGAGGGATTGAATGTCGACGTGCGTTTTTCCGACGAGAACGCCAGCCCGATCACCGAGCTCTTTTCCGGGCGGGCGGATTTTATCACCGCCTGGCTTTCTCAGACTTTGACGTTGGACCGGCCGGTCGTCAACATCTGCCAGGTCGTCCAGAAATCCACGCTCATGCTCGTGGCGAAAAAAAGCAGCGGTATCCGGAAACCTGAGGACTTGACCGGGAAGAAGGTCGCCATCTGGGGCGGCGATTTTTCGATCCAGCCCCTGGCTTTCTTCCGAAAATACGGAATCAAGCCGGTCATTGTCCCCCAATCCTACAACATCGACGCCTTCCTGGTCGGGGCCTGCGACGCGGCCTCGGCCATGTATTACAACGAGTACAATAAGATTTATCTCTCCGGCGTCGACCAGGAGGACCTGGTCCCGTTTTTCTACTCCGATTACGGACTGAATTTCCCCGAAGACGGGATTTATTGCACCCGGGAAACGCAGACCCGGAATCCTGAAATGTGCCGGAAAATACGGCAGGCGATTCTCCAGGGCTGGGAGTACGCCTTCACTCACGAAGAGGAGACGCTCGACGTTTTGATGGATTACTGCGCCGGATACCGGGTTCGAACCAACCGGGCCCAGCAGAAGTGGATGCTGGGGGCCATCCGCCAGGCCGTGGTTTTCGGCGCGGGGGACAAAGCCTCGAGCTGGGGCGTTCTGAAGAAGGAGGACTATCAGCGGGTCGCCGATGAGCTCATCCGCCAGGGATTCGTCAAGTCCGTCCCGGCTTACGAGACCTTTTACAAGGACTGACCCGTGAGCCGCCGCCTGCCGACCGTAAAGAGTCCGATCGTCCGCCGGCTCATCCTCTGGATCGGCGTGCCGCTCCTGGTCGTTTATTCGGCCGTGGCCGTGACCACCTATTTTCAGAATAAGAAGGCCTCGATCGAGCAGACGAACGCCTATCTCCTCGAGCTGATCCGTCATCAGGCGGCCCGTTTGGAGGCGCGGTTTTCCGCCTTCAGCCGGACGCCCGAGATTATCGCCGAAACGATCGAGGGGATGCGGCTGCTAAACGAGGAGCGCCTCTACGAGCTGATGGAACGGCGCGTCTCGGCCGACCCGGACATTTTCGGCATGGCCGTTTCGTTCGAGCCGCGGGCGCTCGATCCCCGCAAAGATGCGGTCTCGGCCCGGGTTTTTCAGGCGTTCGGCGGCCTCGAGCGGGCGAAACCGGCGGCGGATGGAAGCTATGCCACGGCCGATTGGTATCTGATTCCCAAGCTTCTCGAGGCTCCCTACTGGACCGAGCCGTATTTCAGCGCCGGCGAAGGAAACGCCCTGGCCTGCGCCTTCTCCATGCCGTTTCAACTCAAGGGCGCGTTCGCCGGCGTTGTCACGGCCGACATCTCCCTGGTCGAGCTCGAGAAGATGCTGCGGGACATCGATGTCCAGTCCGGGTATGCCTTCATCATCGGCCGGAGCGGAACGTTCATCGCCCACCCCAATCCCGATTTCGTCCTGCGCGAGTCCCCGTTCAGCCTGGCCGAAACGCTCTCCCGGCCGGATTTGCGAACCCTGGGGAAAAACATGATTTCGGGGAGGCAGGGGATCGTCGCTTTACCCGATATCTCGACCGGGGAGCAAAGCTGGATGGTCTCCACGCCGATTCCGGCGACGGGCTGGTCGTTTGCCGCGGTGATCCCCGAAGACAGGATCCTGGCCCCTGTCCGGGCTCAGCTCTACCGCCAACTCGCCCTCATGCTGATCGGCCTGGCCGTCATCATGCTCGGGATTGTCGTGACCTCGTTCGGCATCACCAATCCGCTTCGCAAGCTTACCGCTTTCGCCGGTGAAATATCGGCCGGCCGCCTCGATGTCCGGATCGAGGGGATCGAGCGCAAGGATGAAATCCAGCGGCTGGCCGAAGTCTTCAATAAGACGGTCGCCGACCTGAACCAGTACATCAAGGATTTTACCGCCGCGACCAAGGCCAAGGAGGCCGTCGAGAGCGAGCTTCGGATCGCCCGTCAAATCCAGGAATCCCTCCTGCCGCGCGTCTTCCCCGCCTTTCCCGAAAGGCCGGAGTTCGACCTCTATGCCAAGAATTCGCCGGCCAAGGACGTCGCCGGTGATTTTTACGACTTTTTCTTCCTGGATGACGATCATCTGGCCGTCCTCATCGCCGATGTTTCCGGCAAAGGCGTTCCGGCCGCCTTGTTCATGGCCGTCAACCGGACGCTGATGAAGACCGTCTGCCAGAAGGGCGTCGGGCCGGCCGAGTCGGTCCGGGCGGCCAATGAGATCCTCAGCCGGGACAACGATGCCTGCATGTTCACGACGTTGTTTCTGGCGGTGTTCAACGTCCGAACCGGCGAGCTGACCTATGCCAATGCCGGTCACAATCCGCCTTTCATCGTCTCCCGCGACCGTCGGATCCGGACGCTGGCCTCCATGGGCGACGCCTTCCTCGGCGTCGACGCGGAGGCGGCCTACCACGAAGGCCGGTCCCGTCTCGAACCCGGCGACCTCCTGGTGCTCTATACCGACGGCGTGACGGAGGCGGTCACCCCGGAGGGGGCTTTCTTCGGCGAGGATCGGTTTATCCGCCTCCTGGCCGACCACCGGGACGACGACCTTGCGGCCGTCTGGAACCGGCTTTCGGGCGACCTCGACGAGTTCCAGAAAGGAACGCAATTCGACGACATCACCATCGTCCTGCTGAAGCGGAGCGAGTCGGCCGCTGATTAAGCCGGAGAAAAAGGACAACCCACATGACGGCGGTTTCACTCAAGGCCCTGTTCAGTTGTTTTGTGGCGTTCATCGCCCTGGTCAACCCGGTTCAGAAGATCTTCGTCATCCATTCTCTTCAGAAGCAATTCGACGGGAAGACCACGCGGTTCATCTCGATCAAGTCGACCATCACCGCCCTGATCATCCTGGTGACTTTTCTGGCGGCCGGCCACGTCATCTTCAATTACGTCTTTCATATCGAGCTGTACGCCTTCCAGATGACCTGCGGCATCGTTCTTTTCTACAACGGCCTGACCGGTCTGCAGCGGGGTGTCTTCTTCAAGTTGGACAAGAACATCTCGGTCAAAGACCTTACGGCCGTCCCGATCGCAGTTCCGATGATCGCCGGGCCGGCGACAATCACCGCCGCCGTGACCTTCCCGGCCGATTACGGGACCTTCGCGACGGTGTTTTCGATCGTCGCCGCCCTGGCCGTCAACCTGTCCTTTATGCTTGCGGCTAAAAGGATCGGGGACATCCTCATCAAGTTCAACCTGATGAATCCGCTCATCCGTATTTTCGGACTGATCGTGGCCACGATCGGTGTTCAGATGGTGTTGAACGGCGTGAGGGGTTTTATCGTGGATATCCGCGGACTTGCGGGATGATTCCGCTCCCCTCGATCACGGCCGGCCGGGCCATCCTCTGATTTCTTCCCGGCGGAGACCCGGCTTTCGCCCCGTCCCTCTCGAGAGTCCCGGTCTTTTGCGGCGAGCGAAAACCGCGCGGGCAGGGAATGGGGGGCGCCTCCTTTCGGAAGCGCCCCCGTGGGACAAAAATGGGATTGGGACCTAAAGGGGGAAGGGGGAACGGTCGGCCCGGTTGAGCCGGCCGTCTTGAACGACGATCCGCCCTCTTTTCAGAACGGTGCGGACCGGATTCCGGCCGAGGCGGTAGACGAGATCAGAGAGGCTCGGCAGATCGCAGAGGACGAGATCCAGGAATTTTCCCGGTTCGAGGCTGCCGACGTCGCGGTGAGCCCGGACGGCATAAGCGCCGTTGGCGGTCGCGGCATTGAGGGCTTCCTCGATCGTCATCCTCATCTGGAAGACGCCGAGCTGGAGGATCCACTGCATATTGGAGGTCATCGAGCTTCCGGGATTGAAGTCGGAGGCGAGGGCCACGGCGGCTCCGGCTTCAATCAGCCGGCGGGCCGGGGCTTTCTTGTCCTGCATCAGGAAAAAGGGGACGTTGGGGAGGAGGATGGCGGCCGTGTCGCTTTCGGCCAGGGCGGCGATTCCGCTTTCCGTAACGGCGATCAGGTGCTCGGCCGAGACCGCGCCCAGACGGGCGGCCAGCTCCGTCCCGCCTAGTGGGACGAATTCGTCCGCATGGATCTTGAGGCCGAAACCGGCCGACAAGGCCGCCGCCGCCAGCCTTTCTGTCTCATCCAGAGAAAACACGCCCTCCTCGCAGAAAATGTCGAAGAATCGGGCCAGGCCTTGATCGCGGACCGCGGGAACGACCGTGTGAATAAGAAGGTCAAGATAGTCCTCCTTTCGATCGCGATATTCATCCGGAATTTCGTGGGCGCCCATGAAGGTCGGGATCACCTCGACCGGGTGGCGGGCCCCGGCTTCGCGGACGGCTTCCAGCTGTTTGATCTCGTCGGCGAGGTTGAGACCGTAACCGCTTTTGGCTTCAGCCGTCGTTGTCCCGTGAAGAAGCATTTCATCCAGGCGGTCCAGGCAGAGATCCCGGATTTCGTCCTGTGAGGCGGCCCGGGTCGCCCGCACGGTCGAGCGGATCCCCATCCCCTGGGCGGCGAGCTGTTGATATGTCCAGCCCTGGATTCTCAGGGCAAATTCGTTGGCCCGGTTTCCGGCAAAAGGCAGGTGGGTGTGGGCATCGACGAATCCCGGGAAGCCGACCCGGCCGGCGGCCTCGATCCGGACCGCGCCTTCGACGGGCCGGACCGTCCGGCGGAATTCATCCTCCGTCCCGACGAAAACGATCCGCCCTTCGTGGCCGGCGATCCAGGCGTTTTCCATCAGCCCGGCGTCTTTCAGCGCGTCCCGGCGCTTGGGGATGGGGCCCCGGCAGGTCGCCAGCTCCCGGCAAGCGGCCACGACGCAGTCGGCTTTGATCACGACGGGTATTTCCGGAACTGGTGGCTCTTGTTCCGGATGAAGGCCGGCGTTTCCAGATGTTCATAGTCGGTTTCGGTGAAGGCGCTCGGGTGGGGCGTCCTGGCCGCCGGCCGAGCGGCCGGGCTGTCCGGCCCGGCGATCCCCTTCGGCTCGAACTCGAAAGGCGGGGTGTTGTTCCGGATGGGGAAGGGCTGGGGTGTTTTCCGGTGAACCGGAGACGCCGCGGCCATGGCCGCGGCCGCTTCCTCGGCCGCGGAAACATCCATGGACATCCCGGGTTCGAAGCCCGTGGCGATGACCGTCACCTTGACCATTTCCTTCATGGCCTGGTCGATGATCGCTCCGAAGATGATGTTGGCGTCGGGATGGGCGAGCTTATGAATCAGCTGATTGGCCTTCTGGACTTCGTGGAGGGTCAAATCCTTGCCGCCGGTGATGTTGATCAGAATCCCCCGGGCGCCCTGGATGGTCGTGTCGATGAGCAGGGGGCTGCTGATCGCTTTGTTGGCCGCCTCGGCCGCCCGGTTTTGACCGGCCGAAAGTCCGGTTCCCATGAAGGCCATGCCCATGCCCTTCATGATCGTCCGGACGTCGGCGAAGTCGAGATTGATGATGCCCGGTGTGGTGATCAGGTCGGAAACGCCTTGCACGGCCTGGCGAAGAACGTCGTCGGCGATCCGGAACGCATCCTGCATCGAGGTATCCAGGGAAACGGTTTGGAGGAGCCGTTCGTTGGGGATGGCGATCACCGTGTCGACGGAGGACTTCAAGTCGGCCAGGCCTTCCTGGGCCTGACGGGCCCGCTGGCGACCCTCGAATTCAAAGGGAAGGGTGCAGATGGCGACGCAGAGGACATCGAGCTCCGCCGCCAGGTTGGCGATGATGGGGGTGGCCCCTGTGCCGGTTCCGCCGCCCAATCCCGCCGTCAGGAAGATCATGTCCGAGCCCTCGATCAGTTCAAGGAGCTTTTCCGTGTCCTCCATGGCCGCGGCCTTGCCCGTTTCCGGGCGCCCGCCCGAACCGAGGCCCTTGGTCAACTGCGGTCCGATCTGGATCTTGACGGGGGCCCGGCTTGCCGTCAGGGCCTGGACGTCGGTATTCACGGCGATGAAATCGACGCCGTTGATCCCCGCTTCGATCATCCGGTTGAGGGCGTTGCCGCCGCCCCCGCCGATGCCGATGACCCGGATTTTCGCGTTGAACGATTCCTCGACCAGCTGGAATTTGAGCTTGCTGTTCTTTTCGATGTCCATGGCACCCTCCTAGTCTTCCTTAAAAAGATTCTTGAAACGGCCCCAGAGGCCGTGCTTGCGGTCTTTGCTCGATCCGCCCTGACCGATCAGGTTGTATCCGTAATGAAGAAGCCCGACGGCGGTGGCGAAGTCCGGCGTCCGAACCCGGTCCACCAGGCCGCCCACCCCCCCCGGATCGCCCCTGCGGACCGGCAGATCGAAGATTTCCTCGGCCACGACCTCCAGCCCTTCCAACAGGGCCGTTCCTCCGGTCAGAACCAGTCCCGCGTTCAACGATTTTTCGAAGCCCATCCGCTTGATGTCGTTGTCCACCAACCGGAAAATTTCTTCGGCTCGCGGCTGGATGATCTCGGCCAGAAGCTGGCGGGAAAGGATCCGGGGTTTGCGATTCTGGCCGATCACCGGGACTTCGATGGTTTCCTGCTCCTCGCCCGGAGGCGGCAGGGCGCAGCCGAACTTTTTCTTGATCTTCTCGGCATCCGGAATGGCTGCCCGGAGGCCGACGGCGATGTCGTTGGTGAAGTTGTCCCCGCCCAGGGGAATGATGGAAGTGTACCAGAGGCTCCCGCGCTCGAATACGGCCACTTCGGTCGTTCCCGCTCCGATGTCGATGAGCCCGACCCCGAGCTCCTTTTCGTCCGACGAAAGGACCGCCGGGCTGTCGGCGATCTGAGCCAGCACCAGGCTCTCGATGGCGATATCGGAACGCTCGATGCAGGTCCGGAGGTTTTGAAGAAGAGTCACCGACCCGGTGACGATATGGACGTTGACTTCGAGCTTGATGCCGTTCATTCCCAGGGGATCGCGGATGCCGTCCTGTTCGTCGACGATGAACTCCTGGGGGATGACGTGGATGATCTCGCGGTCGGGCGGGATCGAAACGGCTTTCGATTGTTCCAGAACCCGTCGTTTGTCCTCTTTGGTGATTTCCCTGTTCCGTCCGGAAACGGCGATGACGCCCCGGCTGTTGAAGCTTTTGATGTGGGCTCCCGACACGCCGATAAAGGCGGAGTGGATTTCCTGGCCGGCCATCAGCTCGGCGTCCTGCCGGGCTTTCTTGATGGCGTCCGAGGTTTCGTCAAGGTTGACGACCACCCCTTTGCGGAGCCCCCGGGATTCGGACGTCCCGATGCCGATGACTTCGATTTTTCGTTCCTCGTTGATCTCGCCGATCAGGACGGTGACCGTTCGGGTCCCGATGTCGATGCCGACGATGTATCCATTTTTTGCCATCAGCGTCCCTCCTCCGGAACGGCTTTCAGGTAGATCCGGTCCGCGAACCGGAAGTCGACGTATTCCAACCGGCCGAAGTCGCGGGCCCAGAGGACCCGTCCGGCGGCGTATTCGGTGATTTTTTTGGAAAAATTTCCATTCCCGAGACGGAGCCTGACCGGGTCGTCCCGGAAGGTCAGGGCGACGTCGGCCGGATCGGTCAAGTCGAGGCGGGCGACCCGGGCCCGCGTCTCCGGGTCGAGATCGTCCCAGCAAGCCCAGCCCAGGGCCAGTCGGGCTTCCCGGTCCGAAACGAACATTCCATCGTCATGAAACAGGGGCAGGCGTTCCCAGTCTTCGGCCCCGGCCGTTTCGATCGGGACATTGTCCCGGCCGAGCAGGTAGCCGTTCCCGATATCGAGGATGGCGACGGGGAGGCGGGGCACGATGTCCACGGCCAGCGACGACGGGAAGACTTTCCGGATTCGCGCTTCCTTGACCCAGGAACAGGCTTCCAGTCCGGCTTTGACCCGGGCCGGATCCAGGAGAAGGATGTTGCCGACGGCGGCCTCGGCGGCCAGCGGCCGGACCAGGTCCCCGACCGAAGGGTCCGGGCAGGTGATTTCGGCCGATCGGATGGAGAGGTGGTCCCAGGTGATCAGAAATCCGTACAGGCGGGATATCCCGAAAAACAGGGCCGCCAGACCGGTCATGACCGCCAGGATGTGCATCAGGCGCAGAGGCGATTTTCGGGCGGGTTTTCTCACCCGGACCGGGCCCCCGCTCCTCTGAAATTGCAGCGATTGGACGACCAAGGCTTCGCGGCTCATGACGTCTTCTCCAGGAGACGGAGGAAATCGGGGATGACCTTGTTGATATTGCCGGCCCCGAGGAAAATCACGATGTCGTCGGGGCGGACGATTTCGGCCAGCCTCGCCGGCAGGTCGCCGACGGCCGGGACGAAATCGACATTTTTATGGCCGAACCGGCGGACTTCCTCGTAGAGGGACTTCCCATCCACGCCGGGGATCGGCTCTTCCCCCGCCGCATAGACCTCGGTCAGAACCAGGGCGTCGGCCTGGTTGAAGGACGTGGCGAACTCGTTTCGAAGATGGGCCAGCCGGGTGTACCGATGGGGCTGAAAGGCGGCCACCAGCCGGCGGCGCGGCCAGCCGAGCTTGGCCCCGTTGAGCGTGGCCCGGATTTCGGTCGGATGATGGCCGTAATCCTCGACGATCATGATTCCTTTGGTTTCGGCCTTGAGCTCAAACCGGCGGCCCGTCCCGGTATAGCCGGCCAGGGCGTCCAGGATGACGGCCGGGGGGATGTCCAGGTCGAAGCCGACGGCGACGGCGGCCAGGGCGTTGAGGATCATGTGCGGTCCGGGAATATTCAGGTTGAGCGGTCCGATTTCCCGGCCCTTGTGATAGAGGGTTGACGAGCTGGAAAAACCGTCGAAGCGCATATCCCGGGCGTTGAAGTCGGCCTGGGACGAGAATCCGTAGGTGATGATCCGGCGGTCGAACTTCGGGATGATCGACTGGAGATTGGCATCGTCCAGGCAGAGAATGATGGGACAGTAGAAGGGGACCTTATTGGCGAACTCGACGAAATCCTTCTTGATGTCGTCCACGCCGGCGTACTTGTCCAGGTGTTCGGCATCGATGTTGGTCAGGACGGCGATAAACGGAGAGAGCATCAGGAACGACCGATCGCTTTCATCCGCTTCGGCGACGAAAAAGTCGCCCTCGCCGAGCCGGGCATGGGCGCCGAGGGTGTTGAGGCGTCCGCCGACGATGATCGTCGGATCGAAACCGGCCTTGTCCAGGACCGTGGCGACCATGGAGGTGGTCGAGGTTTTTCCGTGAGAACCGGCCACGGCGATGCCGTACTTCATCCGCATGAGCTCGGCCAGCATCTCGGCCCGGGGGATGACCGGGATCTTCGAATTCCGGGCCTCCTCCCACTCGACATTGTCCTTCTTGACGGCCGAGGAGATCACGACGACATCGGCCCCCTTGACGTTTTCTTTCCGGTGGCCGATCGAGATCGTCGTCCCCATTTCCCGGAGGCGCCGGGTGGCTTCGCCCTCGGCGAGGTCGGAGCCGGACACGCGGTAGCCCAGGTTATGGAGGACCTCGGCGATGCCGTTCATCCCGGTTCCGCCGATTCCGATCATGTGGATGTGTTTGAGTTTGCGATAAACGGTTTTCACCATGTGAGTCTCCTAGGCCCGGCGCCCCATCAGCTCGAAAGCCAGGGCGGCGATCTTTCCGGCCGGATCTTCCACCGCCAGCGGCCGGAGCTTTTCTTCCATGGCCGCGGTTCGCTCGGGGCGATCGATGAGCTCGCCGAGCATCCGGGCGAATCCCGGCGGCGTCCATTCCGATTCCAAAATCATCTCGGCCCCGCCGGCTCGCTGAAGGACCTCGGCGTTTTTGCGCTGATGGTCGTCGGACGCCCCGGCGAAGGGAACGAGGATCGAGGCCTTGCGGGCGGCGATCAGCTCGGCGCAGGTCGTCGCTCCGGCCCGGGCCAGGACGAGATCGGCCGCGGCAAAGCGGGCCGGCATGTCCTCGAAGAAGGCCTCGACGACGGCCCCCTCCCAGCCGCTCTCGATATAGCCGCGCCGCACTTCGGCCAGATCGGCGGCTCCCGTCTGATGAACGATTCGGAGGCGCTTTGTCCAGCGGGCGAGGTAGGGAAGCGCTCCGAGTACGGCCCGGTTGAGAAAGCGGGATCCCTGGCTTCCGCCGAAAACCAGCAGGTCGAATTGTTCGGTCCGGATCTTTCGGGGCATCCGGAAAAATTCTTCGCGGACGGGATTCCCGAGAAAAACGCCCTTGCCCCGAAGCGAGGCGAGGGACTCCTGGAATGCGGCGGCCACTTTCTCCGCCCGGCCGAGAAGCCGGCGGTTGGTAAATCCGGGAACGACGTTTTGTTCGAGGAGGAGAAGCGGGATTTTGAGCCGGGAAGCGGCCACGCCCACGGGACCGGAACTATAAGACCCGACGCCGACGACCAGCTGCGGCTCGAGGCGCCGGAGGATCCGGCAGGCCCGGAGAAAGGCGAGGGGGAGAAGCGACAGGCTTTTTATACTCCGCAACCCGCGGCCCTTCAATCCTTCGATCCGGAGGGCGATGAAGTCGACCCCCTGCCGGCGCATCAATTCACGCTCGGCCGGCCGGTCGCTCCCGATGAAGGTCAGCTCGATCTCCGGTTCTTTGTCCTGCAGGGCCCGGCCGAGGACGAGGGCGGGATAAAGGTGTCCGCCCGTTCCTCCGCCGCAGATCACCACCCGGCGTCCGCTCATGCCGGGCTCCGCCCATCGCCGCGGCGTTGGGAAATATGGAGGAGCAGTCCGATGGCCAGAAGAACGCAGACGAGCGAGGACCGGCCGTAGCTGATCAGGGGCAGGGGAACGCCTTTGGCCGGAGCCAGCCCGAGGACGACGGTGATGTTGAGCAAGACCTGGAATCCGAGAAAGAGGGTGAGTCCGGCGGCCAGAATCTGGCTGAAGAAATCGGGGGCTTTCATCGAGATCACGATGCCCCGACAGATCAGGACGGCGAAGAGGGCGATGAAAGACAGGGTGCCCAGAAGCCCGAACTCTTCGCCGATGATGGCGAAGATGAAGTCCGTGTGAGAGCACGGCAGGAAGAAGATCTTCTGGACGCTCTCGCCGAAGCTGACGCCGAAGAGACCGCCCGAGCCGACGGCGAACTTCGACTGGGCGACCTGGAAGTTCAGGTTTTCGACGGACGACTGGGGCGAAAAGAAAGCCAGGATCCGGTTGACCCGGTACGGCGCGGAGATCAGGAAGACGGCCAGCGGCGGGATCACGGCCAGGCTGATCCAGGCGAAATGTTTGGGCCGGACGCCGCCGAGAAAGAGGACGATCAGGCAAAGGCCCAGAATCAGAACGCCCGTCCCGAAATCCGGTTCGCGGATGATCAGGCCGGTAAACAGGCCGACGATTCCAAGGGGAATCAGGAGGACTTTCAGCTCTCCGATTTTTTCCCGCTTTTTGTCCAGGAACCAGGCCAGAAACAGCACCAGGCTGATCTTGGCCAGCTCCGAGGGCTGGAAGCGGAATCCGCCGACGACGATCCACCGGTTCGTCTTGGCCACCGGGGGCATGACCAGGGCGACCAGAAGCATGGCCAGGGTCAAGCCGAGGAGGGCGAAGACGAAGGCCGGGGATTTATAGAAGGGCTTGCGGATCCGGAGGAGAACGAGGATGACGGCGGTGACGACGGCCGCTCCGATGATCTGCTGGCTGAAGAAAAAGAGCTTGTTGTGATAGGTCTGTTCGGCAAAAACACCCGAGGCGCTCATGACCATGAGCGAACCGAGGACGAGGAGAACGACGGTCGTGAAAAAGAGCGCCTTGTCGAAGCCGTAGGTCCGGAACGTTTCCATCGCCCTAACCTCTCTTCCCCTGCGGCCGGTCGGCCAGACGGCGGACTTCGCGCTTGAAGACCCGGCCGCGCTCCTCAAAATCACGGAACATGTCCCAGCTCGTGCAGGCGGGGGCGAGAAGGACGACGTCGCCGGGCGAGGCGGCGGCGAAGGCCTTCCGGACGACCTCGGCGTATGTGGCCGCCTCGAGCAGGGGAACGGTCCCTTGAAGCGAGGCCCGGATCTTGTCCCTGGCCGCCCCGACTAGCACGATGCTTTTGACGCTTTTACGGACGGCTTTGCGGAGCGGAGTGAAGTCCGACCCCTTATCCTTTCCGCCCAGGATCAGGACGACCGGCCGGTTGAAGCTGGCCAGAGCTTTCAAGGCGGCATCCACGGTGGTGGCCTTGGAATCATTGACGAACGTAACGCCCCGGACCGTGGTGACCGGCTCGAGGCGGTGCTCGAGTCCCGAAAAAGCCCGGACGGTCGAGCGAATGCGGTCCGGAGAGACGCCGAGGATCCGGGCGGCCGCGGCCGCCGCCAGGACGTTTTCCCGGTTGTGGAGCCCGGGCAGCCTGATCTCGGAAACCGGCATGATCCGTTGCGGCGTTTGGCCGCCGCGGAAGACGATCCAACCGTCGCGGAGGAACGCGCCGCGGCGGACGGGCCGTTTTCCGCTGAAACCGAATATGGTTGAAGCGGCGCGTTTTTGCCAGGCCCAGATTCCGGCATCTTCGCGGTTGAGAACGGCCGCGTCGCCTTCTCTTTGGCCGTGGAGCAGCTTGGCCTTGGCCGCAGCGTAATCGTCCATCGTGCCGTGCCAGTCGAGGTGGTTTCCGGACAGGTTCAGGATCACGGCCAGGGTCGCCCGGAAGTCGCGGACGTATTCCAGCTGGAAACTCGAAATTTCGGTTACATAGACGTCGGCGTCGCGGCTCTTGTCGACGAAGGAAATGAGGGGCGTGCCGATGTTTCCGGCCAGGAAAGCCTTTCGGCCGTCGTCCTTCAGGATCCGATGAAGAAGCGTCGTCGTGGTCGACTTGCCGTTGGTTCCGGTAATCCCGATGATCGATCCCTTGAGAAAAGGAAAGGCCAGCTCGATTTCCGAAACGACCGGGATGCCCCGTTCGATCGCGGCCGCGAACTCCGGATGCCGGGGAACGCCGGGGCTGGGGATGATGAGATCGGCCGCAAAAAATGTTTTCCGGGTATGGCCGCCGGTTTCGAGCCTGACTCCGCGGCGGATCCAGGCCTCGGCTTTCGGGCCGAGCTCTTCCCGGCTTTTGCTCTCGGTGATGGTCACCCGGGCGCCGCGGCGGAGGAGAAACTCCGCCGTCGCCTCACCCGTTCGGGCCAGGCCGACCACCAGCGCGTTCCGTCCCTGAAGGTCCATGTCTATCTCAATTTCAGTGTCGCCAGGCTGAAGAAAGCGAAGATGAGGCCGAGGATCCAGAAGCGGATGACGACCTTTTCCTCCGGCCAACCGAGGAGCTCGAAATGATGATGGAGCGGGGCCATCTTGAAGATCCGCTTTCCTTTGGTGGCTTTGAAGTACGAGACCTGGAGCAGGACGGACAGCGCCTCGAGGATGAAGACGCCGCCGACGGCAAAGATGAGGAATTCCTGCTTGATGAGAATGGCCATCGCCGCCAGGGTTCCGCCAAGCGACAGGGCTCCTACGTCGCCCATGTAAACCTGGGCCGGATGACTGTTGAACCAGAGGAATCCGAGACAGGCCCCGACCAGGGCCCCGCCGAAGACCGTCAGCTCGGCGGCCAGGGGAACCCGGGCGATATACAGATAATTGGAGAAGACGGCATGCCCGGCGATGTATGTTAATGCCGATAAAGCCGCGGCGCTGATCAGGGTCAGGCCGATCGCCAGGCCGTCCAGCCCGTCGGCCAGATTCACGGCATTGGTCGACGAGACCATGATGAACATGATCCATGGGGCGTAGAACCAGCCGAGATAGGGAGCCCATTTTTTGAGAATGGGGAAGTACATCTGCAGGCTGAAGTCCCCGTCGGCCGCCAGGAGGAGGACGACGAGGGCGAATAATCCGGCCAGCAGAAACTGGAAAAGCAGCTTGCTCCTGGCAATGAGGCCGAGCGAGTGTTTTTTGCGGACCTTCATGAAATCGTCCAGAAATCCGATCCCGCCGAAGGCAATCATTGTCGCCATCGTCAGAAGGACGTAGGCGTTGCCCAGGTCTCCCCAGAGGAGCGTCGGGACAATTGTGGCCGTGATGATCAATAGTCCGCCCATCGTCGGCGTGCCTTGCTTGGCCAGGTGCGAGGCCGGACCATCGGACCGGATAGGCTGGCCGATCTGGAATCGCCGCAGGCCGCGAATGAACGCCGGGCCGACGATCAGGGTCAGAAGCAGGGCCGTAATCCCGGCCAAAGTCGTACGAACCGTGATATACCGGAAGATGTTGAAGTCGGGAACGAGCGTCTGGAGGGATTTGAACAGGGCTGTGAGCATCAGAAGCTCTCCTTGCCGGCCGTGGCCAGCCGCTCGACGATGCGTTCCATTCGGACGCCGCGCGAGCCCTTGACCAGGACGAGGTCGTTCGGCCGGACCAGCCCGGGGATGATCCCCGCGGCGTCTTCACTCGTTTCGAATTCCGGGGTTGCGGCGGCGGACAGGCCTGCGGCCCGGGCGCCCTCGGCGATCCAACGGCCTCGGGGTCCGACGGCGGCGACGATGTCCCAGCCGAGAGCGGCCGCCGACCGGCCGGCTTCGGCGTGATAGCTTTTTTCTCCGTCGCCGAGCTCGAGCATGTCTCCGAGGACGGCCACCCGCCGGGCGGCCGGAAGATGGAGGTAGCTTTTCAGCGCCATCGCCAGAGCCAAGGGGCTGGAATTGTACGAGTCGTTGATGACCGCGATTCCCCCGGGGAGGCGAAGGATCCGGCCCCGGTTGTCGGCGGGCGCAAGACCGGCCAAGGCGCTCTCGAAACTTTCCCAGGGGAGATGAAAAGCCCGGGCGACTCCGAGAGCGGCCAGCAGGTTTTGGACAAGCCCTTCGGTCAGAAACGGAACCCGGATGACCCGGGATGTCCCATCGTAGCTTACCCGGAAGCGAAGTCCGTCATATCCGAGATAAGCGAGTTCGGATGCCCGGACCTCGACCCCGTCCCCAAAGCCGAAAGAGATCACCCGGCCGGAAGCCCGTTTGGCCAGAATTCTTCCCCAGGCGTCGTTGCCGTTGAGGACGGCCGTCCCCCCGGGCTTGAGGCCGTCGATGATTTCGGCTTTGGCCTCGGCCACGGCTTCGAGAGTTTTCAGGAACTCCAGGTGAACGGGGGCGATGTTGGTGACGACAGCCGTGTCCGGCGGGGCGATGCCGACAAGCGTCCGGATTTCCCCCGGGCTGCTCATTCCCATTTCCAGGACGGCGACCTCGTGTTCGGGGCTGAGTTTGAGAACGGACAGGGCCAGTCCGAGATGATTGTTGAGATTGGCCTCGGACTTGAGGACCTTGAAGGACCCGCCGAGAAGGGCGGCGGTGAAGTCCTTGGTCGTCGTCTTCCCCACGCTCCCGGTTATCCCGACGACTTTGACGGTCGAAGAGGCCAGGACCGAGCGGGCCAACCGCTGGAGAGCGGCGACCGTGTCCTCGACCTTGATCAAAACGAACGCGGGATCCGTCGGACCGACTTCCCGGGAGACGACGGCGCCGGAAGCTCCCCCCGCAGCCGCGGCCGGGACGAAATCATGCCCGTCGCGGCGAGCCGGGATCGCAAAAAAGAGACCGCCGGAGCCGAGGGTTCGGGAATCGATTCCGAACGCGGTGAATTCCGCCGCCGGATTTCCCCGAAGGAGAACGCCGCCTGCGGCGGCGGCGACGGCGGCGGCGGTCAGACGGGGCATGGTTATTTCTCTCCCAGGTTTTTCAAAATTTCGCGGGCCGTTTCGGTATCGCTGAAATGAACGACCGTCGTTCCGGCCGTCTGGGTCGTTTCGTGTCCCTTGCCGGCCAGAACGACGAAATCGCCTTTTTGCGCGGCCGTAAGCGCCTGGGCGATGGCTTCGCGGCGGTCCGGGACGATGGTATAGCGGCCGGAGCCCGCGGCGATGAAGCCCATCTCGATTTCGGCCAGGATTTGAGACGGGTCTTCGTTTCGGGGATTATCCGTCGTGAGGTAGGTCCAGTCGGCCAAGCGGGCCGCCACCTCTCCCATCCGCGGCCTTTTGGCCCTGTCCCGGTCGCCTCCGGCTCCGAAGACAAGGAGGAGACGGTTGGGTTTGAGGTCGCGGACGGTTTCGAGAAGGCTTTGAAGCGCGGCGTCCGTATGGGCATAGTCGACGATGACATGGAATCCGAGGGAGTTCTCGACTTTCTCGAAACGGCCCGGAATCTGGCCGAGGCCGGCGATACCTTCCTTGATCACAGGCACCGGGACGCCCAAAGCCATGGCCGCGGCAAAGGCGGCCAGAAGGTTGCTGAGGTTGTAACGCCCGGCCAGGGGAGAGACCAGCGGAACCTGGCCGCCCGGGTATTTCACCAGGGCTTCGATGCCGGCGCCGCTGAATTTCGGCCGTTCGGCCCGGACCAGGGCCGCCGGCTCGAACCCGTACGTTACCGTGTTCATGGGAAGTTCGGTGATCAGCCGGCGCCCCCAGGGATCATCCTGGTTGACGACGGCGGTCTGCTTCTTCCCGTCGAGGAAGAAGAGCTTTTTTTTCGCCAGAAAATAATTGTCCATCGTCTGATGGAAATCGAGGTGCTCGCCGGTCAGGTTGGTGAAGACGGCCACATCAAAGCCGATACCGGCGATCCGCCGGAGCTCGAGCGAGTGGGACGAGACTTCGATGACGCAGTGGGTGACGCCGCGGTCGGCCATGTCCCTGAGGATGCGCTGGAGATCGACCGATTCCGGAGTCGTCCGGGCGGCTTTGACCTCGAAGCCCGGGCCGCGGTGGGAAATGGTCCCGATGACCCCGGGGACGAAGCCGGCCCGGGCGAGAATGGATTCGAGGATGTAGGAAATGGTCGTTTTGCCCTTGGTCCCGGTCAGCCCGACGATTTTCAACCGATCGGCCGGGCGCCCGTAAAATTCGGTCGCGGCCAGGGCCAGCGCCTCGCGGGGATCGAAAACCCGAATCCAGGCGATGTTCAGGCCTTCCGGCCGGGGCCGGTCGGAGAGGACGGCGACGGCGCCGCGGCGAACGGCTTCGCCGACGAAATCGAGCCCGTCGCGAAGGGCGCCTTTCCAGGCGGCGAAGAGGAAGCCCGGTTCGGTCTCGGCCGAGGAATAGGCCAGCCCCCGGATGTCGATCGCCGGATCGCCTTCGAGCGACAGGACCTGGATGCGGCTCAAAAGCGCGGAGAGAATCACCCGATCCTCCTTCCCGGTCCGGCTTGAGCCAGGATCGTCGGCGGGGCGGCCGACGGGAAGATGCCGAGGATGCGGAGGGCTGCGCGGGCGACCTCGCGGAAAACCGGCGCGGCCACCTGACCGCCGTAGTAGGCATCATTGCCCGGGTCGAAGAGGACCACGATGATCGAGAGCGCCGGTTTGTCGGAGGGAACGAACCCGACGAACGAGGCGGTATGCCGGGACAGGGAATACTTCTTGTCGACCGGGTCGAAGATCTGGGACGTCCCGGTTTTTCCGGCGACCGAATATCCTTTCAAGGCGGCGGCGGTCCCGGTTCCCTCGAGGACGACCCGTTCCAGAATATCGATGAGCTTTTCGGCGGTCTGCGGGGAAATGACCTGGGCCGGGGGAGCAAGGTCGGCCGGCGGCATCCAGGGGCGGCCGTCCACGTTCTTGATGATCCGGGGTGAAACGCGAATGCCGCGGTTGGCGACGATGTTGGCCGCCTGGAGCATCTGAAGCGGAGTGACCGAAATTTCGTAACCCACGGAGATGGAGTCGATGGACCGGCGGGTCCATTTGTCCGGGGGACGGATGAGGCCGGACGATTCGGCCGGCAGCTCGACGCCGGTCGTTTCGCCGAAACCGAAATCCCGGATGGTCTTGTACAACAGCTCGGGGCCGACACGGCGGCCGATCTGGATCGTTCCGATATTGGACGATTCGGCGATGATTCCGGAGAACGACAGGATGCCGTAGGGTTTGTGGTCGCGGATGGGACCGCCGGCCACATCGATGGCTTTGGCCGAGCAGTCGAACGTTTCGTAGGTGGCGACCTTCCGGTTTTCCAGGGCGGCCGCCGCGGTGACGATCTTGAAGGTCGAACCGGGATCGATCAGAGTCCGGTAGGTTCGTTCGAACCTGGCCGTGGGGGCGGACTTGCCGTACGCGTTGGGATCGTACGCCGGGGCCGAGGCCATGGCCAGGATCTCCCCGGTGGCCGGGTCGGAAACGATGACCGCGCCCCATTCGGCGGCGTTCGAAGCGACCGCCTTTTCAATCTCTCTCTGGGCGAGGTACTGGATCCGGGCATCGATCGTCAGGTCGATGTCCCGCCCCGCCTCCGGCGCCTCCGTTTGCTCGCTCCGATAAGGCCGGCCGTAGGTGTCCTCGAAGAGGATCCGCAAGCCCGGTTTTCCTTTCAGGACGTCGTTGAAACGGAATTCCACGCCTCCGAGCCCTTCGTTGTCGACATTGACGAAACCGAGGATGTGGGAGGCCAGAGAACCCTGGGGATAGAATCGAAGCGGTTCTTCGTTGATGATGATTCCCGGGACGGCCAGGGTTTCAATCCGGGCGGCCGTTTCGGGGTCGATTTTGCGCTTCAAGTAGAGAGAGCCCTTCTTCCGGTTCAGCAGCGACTTGAAGGACTCGTTTTTATCCTCCTCCAAACCGAGCAGCGGAGCGACCTTCCGGATGGCCTCCAGCCGTTGCTTCGGGGAGATCTTTTCCGAATAGGAATACTGCACGGACCGCATCGAAACCATCTGGGCCAGGACGATCCCGTTCCGGTCGCGGATCGCGCCCCGGTCCGGAAGAATTTTCGTCTCCGACTGGTTCTGGAATTCGATCTGGCCCTTGGACTCGTCGTAGGTGAAGACCTGGAGATGGACGAGGCGGGCGACGATAGCCGCGGCCCAGAGGATCATGACGGCCAGGACAATCCGCGTGCGAATGCGGGCGGTCCGGCGGAGGCCGTCTTCTCCGGGCGCCGCCGCATAACCGTTCATCGCTTCTCCTCGTAGATGACCTGATCTTCCCTGGGGTCGGCCAAACCGAGCTTTTCCCGGGCGGTTTTTTCAACCCGGTCCAAGGCCAGCAGGGAGGCCTTGATCGCCTCCAGGCGGCGGACCTCTTTTTCCAGGGCCAGCTTGGCGCTTTCCGCCTTGCCGGCTTCATACCCGAGATGGACCGTCTCCGTGATCTGCCAGAGGTAAAACAGCAGAATGAACACGAGAAGCAGTCCCGCGGCCGAGGCCAGAACGACCTGGCGAAGGGTATATTTCTTATGAACCATGGACGTGCTTCCGGACGGCCCGAAGCTTCGCCGAACGGGCGCGGGAATTCCGGGCGGTTTCTTCGGCCGAGGCGATGACCGGATGTTTGGTCAACAGGTCGACCGAGGCGACGGCGTGGGGACCGGCCTCCGGTCCGGGCCGGGAGGCCCGGGCGAAGGCGTGTTTGATGATCCGGTCCTCGAGGGAATGGAATGAAATGACGGCCAACCGTCCGTCCTCGGGCAACCGGCCGATGAGGTCTTCGATGAAGGACTCCAGGCCGGCGAGCTCCTCGTTGACTTCGATCCGGAGAGCCTGGAAAACCTTGGCCGCCGGATGGATTTTCCCTTTCTGGGGAACCCAACGGCAGACTTCTTCGACGATGGCCCGCAGCTGGGCCGTGCTTTCGATCCGGGTCATCCGCCGCCGGGAAGCGATTGTCCGGGCCAGCTTGGCCGCCGGCTTGAGCTCGCCGTAATTGCGGAAGATTTCGGCCAGTCGGGGTTCGGGATACTTGTCGATGATCCGGGCCGCGTCGAGGTGCTGGCGCCGGTCCATGCGCATATCCAACGGCCCGTCCTGAGAATGGCTGAAGCCGCGGGCCGGGTCGTCCAGTTGAAACGAGGACATCCCCAAATCGAGCAGGACACCCCGGATGCCGGACCAGTCGATTTCGACGTCCCGGATCCGGCGGAAGTCGGCGTGGTAGAGATCGATCCGGTTGGCGTAGGGGCTGAGCCGCCGCTGAGCTTCGGTCAGGGCGGTTTCGTCGCGATCGAAGCCGATCAGGCGGGCGCGGGGATTGCGCTTCAGAATTTCGCGGGCATGCCCGGCCAGGCCGAGCGTCCCGTCGATATAGATTCCCGGCCGGGCGACGTCCAACAGGTCGAGGACTTCGTCGAGAAGAACCGGGATATGATCACGCCCGATCATGGTCCTTTCCTGCCCGTCATAATCTCGGCGATCGTCTTGAAGTCGTCGCGGGTGAGCGGCTTCTTCTGAAGCTTTTCGTCGAGCCGCCGAGTATCCCAGACCTCGAGGTGATTGTTGAGGCCGATGACGATGACTTCGGCGTCGAGGCCGGCCATGGTCCGGAGGTCGGGGCCGATCAGGACCCGGCCTTTGGCATCCAGTTCGCACTGCACGCCGAAGGTGTTGGCCCGACGCATATAGTCCTCGACGTCGGGGTCCAGGTAGAGATGTCCGCTTTCAGTCGACCCGGTCATAGCCAGCCAAACGGGCAGGGGGAAGATTTTGATCGTGGAGTTTTCCAGCGAGGTGATGAAAAATTCCAGCCCGTACCGCTCTTCGAGCGCGGTCCGGAATTTCTCAGGCACCTTGAGGCGGCCGCTCTTATCGAGCCTGGCCTTGTAGCTTCCGATCAGTAGATTTCCCATTTTGTCCCGTTTTGTCCCATTTTCGTGTCAAATATAGAAGAAAGATGTGTCTTTGTCAAGGGAAATCCGTCTTTTAAGGTGGTAATTTTTAAGCGCGTAAAGTGTCTTTAAATGATTGAAAATAAATAAATAAATAGGTTTTTATGAAAAAAGACGAAAAAAAGTTAAAAAATACCCTCTGCTTTGGGGTTTGAAAGGGCGAAAATCCGGCAGGCAGACACGGCCCCGGAGAACCCTCCCGTCATCCTGACAGGAGGGCTTCCGGGGCGGGGATGAGCTTACTTTTTAACCGTCTCTGAGGTGGTTTTTTTCTCCGTTGTGCGCTCGGAGCCGCGGTTGTCTCCTCGCCCGGCAGTCGAAGAGCGGGATGTTGGCGAGGCTGAAGCGTTCGCCGAACCGGAGCTTGACACCGGCCCGTTGGCGGCCTGGGCCGAATGCTCCGCCACCGTGGCCAGATCCAATCGGGAACTTCCCAACCGGTCCGTCCGCTGAGAGGAGGAAAGATTCATCTCGGGGCAGTAAATCTCGTTTTTACCGCTGAGGTATTCGATGCGCAAGCCCAGGCTCCGGGCGATTTTCAAATCGGGGTTCCAATCGTGGAAGCGAGAGGGCGAATTTTTCAAATCGACGGCGTCTCGGCCTGCGACGGGCCTTTCGACACTCGGATTTCCGCCCGATTGGACCTGGCCGCTTTCCGGCTGCTCGGCTTGAGCGCTGCGAAGCGGAGTGACGGCCAGGGCGTTCGGGGGTTTCGGGGAGATTCTGAGACTCGCTACCGGCCCCCCTCCGACCATCTCCAACCGGGCGAGGCGAGCGAACTTCTCCAGATCTTCCGGCGGCAGGACGACCGGTCCGGAGGGCTGCGAGGTCGAGCCGTTTCCGGCCAGAATCACCGAGCGCAGGGCCGGACTTTCCAATTCCTCCCGGACCCGGGCCTCATGGTTTTTCACCGCGGCGGCGACCTTCTTGATGATGTTCGAGGGAATGGGCGTCAATGTGTTCGTTTTTTGATAGACCCGTCCGTCCCGGGTCATGTCGTAACCGACCGATGCGGTGGTCATTCGCGGATGCCTGTTGAAATAGTTCGCGAGCCAGTCGAGGTCGACGTTGGGGAGATAGGTGAGGACGTTGCCCGCGGCCATCCATTCGTAGATGCTGATCGGCGAATAACAATTCAGCCAGATCACTCCCATTCCGACGAAGCCCTTTGACCCGAAAAAGAAGTTCCAGTCCACCCAGGCCGGAGAGAAGGCCGAGCCCGGTATCCAGACCCAGCCGAGCTTTTTATTCCAATGCCAGAGACCGAGGTGATAGGGCACCCAGCCCCAAGGTTCGCTCGGAACCCAGAACATCCGCCCGTCGGCCACGGTCCATTGTCCGTGGACGTAGGGTTGCCAGCCACGGCCGGGGTCCCAGCCTTCGACCGAATACTTCAGGCCGGAGTAGCCGGGGATCCCGATGTCGTTGGTGAACGGGCGCCAGACGTACCCGAGCATTCCGTCCCAATGCCATTCGCCGTGGAGCTGGCTGTACCTTTCGGCGAAATACTGAACCGCCGCCGGATATTTCTTAATCGGTTTGGGAATGGCGGTTTGACCTTCGTGGAGGGCGAGGAAGCGCTCGTTCAGCTTCTCATTCCAAAGCGAGAAAGCTCCGCCTTCGAACGCCGGAAGGAATCTGGCCGCGTTGTTTTTTTCAACGATCAACCGGTTGCCTTTGGATACGGGTTTGGCCCCGGTCGCCTGGGGGTCGGACCCGAAGAGCACGTCGGCCCGGCCGGTTTCGACCTGCGTTTCGGCAGGACCGTCGGACCCGGCCGAAATGACGGCGACCGTGGAATGTTTCAGCTTGACGGCCGTCCGAGGCGTCAACACCTGAAAAAGCTCCTTCTCTCCGTAAGCCTTGTACATGATGTACATCCGGCCGCGGTTGAGAACGAGATTGGTGATGTCCTTGTTCGCGCTCAGACTCCTGGCCCCCACCGTTTCGATTTTCAGCTCGGAGTCGAAATCGAGCCGGACAATCGTCCCGGAATCGAACTGAATCTCCAAGCGACGGCCGGGCGAGGTTCGGATGATGTCGCCCGGTGCGATCGGTGTGTTGAGAACGGCCGCCAATCCCCGCGGTCTTCCTTCGCGGAGGACAACGGTCTCGGCTCCCGCTCCGTCGGGATCGACGTAGCTGATGTGGCCGTAATAAAAATTTTCGGGCCCGTCGACGACCTGGTAACGTTCTTCGGCGGCCAGTCCGACCGCAACCGCGAAAATCACCAGGACGATGATTCCCCCGCCTTTTTTGCCTCTGATCATCTGGTTCCTCCTTCGGTCCGTCCCACGGGATTATACACGCTCCGTATACAGCAACCTTCGTGCCATAAACCAGAGACGAAAACAGGCCTGTCGGACGAGGCCGACCCGTCTTCGGGCGGGGACATCCGCCCCTTTTTTAGGACAGGTGTCCGTTTCGCCTCTTTTGGTTCAGCGTTCGACGTATCCGGCCCGGTGGAAAACCTCGAATCCGGGCTTTTTAACCCGGATCGTGATTTCATGAAAATTCCCGTCCCGGGGGGCCTCGGACCGAAAAGCCAGGAGATAGTAATTTTCGGCCGCTTCGGCCGATAGTTTCATTGCGGCGACGGGATCGGAGGCGGCGGCTGTGATTCCTCCCGTTGTCGACGCCAGGTCGCGATAGGGTTGAAAAAAATCCCCCTCAAGGGGAGAGGCGTCATCCGGGGAGAGGATATCGACCGAGTCCCGTTTCTCGCCGTCGAGAACGACGAGATGAAACGTCAGCCCGGCGTCGGCGAAGAAGGCCCGGACGCGCTCGAGGCCGAAGGCCTTTTGCCGGGCGGCGACCGTCATCCGCCAATCGTCCGCAAATAAAGCCGGGATCGGAACGGCATCCTCCCGGTAAAAAACCAGGATGTGTTTGCGGCCGGGGACGGCTTTAAAGTAATCCGTAAACGCCTGGTATTTTGTTTCGTCGATGGCCCGCTCCTTGGCCAGTTCGTCGAGGACGTCCCGGGCCCGCCAACGGGTCATGAACTCATCCTCGCCGGAGGCGGCCAGGCGCCGGAGCGTTTCAATTTGCCCCGGCCGAGCCTCCCGGCTCCGTTGCAGCGAGGCGAGAAGCAGCGGCTTCAACCCGGCGGCCGTCTTTCGTCTTTCGCCCCGGCCGCCCGGTCCGACCGTGAATTCCCAACGGTCCCGGGGCGTCTGGACCAGGACGCGATCCCCTTCGGCCGGGACGTTTTCAAAAAAATAATCGACGGCCTTTTCGAATCCGGGCGGGCTTTCGCTCATCTCGAAACAGAGGAGAAAAGTCGATTGCCCGGCCGCGGGGCTCGCCCCGTTCTCTTTCGGCCGGGCGAAGGATTCGATGTTCCGGGGAAGCCCGTTTTCCCGAATCTCAAAATCTTCCGGTTCGAGGGAACCGGCGAAACGGTTTCCCCGGAAAACCCGGACGGGAATTTCGAACCGAATGCCGGATTCCAAGGCCGGGGAGCGAAGCGCCTCCGCCCCGGCTGCGTCGGGATGAAAAGTCCACGGCAAGAGGAACGCGGAAATCGCGGCGATTTGCCCGAGACGTCCCATGGCGGCCTCCTCGACGGCCAGTATACTCGATGCGTCCGTCGGACCGCCATTTCCCGCGTTCAATCACATCAATCGGCACCGAAATCCCGGGAAGGATCAGGCGGTGGTCTTTCGAAATTCCCTCCGCCGGCCGCGTCGCCGGACGGCGGTTTTCTTGACAGCTCGAACCTCCTGTGGAATCATGTTGCGTTCACCGCGGCCGTTCCGGCCGCGCCGAGGAGAGCACACGTCCGATGAAAAAGATGCTTAAGAAAGTCCGTTGGTTTCTGATCCCGGCCGCCGTCGTCGGAATCGGGTGGCTCGGATGGACGAAATTTGAATTTCAGAAACCCGAAATCCGTCCGGCCGACGATTCGCCGTATCTCGGCCGGGAGCTCGTCTTCCGGGCGACGGACCGGAAGAGCGGGCTCTCCCGGATCCGGGTCGAGGCGGTCCAGTCGGGCCGGACCGTTGAAATTTTCTCGGAGACATTTCCCGAACCGCTCCCTTCGATCGTCAAAACGCTCTCCCTCCGTCCGCTGCCCGCCGGGCTGGCCGACGGCGACGTGCTTCTTCGCCTCACGGCGGAGGACCGTTCCTGGAACGGCGGCAATGAAGCCGTTTGGGAAAAACAGCTGATCCTCGACACCCGGCCGCCGCGGATGGCCATCCTCGGCGGTCCGCATTATCTGAACGCAGGCGGAGCCGGGGCGGTCGTCTGTTCGGTCGAGGAAGGGACAGCCGCCGCCGGAATTCAAGCGGGCGGAAACTATTTCCCGGGATTCGCCGCCGGCCCGGGGAAGTTCCTGGTCTTTTTTGCCCTGCCCGTCGATGCGCCGCCGGACGTTCCATTTTTCGGCGTGGCCGAAGACCCGGCCGGCAACCGGACGAACGTCGTTTTCCGGCCGGTGATCAAAACCGGCCTCGTTAAAAAAGACACCTTGAACATCACTCCCCGGTTTCTCGAAGGCGTCATCCCTTATTTTCGGAACCTCGACCCGGGCCTGACGGGTTCGGACCTGGATGTCTTCCTGACGGTCAACCGGACGCAGCGCCGTCTCGATTACGAGAAACTGGAGGCGCTTTGCCGCCAAACCGAGCCGCAGCGGCTCTGGTCCGGACCCTTTCTTCGCCTGCCCGATTCCAAGCCGATGGCTTCGTTCGGGGAGCGGCGGACGTATCTTTATGACGGCAAAGTGATCGACGAACAAATTCATCTGGGAGCCGATCTGGCCTCCACGGCCCAATGTTCCGTTCCGGCGGCCGCCGCCGGCCGGGTGGTCCTGGCCGGGCCTCTCGGCATCCATGGCGAGACCGTTGTTCTGGATCACGGTCTGGGACTGTTCAGCATGTACAGCCACCTGAGCCGGATCGACGTCGCCGTTCCCCAGGCGGTGGCCAGGGGCGCGAGGCTTGGGCTTTCGGGCGCGACCGGCATGGCCGGTGGAGACCATCTCCATTTCGCCGTGCTTGTTCACGGCGTCTTCGTCAATCCGGTCGAGTGGTGGGATGCCCACTGGATCCAGGACAACATCGAGCTGAAGTTGAAATGAGGGAGACATGACGGGGTCCGGTCCGATCGGCGTCTTTGATTCGGGATACGGCGGTCTGACCGTCTTCCGGGAAATCGCCGGCCGCCTTCCGGAATATGATTTTCTTTATCTCGGCGACAACGCCCGGACTCCCTACGGGACGAGGTCGTTCGAAACCGTTTACCAGTACACCCGGGAGGCCGTCCGGTGGTTATTCTCCCGCGAGTGCCGCCTTGTCCTTCTGGCCTGCAACACGGCTTCGGCCAAGGCCCTCCGGACGATCCAGCAGCGCGACCTTCCCGTCCTCGCTCCGGAGCGGCGGGTTCTGGGCGTTATCCGGCCGGTCGCCGAACGACTCGGCGATCTTTCCCGAAGCGGCCATGTCGGCCTGTTCGCGACGAACGGGACGGTCCGGTCGGAATCCTACCCCATGGAAATTCACAAGCTCTTTCCCGATCTCGTCGTCGTTTCCGAAGCCTGCCCTCTCTGGGTTCCGCTCATCGAAAACGGCGAGCTGGACGGTCCGGGCACGGAGTATTTCGTCCGCCGGCAGGTCGAACGGCTCCTGGCCCGGGACCCGGACATCGATGCGATCGTTCTGGGCTGCACGCATTACCCTCTCCTTTCGGAGGTCATCTCCCGGTTTCTTCCGCCGGGGATTCGGCTGGTTTCCCAGGGACCGATCGTGGCTGAAGCGCTCGAGGATTACCTTCGGCGTCACCCGGAGATCGACCGCGCCTGCCGGCGGGGCGGCCGCCGGGAATTCTTTACGACGGACGACCCGGACGATTTCGACCGGAAAGCGACCCGTTTCAACGGCGGGCCGGTCCGATCGGAAAAAATCGAATGGGAGACGCCCCGGCCTCAATAATTGGAAAGGGCGTTCATCCGGGGATTGACCGCCCGGCTCATCTTCGACCCGAACGAGTAGGTGATTCCCATCGAGAGATAGTAGTCGTATGTCGTCGAGAGCTGTTTGAGGCGGAGGAGGATCTCGTCCTTCGTCAGGCTTCCCTTGACCAGCGACAGCTGGTCGTGGATCAAAGAGTAGCTTCCGCTGGCATAGACCGAGAGACCTTTCCAGATCCGGACGGAGAAATATCCGTCGACCGAAAGCCGGTTCCTGGCCGCATCGTGGAAATAATGAGAGCCGAAGATCGAGGCATAGGCCTCGCCCCAGGGCTGGGTGGCTTCCAGGTAAATGGTCAGGGACTGGCTCCAGAGACTTTCCGAAAGCTTGTCGTAGATCGTCTCTTCCAGATAGCGGTAATGCCCGAAGGTGACCCGGTAGAGGAGCGTCAATTCCTTTCGCGTCGATTCGGAATAGGGGAAGATGTCGAACTCGACGGCGGAGGAAAAACGGACGGATGTCTTCACGTTCCCGTAGGTCGAGGACGAAGCCGCCGCCGACAGTCCGGCCGACCAATGACCGCCCAGACTCCAGATCCCCCAACCGGTGGACGACCAGCTCCGGACGGAGGTGAGGTAATCTTCGCCCTCGATCGTGTACCGGCTGCGGCTGGAGCTTCCGCTCCAGGAGAGCCCGATTTTAAGCGCTTCCGTGGTCCGGCCGGCCGAGAAGCCGCCCCGGTAGGCCTTGTAGCCATAAGACGACTCCCCGTTGAGGGATCCCCCCAGGTTGAAATTGAAGATCCAGCTGTTCCAGGGATCGGAGGCCGCCGCGGCCGCCGGCGCGGGAGCTGCGGTATAGGTGATCTCGACCTGGTCGG
>CAYPKX010000013.1:0-38507 GCA_964411395.1 uncultured Eubacteriales bacterium | reverse complement strand
GGGGGGGGCCCGTCTCGGGGGGGACCGACGGGACTGGTCCCCGCGGCTGGAGGGAGGTATTTGCGGCCATGGGAGATTCCTTCGAACAGTCGTGATACATCTTCTTTATCGAGTAGCCGTGAATCTCGGTTTTTAGTGTCACCCATCTCCTGGACCAATTCTCCGGCTGGATTTCGGGACTCCGTTCGGTTAAAATAAGACGTTCGACATCCCCGGAGGTTCCCATGGCCGATCTGAAGAAAGTCCTCATCATCGACGACGACCCGGCAATCTGCGATTCCGTCAAGGCGGTTCTCGAAACCGTCGGCTTTCAGGCCGAGACGGCCTTCAGCGGCAAGGACGGCGTGGCCGCTTTCCGCCGGATCAAGCCCGACGTCGTCCTTTGCGACATGATGATGGAAGACCTGGACGCCGGCGCCCAGGCGGCCAAGATCATGCGGAAAGAACGCCCCGAGGTTCCGATCTTTCTCCTCAGCTCCATCGGCGATGCGACGGCCGAAACCGTCGGCTTCGGGAACCTGGGTTTCAGCGGCATCTTCCAGAAGCCGGTCAACTTCGACTTGCTCCTGGCGGTCATGGGCCGGATCGCCAAAAGCTGATTCTCCGCTCTCCGGCCGTCCCGGCGGATGCGCGCCGGAGAATCCCGAACATGCCGACTCTCGGCGAGGTTTTCGAACAAAATCCGGTCCTGGAATCCTTCCAGGAGGCCGTCGAGGTCTTTCGAGGTGAGTTTCCTTTCGACACGGCGGACATGATATCACTGGGCGAAGCCTATTTTCGCCGTCATCCTGATTCCGGCCATGACCGTGATCGGGAAGGCGTTCTGCTCGGATACGCCTTGGTTCGCGTCTGTTCGACGGAACGGCTTTTGCGGAATCTGGCCCCGGAGACGCGGACATTCTTCCGAGCGGCTTTTCGTGACCCGGCTAAAGCCGGAGCTCTGGCCGGCGGCTTCCCGGTCGAATCCCTGTCGTCGGACCTGGCCGCGGTTGAAGCCGAAATGGCCGCCGTCCGGCAACAGATCGAGGGAATTCCGAAGGGGCCGATCAAGGAGCGATTCGTCGGCGGGATCAGTCAGCTTTGCACCGTCCTTTACCTTATTAAAATGAACATCGCCAAAAGGGGGGCGGCCTCATGAAGCGATTCCGGCTGCGCCCGTTCGTTTCCTTCAGCCTCCTATGGTCGTTTCTCGTCGCCGCCGTCTCCGGAATCGTCCTGTACTTTCGTCCGGAGGGAAGTCTGGCGGGCTGGACGAACTGGTCGGTTCTCGGATCAGGGAAAAAGACCTGGGAGGCCGTCCATACCCTGGGGATTGCCGCCCTGGTCGTTTTCACGGTTCTGCACATCATCTTGAACTGGAAGCCGCTCTGGGGCTATTTGCGCAAGTCCGCCGGGCGCGCCTTCGGTTCGAAATTCGAATGCGCCCTGGCCCTGCTTCTTGTCGCCGTCATCACCGCCGGGGCCATCGGCCAATGGGAGCCGTTTCAACGCCTGATCGCCGCACGGTCGGCGATCAAGAAGGGGAGTCTTTCGGTCGATGTCGCTCCGCCGTTTGCCGATGCGGCCGACCGAAGCCTGGCGGAGATTTGCGCCGCCGTCCCGGTGACGGTCGACGAGGGATTGGCCAAACTCCGGGCCGCCGGATACGAGGTGGACGATCCCTCTCAGACGTTATCTCGGATCGCCTCAAATCTCGGAATTTCCCCCGAGCGGATTTACACGCTCCTCAAATAGGGAGACACAATACCTATGCGCCCATTTTTCCGGAACGCGTTTGTCGCGTATGCCGGAGCCGGAAAAACGGGAGACGTTTTCCCCTTTGAGAAAGGGGGGATCCGGTCTTCCGTTTTTCAATCGGCCGGAAGCACCGGCTCGTCGCTTTTCTCTCCGGGGTGGTGAAGGGCCAGCAGCTCGTCGATCGACCGGAGAAGGTCGAGCGGTTTGAGCGGCTTGGAAATATAACCGTCCATCCCGGCATCCAGACATTTTTCCTTGTCCCCGACCATGGCGTGGGCGGTCATGGCGACGATCGGCTGGTGGCGACGGGTCGCCACCTCCCGGCGGCGGATCTCCCGGGTTGCCTGGAATCCGTCCATTTTCGGCATCTGAACGTCCATCAGAACGACATCATAGGTTCCCTTCTCCAGGGCCTCGACGGCTTCCTCGCCGTTTTCGACGACGGTGACCTTGTGACCCCGGTTTTCCAGGATCTTGACGGCCAGCTTCTGGTTGATGATGTTGTCTTCGGCCAGGAGGACATTGTAGCGGGCCCGGTTCTGAGCGATCGAATGCCGGGTGATGAGCGTTCCCTGGCCCGAGGTATCGTCTTTGTCGCCCAACGACATCATGACGGCGTCCAAGAGGAGGGACTGCTTGACCGGCTTGGTCAGGTAAGCGGCCAGTCCCAGGTCGCGGCACCGGGTGGAATCGCCCCGGAAGCCGGACGAACTCAGCATCATGATGAGAATATCCTTGTAATCGGGTTCGTCCTTGATCTTGGCGGCCAGGTCGAACCCGTCCACTTCCGGCATGTTGGCGTCGGTGAGAATCAGGCGGAACGGCCGGCCCTCGGCATAGGATTGCTTCAGGGCCGCCAGGGCCGTCGCGGCGCTGTCGACGGCCGTCGGCTTCATCCCCCAATGAGAGATCATCTCGTGAAGGATACGGCGGTTCGTGGCGTTATCGTCGACGATCAGGACCGGCAGGTCCTTCAGGTCGGCCAGGCGGAGAGGGGTGACTGCTTTATTGTCTTCCTCGTGCAGGCCGAATTCGGCGGTAAAGAAGAACGTCGATCCCTTGCCCACTTCGCTTTCGACATCGAGGGCCCCGTTCATCAGGGCGACCAGCTGGGTTGAGATCGTCAACCCGAGTCCCGTTCCGCCGTAGACGCGGGTGGTGGAGCTGTCGGCCTGGGTGAAGGCTTCGAAGATCAGGCGGCGCTTCTCCGGCGGGATCCCGATTCCCGTGTCCTTGACCGACACCTTGAGCCGGACCCGGTCGTTGGTCCGTTGGGCGACTTCGATGGAGGCGACGACTTCGCCTTTGGTCGTAAACTTGATGGCGTTGCTCAGGAGGTTGGTCAGCACCTGGCGGAAGCGGCCCGGATCGCCGATCAATCCGTCGGGGACATTGCCCGGGACAGAGTAGGCCAGCTCCAGATCCTTCTTTTCAGCCAGCAGGGAAACCCCGGCGACGGCGGCGTGAACCGTGTCCCGGAGATGGAAGGGGATCTTCTCCAGCTCGATCCGCTGGGCCTCGATTTTGGAAAAATCGAGAATGTCGTTGATGATCGTCATCAGGGAATCGGCCGACGACTTGACCGCTTCCATGTATTCGCGCTGGTCGGCCGAGAGGTTGGTCTCCAGGGCCAGCTCGGTCATTCCGAAAATCCCGTTCATCGGGGTTCGGATTTCATGGCTCATATTGGCCAGGAATTCGCTTTTGGCCCGGTTGGCTTCCCGGGCCTCGGCTTCGGCCCTTTTCAGCTCGGCCGTCCGTTCCTGGACCTTTTCCTCGAGGAGGAGCCTCTGGCGGTTGATGTTCCGGATCCGTTTGCGGACCAGTCCCCAAATCACCAGGCCGACGAGGAGCAAGGCCAGGGCTTGAACCCACCGGATCATGTAAAACGGCGGGATGACCCGGATCCGGACGGACGCGCCCGTCTCATTCCAGACGCCGTCGTTGTTGGCCGCCTTGACCCGGAACGTGTAGCGGCCCGGGGCGAGGTTCGTATAGCTGACGAACCGCCGGTCCTGGACCTGGTGCCAGTCTTCGTCGAAACCTTCCATGATGTAGGCATAGCGGTTTTTTTCCGGGGCGACGAAATGGAGGGCGGCGAATTCGAAGGTGATGACCTTGTCCCGGAAACGGAGGTTGACTTCCGACGTTTCGGCGATGGATTTTTCCAGGATGACCCGGCCCTCGGCATCCGGGCCGACCGGGACTTCCTTATTAAACACTTCGAAGCGGGTGATGACGACTTCCGGCGGGAAGGGATTGTCTTTCAACAGCGAGGGAAGGAAGGCGCTGAGGCCGTTGGTCCCCCCGAAAAACATCTCTCCGGAGGCGGACCGGTACTTGGCCCCTCCGTTGAATTCGTTGCCCTGCAAGCCGTCGGAAACGTCGTAGGTTTTGACCGCCCGCGTCCGGACGTTCAGGCGGGTCAGGCCGCGATTTCCGGAAATCCAAATCGAAGCTTCGTCGTCGACGAGAGCTCCATAAACGGCATCATTGGGCAGGCCGTCCTTGGCCTGGGTGAACCGGTCGAACGCGCCTTTCTCGACGTCGAAAACCGCCAGTCCCATGGTCGTTCCGGCAACGATCCGGCCCTCGGTGTCTTCGGTCAGGGTGTTGATGAAATCCCCGCAGATGCTGTTCGGGTCAGCCGGATTGTTCCGGTAGACTGTGAACGTCCCGGTTTCCGGCTTCAGCAGGTTCAAGCCTCCGCCGAAGGTTCCGGCCCAAATCCGTCCTTTCCCATCCTGGTAGAGGGAGCGGACCGAATTATTTCCCAGGCTGGCGGGATCGGAGGGATTGTTCTGGAAGCGAAGGAAGGTTTCGGTTTTCGGATCGAAGCGGTTGAGCCCGCCGCCGTCGGTTCCCACCCAGAGATAGCCCTCCCGGTCGAACAGCAGGCAGCGAATGGAATTGAAGCTCAGGCTGGTCGGATCGCCCGGCCGGTTGAGATAATGGCGAAAGGTTTTCGTCCGGGGATTGTACCGGTTCAATCCGCCGCCATACGTGGCGATCCACAGCTCTCCGTTCGAGTCGAAGGCCAGGCCATACACCAGGTCGGAGTTCAGACTGTTGGGATTGCCCCGGAGGGGTCGGAAATGGGTCACCGCCCCGGTCTTGCGATCGATCCGGTCGAGTCCCTTATCCTGGAGTCCGACCCAGAGAATCCGGTCTTGATCCTCGACGATCGCCCGGACATAGTTTGAGCTGAGGCTGTTGCTGTCGTTTCGGCGATGTTCGAAGAGCTCGAAGCGGGACCGTTCAGCGACCAGCTTGTTGAGCCCTCGGCCGCGGGTTCCGATCCAGAGGACGCCGGTTTTGTCCTGAATGATGGAATAGATGTAATCGTAATTGAGGCTTTCGGGGAGAGACAGGTCGTTGCGGAGGACGGTAAACCGGCCCGTCCTGTCGTCATAGAGATTGAGGCCGTCCTGCGTTCCGATCCAGAGGCGGTTGCTCCGGTCGCGGAAAATCGCCGTGACCAGGTCATAACTGAGGCTGGAAGGATCGTCGGGTTGATTGACGAAGCGGAGGAAGATGCCGGTCGTGCGATCGAATCGGTTCAGGCCTCCGTCGGTCCCGACCCAGAGGATACCGTCCTTATCCTCGAACAAACGGGTGACCCGGTTGTGGCTGAGGCTTTTGGCGTTGAGGGGATTGTTCTGGAATCGGACGAATTCCCCCGACCGGGGATCGAGCCGGTTCAGCCCGTTTCCCGTCCCCAGCCAGATGTAACCTTCCTCGTCGGCGTGGATATCCAGGACCTCGTCGGAGCTGAGGCTTTTGGGATCGTTCGGGTCGGCCCGGTAGGCTCTGAAGACGCGGGACTTGCGGTCGAAGGCGTTCAAGCCGCCCCCGGCCGTCCCGATCCAGATGGTCCCGCCCGCATCCTCGGCGATGTCGGTAATGTTGTTGTGGCTGAGGGTTTTCGAGTCGCCGGGAACGGAGAGAAAGCGGACGAAACGATCCATCGTCCGGTCGTAAGTGTTGAATCCGGACATCGTCCCAATCCAGAGCGTTCCTTCGGAATCCTCGAACAGGGCCGTGACGATAACGGCCGACAAACTGGTCGGATCATCCGTCGGCCGGTAGACCTTGATGCCGTAGCCGTCGTACCGATTCAGACCGTCTTCCGTGCCGATCCAGAGAAATCCCTTCGTGTCCTGGATCAAGGCCATGGCCGATCCCTGGGACAGCCCGTCCTGGATCGTCAGGTGGCCGAATTTGTAGTCCGACGCTTGAGCGGCAAAGGCCGGGACCGAGACCGGACCGAGGAGGAGGAGCGCGATCCCGAGCTTTCGAAACAGGTTGTTCATCATGGGACTTCTCCGGGAGACAGGGGGAGGGGTGATCTTTCGGAAAGGGCCGAATCGGAGCGGAGATATCTTCATTTTTAAGTGGAGGTTACTTTATCCGCTTCTTCATCACCTGTCAATTCGCGCCCCTTTACTTTTTCCGACTATTCTGCTAGATTACATCCTAGGATTTTCTCTTACCCAATTCCTAGAATTTCTCCGCGGCGGCGGCGCGTCCCGAGGGCTCGATTCCCCGGGCCGGGGCGGAGTCTCTGCGAGAACGGAGGGCGGGTGCGGGCATGAGTTATCAAACGGGCGTATGCAATTTCTGCGGGACAGGTTGCGGCCATCTTCTTCAGGTGGAAGGGGGCGCGATTCGGGGCGTTTTTCCCTCGTCGAGCCACCCCGTCGGCCGGGGTCGATTGTGCGTTCGCGGCTGGCATATCCACGAGCTTCTCAATACCCGGGAGCGAATCGACCGGCCGCAGCTTCGAATCGACGGGGCCTTAAAGCCCGTTGTCTGGGATCGAGCCCTCGAGGAAGCGGCAACCCGCCTGGCCGGATATACGGAGGACGAGATCGCCTTTTGGGCCTCGCCCCGCTCGTCCAACGAGGATGTTTACGCCCTGGTCCGTCTGGCTCGGGCGGTTTTTCATTCGCCGAACGTCAGCCTGCAATCCGATGTCTGGTACCGGTCGACCGCCGGAGTCCTTCGGGAAGGAACGGGCCGGCCGGGAGCTTCGGGTTCCATTGCCGATATCCATCAGGCTGATTTCATCCTGGTTGTTGGCACGGACCTGACCCGGCAAAACCCGATCATCGCCAGCGATATCCATCTTGCCGCCAGGCGCGGGGCCGATGTCGTTACCCTGAGCACCCGGGCGACCCAGATCGCCCGGCTCTCCGGGACGCATCTCCAGAACAAACCCGGGACGAAAAAAACCGTCCTGGCCGCCCTGGCCAAAATTTTGCTGGACGAAAATCCGCTCCCGGCTCTCGCCGCCGTCGAGGGCTTTGAAGCGTTCCGGAAGGATTTGGACCGCTTCAGCCTGGACGCGGTCGAAGCCTCCTGCGGCCTTTCCCTTCCGACGCTCCGCGACGTTGTCGGCCGCTTGATTCGCGCCCGGCGGGCCGTCGTCGTCTTTTCGACCGGCATCACGGGTTTGAACCGGGAAACCGCGGCCTTGATCTTCAACCTCTTTCTGGCCGCCGGGAAGGCCGGCCGGGAGGGCTGCGCGATCCTTCCCGTGACCGGAATCTCCAACCTGGCCGGGGCCAACGATTGCGGCGCCTCGCCGGAGGCTTTGCCGGGAAGCGGGCCGCTTCCCGACGAAGCCGCGGTCGCCCGGCTGAAGACAATCTGGGGAAGAGAGGCGGCCCTTCATTCCGGCCGGTCGGTCGAACGGCTTCTCGCCGATCCCGCTTCCAGGATCAAAGCCCTGGTCGTTTGCGATCACGATTCCGAAATCAACATCCCGGCCGGGAGGATCAAATCCCTCGAATACGTCGTTTATCTCGGCAGCTTCGCCAATCCTTTTATCGACCTGGCCCACGCTGTCTTTCCGACGACGACGTTTGCCGAGGCCGACGGGACATTTACCAATACCGAACGAAGAATTCAGCTCAATCGGCGGAAGGTCGAGCCTCCGTTCGACGCCCGTCCCGCCTGGCGGATCTTCGCCGATCTCTCCGCCCGACGCGGCCTGCCCTGGGGCGTCCGGTCTTCGGCCGAAGTCCAGGAAGAAATCACCCGGGCCGTTCCCCTGTACGCCGGGGCGACGTATGCGAACCTGGAAGGGCGCTTCGGCGGACTGCGCTGGCCGGTTGAATCGACGGCTTCGTCGGGTCCGCTCCGATTCGTTCGACCGGGAGGGGGGCCGGCGCCTGTTCCGATCGAAGACGCTTTTCCTTTCCGTCTGATGGCCGGCAAGTCGTACTATTACTGGCATCAGAACAACATCATGAAGAAAACCTTCATCCCCAGGCGGGAATATAACGCCCTGCTTCTCCTTTATCCCCAGGGCCTTGTGGACGTTCATCCCGACGACGCGGCCGCTCTCGGCCTCCGGGACAAGCGGCCCGTCCGGGTCGTTTCCGCCCGGGGGACCATGACTCCGCTGGCCCGGGTAACGGATGACGTTCCGCCCGGGACGGTCTATGCCCCTTATTTTATCGGGGCGATGATCCCGGACTTCCTCGTCCCCCACGCCGATGCGGTCGAGTACGGCGAAGACGCCGTAATCCCCGTCCGTTTGGAAAAGGTGTGACCATGTACCTCCTGGCCAAATCCGAAGTCCCCCGTTTCCTGGCCTCCCTGTCCGGCCGCTTCGAGATGTACGGGCCCCAGATTCACCCGGAGTCGAAAGATGTGTTCTTCGACCGGGCGGCCGACCCGGCGAACATCCGGTTGGAAGCTCCTATTCCGGCCAACAGCCCGAAGCATGCCGTCTTCCCCCATTGGGAGCGCATCCTCTCTTATTTCTACGATCGCGAAAAACAGGAAGTCAGGATCGTCCCCGAGGACCTTGTTCGGCCGAAGGCGCTTGTCGGCCTCCGCTCCTGCGATCTGACCGGCCTTCTCTGTTTCGACCGGTTCTTCCTCGGCCAGGAGTACGTCGACGAGTTCTTCCGGGCCCACCGGAGGAAGATGTTCCTTGTTTCAGTGACCTGCGTCACGCCCTTTCCCCAGTGTTTCTGCGTCTGCACCGACAGCGGTCCTTATGCCGCCGAGGGCTACGATGTCAACCTGACGGATTTCGGCGAAGCGTACCTTTACGAGCCGGGAAGCGAGGCGGGCCGGGCCCTGGCCGTCGAGTTGGGGCTGCCCCCGGCCGGCCCGGACGCCGCCCGGCGCCGGGACGAGACCGTCGACCGTTCGATCTCGTTGTTCGAATCGAAAGCGGTCGAAAACAAGGCCTGGATGTCCCGGGCGGTCAACCGGCTGACAACCGGATTCGTGAAAAACGAGACCTGGGAATATATCGGAAGACAATGTTTCGAGTGCGGAGCCTGCTCGTTCGTTTGTCCCTCCTGTTCCTGCTTCAATATCGAGGACGTCAATTGCCGGGACGGAGAGACGGATCGTCTCCGGACCTGGGATTCCTGCTCGTTCGAGGGTTACGCCCGAATGGCCGGGGAGCATAATCCCCGCCGGCCGGTCGAGGACCGGAGAAATAAGCGGTTCTTCTGCAAGCTCTCCTACTCCCAATCCAAAAAATACTTGCGGCCCGGCTGTGTCGGCTGCGGCCGTTGCGTTCGGGTTTGCCCCGGCGACATCGGCATGGCCAATGTCGTTACCGCGATCCGGCGCGACATCACGGGAAAATAGCCATGGACAAGACGACAACCGCCGCGGTGGTTTCCATCCCCGTTCCGGTCGAGATCACGGAAATCCGCGAGGAGATCCAGGACGTCCGGACCTTCTATTTTCGTTTCGAGGATCCCGAGCTGGAGCGGGCCTTCCCGATCCGGTCGGGCCAGTTTGTGATGTGCACGGTCTTCGGAGCGGGGGAGTTCGCCGTCTCTCTGCCCTGGAGCCCGGAGCAGGACCGCCGCCACCTGTCCGTCCGAAACGCAGGCAAGGTCACGGCCGCCCTCCACCAGCTTCGCGTTGGAGACAAAATCGGCCTCCGCGGCCCCTTCGGCAACGGCTTTCCGTTCGCCGAATTAAAGGGCCGGAACCTCATCTATGTCGCCGGGGGAATCGGCTTGATCCCCCTTCGATCCTCGATCATCCACGCCTTGCTCCACCGCCAGGATTTCGGCCGGATCATTCTTCTCTACGGAGCCAAATCGGCTCGCGAGCTGATGTACCGGCCGAACATCGACGAATGGAGAAAGCGGGAAGGTTTCGAGACGTATGTGACGATCGACCGGCCCGAGCCCGGATGGGACGGGGAAACAGGTTTTGTCCATACCTTAATCGAAAAAGCCCGTGTTCCGACGGATCAAACAACCGCCTTCGTCTGCGGTCCGCCCATCATGTTCAACGCCGTGATCGGGGAGCTCTCCCGCCGCGGCCTCAAGGACGACTGCATCATTTCGACCCTGGAACGCCACATGAAATGCGGCATCGGCAAGTGCCAGCACTGCGCGATCGGCCGAACCCTGGTCTGCACGGACGGCCCGGTCTACACCTATAAGCAAATCAAAACCCTGGGGGAGACGATCTGATGCAACCGCTGAACTCCTCTCTTCCCCCTTTGTTGATCGCCGCCTTCGCCGTTCTGCTTGCCGCGGCCGCGGCGGCCCCGCTTCTGGCCCGTTGGCGCCGGGCGGCCGGAGTCGTCCATGCCGTCCTGATCGCGGCGGCGGCCGTGATGTTCCTGGCCGTCGGTTTCGAAGCCGTGTTCGGCCGCGGAACGGAAGCGTCCCGTCTGCTCCGCCTCGGACCGGTTCGGATTCCCGTGCTTCTCGACGGTCTGGCTGGCTTGTTTCTTGCCGTGGTCGCCGTCCCGGCGATGGCGGGCGCGGTATATGCCGTCCGGTATCCGGACCGCCGCTCCGAATACCGCCCGGGTGGGTTGTACGCCCTCTTTCCTTTGCTCGTCCTGGGCCTGGCCGGCCTCGTCGTTATTGACGATGTTTCGGTCGGTTTCTCCCTGGCCTGGCAGATCACCGTGGCGGCCGCTTATTTTCTCATTCGCCTGGAACGCAAAAACGAAGCCCATGTTCGAGCGGCCGGCCGGTTTCTGATCCTGATGGAAGCGGCCTGGCTTCTCGTTCTCGCCGGCGGATTCGCGGCTGGAGGGGCCGTTGGCGAATCCCTCCGCGTCATGGCCGCGAAATCGCCGGATTCGGGAGGACTCGCGATCATCCTGTTGGTTCTCGGGTTCGGCCTCATGGCGGGCGTGTTCCCGCTTGGCCGGCTCTGGCTTCCCGGCGCTCAGGCCGCGGCTCCGGCGCCGGTCAACGTCGTTCTGTCCGGAACCCTCTTGAATATCGGCGTGCTCGGCCTCGTCCGGATTCTCTTCTTTCCGGCTCCCGGCGCGGCCGCCATCAATCCGGCCGTTTGGGGTGCCGCCGCAGCGGCGGCCGGCACGGCGACGCTCTTCATCGGTACGCTCCAATCGGTCAAGCAGAGCGATACCCCGCGGCTGTTGGCCTTCAGTTCCATCGGTCAGACCGGTTATGTCGTTCTGGCCCTGGGCGTTTCCCTTTGGACCGCGGCTTCTTCAAATCCCGCCGTCCAAGCTCTCTCCGCGGTCGCTTTCCTCGGCGCCCTTTTCCACGTCCTGAACCTTGCGGTTCTTCACAGTCTCCTCTATCTGACGTCCGGCAGCCTGCGCTGGTCGGCGGGAACCGAGGATCTGAATAAGCTCGGCGGCCTGATCAAGCTGATGCCCGTGTCGGCCGTGATCGCCGCGGTCGCATCGCTCTCGATCTCCGGGATGCCGGCGACCAGCGCCTTCGCCTCGAAAGAAACGATTCTCGCGGCGGCGCTTCTGGCCGGCGACGGCTCTCCCTGGCTGGTTGTTTTCGGCATTATCGGCCTGTTCACCAGCGCCGTGACCCTGGCCTGTTTTGTGAAATTTTTCGGCCTGGCCTTCACCTCCTCCGGGTCGAAAGACATCGCCGGGGCGGATGTCCGGGAAGTCCCGGCCTCGATGCTGATTCCGAAAATCGTCCTGGGAGCCCTGGCCCTTGTCCAGGGATTGATTCCCTCCCTGTTTCTGGGAGCGGCGGCTTCGGCGGTGACCCGATCCGCCGGATTCGGGACGCCGGCTTCCGGCCTTCCGCAGGCCCACGGGATCGAGGAAGCCCTCCACGGGCATTTCGACCCATTGACGCCGGTTTTCGTCCTGGGGCTGATTCTTGCGGCGATAGGGGCTGCCTCGCTCCTTCGCCGTTCGGCCGGAGCCAAGAGCCGGGCCGTGCCGACGTGGCTCTGCGGTTACCAGACGCTCGGCGAAGGGAACAGGTTCACGGATCGGGGGATGTTCGCCGCCCTTAAGAATTTCTTCCGCTGGACCGGCGGGAGGTAAGCCATCATGACCAAAGAACAGATTCTGAACGCCCTTCAAACGGAATTCGCCGGAGCCATCGGCGGTTCGACTTCTCCGGCCCCCGGACGGATTCTGGTCGACATCGACCGTTCCCGTCTGCGCGAAGCCTGCCGGGTTGCGGTCAAGGCCGGCGGCCGCTACCAGGTCGGCGTCGGATCCGACGATCGCGACCGCTCGGGAACCTTCGGCCTGATTCATTTCTTCGCCTTCGACCGGCCCGGGTTTTCCCTGGGTCTTCGCGCCTCGGCTCCGGCCGGTCAACCGGCGTTCGACTCGATCACGCCCGACATTCCGGCCGCCGGCTGGACGGAGCGCGAATACCGCGACCTTCTGGGATTGTCCTTCCCCGGACACCCCAAGCCGAAAAAGCTCATCACCGCCGACGACTGGCCCGACGGAATCCATCCCCTGAGGAAAGACGTTCCGTACAATCTCGTCCCGCCCTCGACCGCCGATGTTGCCTACCAGCTGGATGACGCTCCGCCGGGAACGACGTGCGTACCCGTCGGCCCGTTTCACTCCACCCTTCATGAGCCGGCTCATTTCGCCGTTTTTGTCGACGGCGAGACGATCAAGGGCTGCGATTACCGCGGCTTCATGGCTCACCGGGGGATCGAGAAGCTCTGTCAAACCCAGGTCGGCTATAACGAAGTCCCCTTCATCGCCGAACGGATCTGCGGGATTTGCGGATCGGTCCACTCCGTGGCGTATTGCCAGGCGGTCGAACTGGCCGTCGGTCTGAAAATCAGCCGCCGGGCGGAATTCATTCGGGTCATCTGCCTGGAGTTGGAGCGCCTCCACTCCCACCTGCTTCTCATCGGCGTGGCCGGGCATCTCATCGGCTATGACACGGTCTTCATGCATGCCTGGCGGATCCGGGAACAGATCATGTGGCTGTCGGAGAAATTGACCGGGAATCGCAAGACCTACGGCATGGTGATCGTCGGCGGCGTTCGCCGCGATATCTCTCCCGAACTCAAAGAGGAGACTCTCTCTGTCCTGAAAAATCTCGAGACCGAGATCACGGCGTTCCATAAGGCCGTGGCCGGAGACTCCTCGATCCATGCCCGCACCCGGGGTGTGGGAAAAGTTCCGACTGATGAGGTCGTCCACTGGAGCCTGCTCGGTCCCGTGGCTCGGGGCCGAGGGGTGGACATCGACGCCCGCCGCGACTTCCCCTATGCCGCCTATGATGAAATTTCCTTCGATGTCCCGGTTGTCTCCGACGGCGATGTCTGGGGAACGATCATCGTCCGATTGGCCGAGCTCTTCGAATCCATCAAGATCATCCGCCAGGCGCTCGGGGCCATGCCCCCCGGCCCGACCCTGGTCGAGGCGGACGAGGCGCTTCCGGCGTTCCGGGTCGGATGGACCATGGTCGAAGCGCCGCGCGGCGAATCCTTCCACTACGTCCTGACGGGCGAAGAAAACCGGCCGGAGCGATGGAGGGTTCGGGCTCCGACGTATCACAACCTTCAGGGCATTCCCCGGATGCTGCTCGACAACCAATTCGCGGATTTCCCGATCATCCTGGGCAGCATCGATCCCTGCTTTTCCTGCACCGACCGGGTGGCGGTCGTCGATCCTCGGACCGGTCGAAGCCGGATCTGGACAAAAAACGAGATGGACCGTCTTTCGAGGAGCCGGTCATGAGCTATCTGGCGCCCGTCCTCAATATCGTCTTGTTTCTGGCCCTGGCGCCGCTTTTTGAGGGTGTTTTGCGGAAACTGACGGCGAAGATCCAGTCCCGGCAGGGCCCGCCGCTCCGCCAGCCCTACTTCGACCTGCTCAAGCTCCTGGGAAAGGAACGGCTGGATTCGGCCGGGACCTGGCCATTTCGATTCGCCCCGCTGCTGGCCTTTGGTTCAGTTTTAGCCGTTGCGGCGGTCATTCCCTTCGGCGGGAAAATCAACGCCCTGGCCGGGCGGATGAACGCCGTCCTGGTTATCTACCTGTTGACGCTCGCCGGTGCGGCGGTGCTGTTCGGCGCTCTGGCCGGGCGCAACACCTTCGGCCTTATCGGAGCCGGCCGGGAAATGGCGACCATGATCATGGTCGAACCCATTCTGGCCATGACTCTGATTCTGGGCGCGGTGAAAATCAACTCCCTCGGCCTGGCCGCGGCCATGCCGGCGGCGGCCGGCGCGTCATACGGTCTCTCGACGGTTCTGATGCTGGTCGTCTACCTTCTGGCCCTTCAGGCTTTCGTCGCCCGCCAGCCGTTCGACATCGCCGAAGCGGAAGTGGAGCTTCTGGAGGGTCCGTTCATCGAGTACTCGGGCGGTAACTACGCTCTTTTCAAATACGCGATGATGCTCAAACAGATGTTCTACGCCTGGTTGTTCGTCTCGGTCTTTCTGCCGTTTCTTCAAACGGGCATCTATCCGCTCGACCTGCTCATCCAGCTGGCGGCCATGTTCGTCGTTTTTCTCCTGATCGGCCTGGTCGGGGCGACCAATCCGCGGATGAGAATTGATCAGGCCGTCCGGTACTACGCCGTCCTGATCGCCGCCGCCCTGGCGGCCGTCGGGCTCGGGACGTTCGGGTATTGAGTGAGGCCTGCCATGTGGCTGACAAGCAAGATTAAACAAATCGCCCTGGCCCTCAAGCCGGGGACGGTCACCCTGAAGTACCCGTTCGAGAAGCGGCCGGTGCCCGGGCAGTTCCGCGGCCAGCCGGTCTGGGACCACACCAAGTGCATCGGTTGCGGCGGATGCGCCAACCGCTGCCCGGCCCGGACGATCCTCCTGCGCGACCTGTGCCAGGAGATCCGGGTTCTTGTTTATGACGGCACCCGTTGCACGTACTGCGGCCGCTGCGCCGAGCTCTGTCCGGAGAAAGCGATTACGATGTCGCCCGAATTCGAGCTGGCCGCGCCCCGGCGGGAGGACGTCAGCCAGACCCTGGAGCTGTTCATGCTGACTTGCAACCGCTGCGGCCGGTGCTTCGACATGGAGATAAAAAACGCGATCGACAAGCTCGACCTTCGCGGTTACCGGTACGACAACATCGAAACCCGGACCGTCCTCCGACGGACGACGGACCGGATGGAACCCGCGGCGCTGGACGAGACGGAGGCGGTTCGCCGCCCCGAGCGAATCGGAGGTTGACATGCCCGGTATTCTGGCCAAGGCGGCGGCGAAAGCTTTTCCGAAATCCTTGTGGATCTATCACTGCAACAGCGGAGCCTGCAACGGCTGCGACATCGAGATCCTGAACGTCCTGACGCCGTACTACGACGTCGAGCGCTTCGGCCTCAAGCTTGTCGGCTCGCCCCGCCAGGCCGACGTCATGCTTCTCTCGGGAGCGGTCACCCGGCCGACCCTGCCCCTGGTCAAGCGGGCCTACGAGGCCATGCCGGCCCCGAAACTCGTGTTCGGCATCGGGTCCTGCGCCGCCGGCGGCGGCTGCTGGTTCGACACGTACAACGTCTGCGGCGGCGGAGCGACGGCCATCCCGGTCGATTATCTCATTCCCGGTTGTCCCCCGCGGCCCGAGGCGATCATCTACGGGGTGGCCCTGGCTCTCGGCCTCGTCCCCCAGAAATCGGCTCCGGTCGAGCTCAAGCAGGTCGAGTTCCCGATCGACGCGTATCTCAGGAACAAAGCCTGGGAAGAGCGGAACGTCATCTACAAGCTGATCAAGGATTGAGGGATCGAACATGGCCAAAAAAATCCTCATCATCGATGACGACCGGGATCTGGTCGAAAGCCTGGCCCAGGTTCTCCGGTCCAACGGCTATGAGACGGCTTCGGCCGGAAGCGCGGCCGAGGGGCTCAAAACCCTGCTGGCCTTCCGTCCGGACCTCGTCCTCCTGGACGTGATGATGGAAACGGACACGGCCGGTTTCGAGGCGGCCGGTCAGATCCGCAATTCCCGTCCGACGTCCCGGTACCGGGACGTCCGGAATGTCCCGATCGTCATCCTGACGGCCATCGGCCAGGTGACGAATTCCCGGTTCTCGCTCGATCCGGGCGACAACTTTCTTCCCGGCGTCGAGGAATTTCTGACGAAGCCCGTCGACCTGGACGAGCTGCTGGGCAAGGTCCGCGGACTCATCGGCTGAGCCCCCGTCTATGCCGTCCCGTTTCTTTCCTTCCAATATCCGGTTCAAACTCGTCGTCAGCATGCTGCTGATCGTCGCCGTGATGGGCTCGCTCTCGCTCTTCATCGGCTTCAACATCATTAATAAGAACTTTGTTCGCGAGGCGACCGAAACCGTCCGCAACTCCCTGGCCGCGACGACCGAGCTCTACAATGAAGAGGTTCAGAAGCGGTCCGAGATCGTCCAATACCTCTCCAAGACATTCGAGATCGTCGGGGCGACCATCGCCGAGGACCGGAATTATCTCCGGAGCAAGCTGGCTCAGATCAAGGCCGAGTTCGGCTTCGACATCGTCAACGTGGTCAAGCCCGACGGAACGGTGCTCGTCCGGGCCAACAACTTCGACGCCTGGGGCGACAGCGTCGCCCATTACCGCCACATCCAGTGGGTTCTGCGCAACCGCAAGCCGGCCGCCGGGACGGGCGTGCTCGGCCCGGAAAACATCCGCAACGAGGGAAAGGACCTGGCCGCCCGGACCCCGATCAAAGTCGTCCCGACGCCGCTGGCCAGGCCGCGCGAATCCCATGTGGAGGACCGGGCCCTGGTCCTCAAGGCCGCGTCGCCGATCATGGAAGAGGGACGGATGGTCGGCGTCCTTTACGCCGCGGTCCTGCTCAACAACAATGACGGATTCATCGACCGGTTCCGGCGGCTTCTGTTCAAGGAAGAGCGAAACGACGGCCGGGAAGTCGGAGCTTCGACGATCTTTCTGGGCGATGTCCGGGTCGCCACGACGATCCAGGACGCGACCGGACAGCGGGCCATCGGGACGCTGGTTTCGGCCGACGTTTTCCGGAATGTGTATGAGGAAGGACAGACGTGGTTTGGCCAGGCCTTCGTCGTCGACCGGTGGTACATCTCCGGATACGCGCCCCTGCGGGACATCGACGGCCAGGCCATCGGCCTGCTTTATGCCGGGGTTCTCAAGGACAAGTTCGATGCCGTTCTCCGGAACACGACCCTGCTGTTCCTCCTGGTGATCGGCCTGACGATTCTCATCGCCCTGTTCCTTTCGGCGTACTTGATCGGGCTCTGGACCAAACCGGTCCAGCGGATCATCGCCGCGACTCAGGACCTGGCCGAGGGCAACTACCACCGGATCGAAGTCCTGAGCAAGGACGACGACGACACCAGGAAAATCGCCAAAGGCTTCAACGTCATGGCCGAGGCGATCGAGGAGCGCGACCGCCGGCTCCAGGACATGACCGAACGAACCATCCTGAAGTCGGAAAAACTGGCCTCGATCGGACGGCTGGCCTCGGGGATCGCCCACGAGATCAATAATCCCCTGACCGGCGTGTTGACGTACAGCAGCCTGCTCTTGGAAGATCTCCATGGCACCCCCTATGCCGAAGACCTGGAGGTCATCAAGAGCGAGACGCTCCGCTGCCGCAAGATCGTCCGGGGGGTTCTCGACTTCGCCCGGGAGAACGAGCCCGAGAAGACCATGGCCGACCTCAATGCGGTTCTCGATGAATCCCTGGCCCTTCTCGAAAAGAACGTCCATTTCCAGGATATTGAAATCGTCCGGCGGTACGATCCGGGTCTGCCGCGCGTCCCGGTCGACGTCCACCAGCTCATGCAGGTGGTCAGCAACCTGGCGGTGAACGCGGCCGACGCCATGCCCAAGGGCGGCCGCCTGACGATCTCGACCGCCCTGGATCCGGCGGCCGGCCGCATCGTCCTGGAAATTTCCGATACGGGCTCCGGGATCAAACCGGCCCATATGGCCCGCTTGTTCGAGCCGTTCTTCACCACGAAGGAGAAAGGCAAGGGAACCGGCCTCGGACTTCCGGCCGTGTACGGCATCGTCCGTCGGCACAACGGAACGATCGACGTCAAAAGCACGGTCGGCGAAGGAACGACTTTCATCATTAAACTGCCCGTTGAGTGACGGGACGAAGGGGAGCGATCATGGCCGCAAAGCTGCTGTTTATCGACGACGAGGAAATCGTCCTCCGGAGCTGCAAGCGCGTTTTTGCCAAGGAGGACGTGACCATCGAAACGGCCATGTCCGGCGAGGACGGCTTGGCCCGGGCCCGGGCCGAGAGTTTCGACGTCGTCGTGACCGACCTGAAGATGCCCGGCATCGGGGGGATGGACGTGCTCCGGACGCTGCGGAAGGAGCAGCCGGATGTGATCGTCGTGATCTTCACCGGATATGCCAATGTCGAGACCGCCCGGGAAGCCCTGAAAAACGGGGCCTTCGACTATATTCCGAAACCGTTCACGCCCGACGAAATCAAGGACGTTGTCCGTAATGCGATCAAGGCCCGCTCGAGCGCCGAGACCAAGATGATCGACCTTCTGGCCATCGTTTCTCATGAGCTCAAAAGCCCGCTGGCGACCGTCCAGACGACGGCTGAAACGCTTTATCGGGGTTATTTCGGCAAGCTCGAGCCCGGCCAGCAGAAAATCATCGAGACGATCCTTCGCAACTGCGCCTATCTGGAGGACGTCATCCGCTCGTATATCGACCTGTCCAAGATGGAAATCGACGACCTGGCCGCGTTCCGGAAAGAGATGCGGATCGGCGCTGATGCGGTCGCCGAGACGATCGCCATCCCCGAGGTCAGAGACAACCTCCGCCGGATGAAGGTGGCGGCCGAAATCCGCGACGATCCCGCCGTGCTGGGGGATCCGCAGCTGTTGAAGATCGTCGTCCGCAACCTGATCAATAACGCGATCAAGTACGGCCGGGAAGGAACCGAGGTGAAGCTTTCGCTCGCCCGGATCGGCAACGAAGCCGTCCTGACCGTCCGTAACGAAGGTGTCGGCATTTCGCCCGAGGACATTAAAAACCGCCTTTTCCGCAAATTCGAGCGGCTGAGACAGAAGGGTACGGAGGGGGTCAAGGGCTCGGGCTTGGGGCTCTATCTCTGCAAGAAAATCGTCGAAAAGCACAGCGGCCGGATATGGGCTGAGGGCGAACAAGGATCCTGGATCGCCTTTCATATCGCCTTGCCTGTCGCGGCCGGATCCGCCGGATGAGCGGGGCGGCCGGCAACGGGACCATCCGGCAGATCGCGGTCGTCCGGACCGAGTATCTCAGCGCCCGGGGCGTCCATGCCAACCTGGAGCGGCGCGTTCATGGCGGCCGGAACGTGCCCCCGGCCGGAGCTTTGCCTCCGGAAATCGATTATACGACGGCGTCCGGGGAGCGGATCACGATCCGGGTCCGCGACTACGACGTCCGGTTTCTGGACCGGGTCGCCTCCGGCGAAGCCCTCGAATACCTGGACCTGATTCATCGGGCCCGGCGGGGAGACGCCGCGGCGGGGGCCGAGCTGAGGCGGCGGACCGATCAAACCTACAACGCGATCGCGGCCCGGTTTGCCGAGCCGTCGCTCATTCAAAACGACCTGGTGATTCCGTATACCGCCCGCGGGGAATACCCGGAATCGCTCATCAGCCAGAAGGGGAGGATCCTCGTCGACCTCTCCCGGCGGGGGATGTCGACCGCGGATTTCTGCCTCCTCTCGTCGGCGGCCTACCGCCTCGGGCCGGAGGAGCGGATGCGGCCTCTGCTCGACGCCGTCCATGACCTGGAAATCCTGACCGGCCGGAAGCTGGAGAATCCCGAGGACCCGCTGCTGATCGCCGTCCGGTCGGCCTTGCCCGAGTACCTGCCGGGATTCATGCCGACATACCTCAACGTCGGGTTGATCCCGTCCGTGTTCGAGGGGCTCCCGAAGCGGTACGGGACGGAAGCGGCCGGCCTGATCCGGCTCAGCAATCGCAAGACGATCCTCGAGGCCCTCGATCCCGAGGCGTTCGCCGCCGTCGAAAAGGACATCGTCCCGTTCATGACTCCGGCCCGGACTCTGGAGCTTTGCGAGACGATCGAGGGCCTCATCGCCCGCCGGGCTCCGGAGCTCCTCGACTCGGCCGTCGCCCAGCTCGACTTTTTTCAGCGACAAGCGTACGCCTACTACGAGGAGCGCCTGGACGCCCTGCGCAACTTCATGACGAAGGAAACCTACGTTCCGGCCTTGATCCTCCAGCGGATGGTCTGCACGGTCATGGACGACAGCTCCTATCCGGGGGTTTTGTACAGCCGTCATCCGCGGCGGGGCAAGGGCGTATTCGTCCAGTATGCCCGGAAGGTCTTTGGAGAGGATTTGATGACCGGCCGGCTTCAGCCCGAAGAAGAGACGTTCTTCGAGCGGGAAGAGACCCGCGAGGAATTTCCGGCCATTTATCACTTCTGGGACCGGCTCGGCCAGCTCGAGGAAATTTTCCAGGGCCCGGTCATCGTCGAGTTCACCGGCGTTCACGGCACGTTCACCACTCTCCAGGTCAACGCGGCCGAATTGGCCGGAGCGGGCATGCTGACGGCGGTCATGGATCTCCACCGGTCCGGGCGGATCGGGGCCGACCGGGTCCGGGAGCTGATCAAGCCCTATCATGTCCGGCAAATCGAATCGGACGCCATCGATCCGAAGTCGCTCCAGGTCCTGCCGCGCTTCGCCCACGGGCTTTCCGTACTTCCCCGGGCCGCCGTGTCGGGACGGATTTATTTCTCGGCCGAGAAGATCCGCCAGGCCAAGGCCGAGCATCCGCGGGAAAACGTGATTCTGGCCAAGGAGCGGTTCTCTCCCCAGGACGCGGTCGACCTGCCGGTCGTCAGCGGCATCTGCAGTCTCAGCCCGGCGGCGATCCATGTCGTGACCGCCGCTCAAAATCTCGGGATCCCGTCGCTGCTCAATCTGGAAAGCGACGGCATCCGGATCGATCCGGAGAAACGGGAAATGATCAACCGGGACGGAGGGATCGTCCGGGAAGGAGATTGGATCACGATTTCCAGCCGGTGGCGCAGCCTGTTTCTCGGGAAGGCGGTCTATGCCCCGGCCCGGCTTCTGCGGTTCATGGCCGGGGAACATGTCGATCTCACCCCGGCGGAGCGCCCGCGGTTTGAGCAGCTGGCCCGGGATTATGCCGCTTACCGGGCCCTGATGGAAAAGGTCGGAGCGGCCGATTTCGGCAGTCTCCAGGAGCTGGGCCATGCTCTCCGCTACGGCCGGCTCAGGCAGAGTTCGCGGGCGGGGGAGTTCATCAACCGGAGCTTCGATTTGAACGAATCCCGGCTGGTCGACCGGCTGCTCGAAGCCACCCTCGGGACGCACCTCGTCAATCTGGCCGCCTTCGAAAGGCTGACGCCCAATCGCCAGATCCGGATGCTGCGGTCGGCCTTGTCCCTCTGCCGCGAGCGGGGGATTTCGGGTTATGAAGCCGGGGCCTTTGTTCTCGGAGGACTTGTCCGCCCGGAGTGGTCCGGGGCTTTCTGGCGGGCCTTCGGGTCGGATGAAATTGTTCGATTGATCAACGAGTGGGTTCTTCATCAGAAATACCTGGCCTTGATGGATGCCGTCGATGAGCGGCAGCTCCGCCGCCTTCGGGACGAGATCCTCACTCACGGCCTGCCGAAGCTCCGGGTCACGCCGGTTCTGGTCCGGGGCTTTATGACCTTGAAGCTGGCCGGAATGCGGCTTTCGATCGACGGAGAACCGGGTTTGGATCCGCAAACGCCCGAGGTCCTGGCCTGCCTCGAACGCCCGTACGGCGAGTTCTACGATTATTCCGACGAGCGGAGTCTCGGACGGCTGAGAAAAATTTGCGAGGCCGAGGGTCGGCCGCTGCCTGCGGCCGACGAGCGGTAGGCAACCGGTCAGGCGCCTCTTTCCGCGAACGGGTTCCGGACGGTGAGAGGCCCGATACTTCGACCGTGGGTCAGGTCTTCGGTGAAGAGATTTCAGCGTGCATGAAGCGCTTCGCGTCCGGCTGGACGTTGTTCTCTCGTCCCTATCGGATATTCGCTTTTCAATCGGCGCAGCTGGCGCTCCCGGGCATTATCGAATCCGGCGGCCCGGACGAATTTTTCTTTGATCGTCTGCCTGCCGCACGTGTTAAGTGACCTTGAAACATCGAGATTTTTTTTTCTCATTGGCCTTCTGACTAACCGGATATGTGTCGCACATCGACAGGGGTTAATCGATCGATCGGGGAGTGTATAACGGTCAGATCGGGGAGTAAAGCCTCACTTCAAAATTCGTCCGTTCTTGACATCCCGAGGGCTCCGGATTACTTTCAGCGGGGAGGGGAACATGAAAACGGCGTATAGACTGAGGAGTTTTCTCCTTGGGATCATGTTTTTGGTATTCGGCTTGTCGCCTCTCTCTTCCGTCTCGGCCCAGAACGCCGGCTGGAAGGGAAAGATCCTCACGGAGGCCGGCGTTCGCGTCGTGTCCAATCTCCAAGAGCCGCTTTATGACGATATCCGGCTCGACATCGTCGAAGACCTTCGCATCGGGAAGGAAGGCGACGCTCAAGCCCTGTTTTATCGCATCCGCGATATCGCCGCCGACGCGCAGGGGAATATCTACGTTGACGATTACAGCAACGGCCGCGTTCAAGTCTTTAATCCCCGAGGCGAATATCTCCGAACGATCGGCCGGCCGGGTCAGGGGCCGGGCGAGTTCGAATATCCCAAGTTCATTCGGATCGGCGGCCCGAAGGGCCTGATTCATGTGATGGACCGGTCCCGGCGCATCAATCTCTTCGATTCTCAGGGGACATATCTCCGGTCGGTCACGCCCGAGGGAGGTTTCAAGAATTATTTTCCCGATGCGGACGGCGGATTCACAATAATCGGAGTCGCGAGACAGGATGATTCCCTGAATCCCGAAGATGTTCTCAGCCGGATCTCGGAGGACGGGAAAAGAAAGGCCGTTTTAGCCCGATTCCCATATACGCTCTATATGGAAAAAATGGAGGGTGGAGTTTTGTCCGCTTCGACGGGCTACGAGTTGGAGCTCCATGCGGCGCCGCTCCCGGGAGACGCGCTCGTCTATGGCTATTCTCGGGACTATGAGCTCGTCGTCATCGGACAGGACGACCGGAAAACGCTGGTGATCCGCAAGGAGGAAAATCGGCCGGACTTCACGGCCGCGGAGAAGGCCGAGTTCAAAAGAATCCCCCTTCCAAAGCTGAAACCTTATTTTTACGGGATTCTGACCGATTCCGACGGCCGGATCTACGTCCAGAAAAACATGAACACGGCCACGAAGCGTGGATTCGGGCCGGTTGCCACGGCTGAAATGCAATGCGACGTCTTCAGCCCAACCGGCGTTTTCCTCTTTCGAGCGAACCTTCCCCCCAACACCCGGGCGATTGATCGGGGATATGTCTACAGCTATGATGTCGATGAAGACCAAGGATTGGAATTCGCACGACGCTTCAAAATCAGAAATTATCAAGGTTTGCCGAAAAAATAATCGGTTTCCCCGCCTTTGGATTTCTCCGCTTGATGGGCTATGATGGGGGGCGTTTTTTGGGAAAAAACAAAAATGAAAGAATCCGCCGGAAAAATCAGCCGCAATTTCGGGCGGCTTTACAGCCTGAAATTTCTGGGGGAGTTCTATCTCATCGCCCCGGTCCTGGTCCTGTATTACACGGCCAATGGCCTGAGCGCCGGTCAGATCTTCACCGTCCAGGCGGTCTTCCATCTGGCCGTCCTTCTCCTCGAAGTGCCCTCGGGCTATCTGGCCGACGTCGTAGGCCGCCGGCGCACCCTCATCATCGGTGTCGTCTTTTTTCCCATCGGCCTGGCCGTCTATGCTGCGGGGCGGAGCTTTGCCGCTTTCATCCTGGCCGAGCTGGCCCTGGCCGTGAGCGCCGGGATGCGCACGGGATGCGATTCGGCCCTGCTGTTCGACAGTCTTCGCCAGCTCGGACGGGAGATGGAATACAAGCGCTTCGAGGGCCGGGCGGCGACCCTGGCCCGGACCGGCTCGGCCGCATCCTCCGTGGCCGGAGGTCTTCTGGCCGCCGCGTTTCTCCGCCTGCCGTTCCTGGTCAACATCGCCACCGCCCTCCCACTGCTGCCCTTGGCCGCGGGGCTTGTCGAGCCCGAGCGGGAGAAGAGATGTTCGCCCCACCCGTTGCGGGACATCCTGGAGATTTGCCGTTTCTGCCTGCGCCGGCCCGACATCCGCCCGGTGGTGATTTTCTGCGGGCTGCTCACAGCCTGCCAGTTGACCGGGCTCTGGGCCTACTTTCTTTTTTACCGGGAACAGGGGATCGGCGTGGGCTGGTTCGGAATCCTCTTCGCCGTCTACCAGCTGGCCGGCGCCCTGGGCGGATTCGTCTCCCACGGGATCAGCGAGCGGTTCGGAACACGCGTCATCCTTCTTTCGGCCCTGCTGAGCCCGGTGTTCTTTTTCCTGTTCGGCGCCGTCCCCGGCCTATGGCTTCTTCCCCTGATCCCGGCCAATGCCTTTCTCTGGAACCTGGTCTACCCGGTTCTTCTCGAGCGGCTGAATCTGGCCGTCGGCTCCGACGTTCGGGCGACGGTCCTCTCGCTGGCGAGTATGGCCGGCAGCCTGACGTTCGTCGTGGTCTCGCCGCTTTTCGGCCGGCTGGCCGACGCGATTTCCCTGGGTGCGGCCTTTATCGCCCTGGGCGGATTCTTCCTTCTCGCCGGCGCTCCGTTGCTGGCGTCGGTTATTCGGAGGATATCCCCGCCCGGCCGGGATCGAACGCCATAATTCGCCGTTTGCGTTTGCCGGTCGAACCGGTTCGTGTCAAGTGGGAAGACGTACAGGGGCAACATCTCCCTGGAAGCGCATTCCGTTTGTCATCCGCCTCGTTCTGCTGACGGCCTTCGCTCCCGCCGTGCTTCTTCTCTCCGCCGGCCCCGCGAGGCGGGGCTGGACGAAGGTCAGTGGCCGAAGCGGATCGTCACGATGGTTCCGCCGGCGCGGTCGACTTCGAGCGTTCCCTGGATCTGGCCGACCAGTCCCCGGACCAGTTGAAGACCGAGCGAACCGGCTTTCCCCGCTTCGAGTCCGGGGGGGATTCCGATCCCGTTGTCCCGAACGGCAAGGACATATCCGCCCGCCTCCGCCGGCTGCAACCGGACAACGATCTTTCCCAGGAATGATTCTCCCCGCGCCTGGAGAAAATCCGGCGGGAAAGCGTACTTCAGGGAATTGGTGACCAACTCGTTGACGATCAGCCCGCAGGGAATCGCCGTGTCGATGTCCAGGCTGACGCTCCCGATTTCGGACCGGAGGGAGACGCGGGCCGGGTCGACGATGTAAGAGGCCAGGTGATCGATCGTCTCTTTGAGAAAGGAAGCGGCCTCGATTCCGGACAAGTCCTTCGATCGATAGAGGTTTTCGTGGATCAGCCCCATCATCCGGACGCGGTCTTGCGTCTTCAGGAAAATATCCCGGACGCCGGGATCCTGAACCGACCGGGCCTGAATGTTGAGAAACGAGGAGACGACCTGCATATTGTTTTTCACCCGATGATGGATCTCGCGAAGGAGAATGTCCTTTTGCTTGAGCGAAGCCTGAAGGTCCGTTTGGGCCCGGGTTCGCTCGCCGATTTCCCGCTCCAGGAGCTCGTTGGCGGCTTTCAGCTTTTCGGTCCTCTCCTCGACCCGCCGTTCCAGGACGACGTTCTGTTTCCGGATGCGGGCCGTGTGGATCCGGACATAAGTGAAAACGAGAAAAATCGCGGCGGCCAGGGCCAGGCCGCGGAACCACCCGGTTTTCCAAAACGGCGGCGAGATGCGGAGGGATAAAGCCAGCTCCCGGTTGCTCCAGACGGCGTCGTTGTTGGTCGCCCGAACCCGGAAGACGTATTGGCCGCCGGGGAGGTTCGTGTATGTCGCGAGCCGCCGGGCTCCGGCCGGACTCCAGTCCGGGTCGAACCCGTCCATCTTGTATCGGTAGCGGATCTTTCCGGGCGAGGCGAAATGCAGGGCCGCGAATTCCAGGTCGATCACCCGGTCGCGGTAGGACAGTTCGAGAGGACGGTTTTCGGCCAGGGCCGCCCTCATTTCCGCGTTGCGTTCTCCGCCGACGCCGGCGAACAGCGACCGGCTGAGAATCTGGAAATCGGTGAGAACGACGGGAGGGGCGAAGGAATTGTCGACGATGTCCTCGGGCCGGAAGCGGTTGAAGCCGTTGATCCCGCCGAAATACATGTCGCCGTCCCGGCTCAGAAACGCCGCGGCGCCGTTGAATTCGTTGCTCTGAAGTCCGTCGGTAACATCGTAGTTTCTGAACGACCCTGTTTTCGGGTCGAAACGCGACAGGCCCTTGTTCGTGCTGATCCAGAGATACCCCTCGGCGTCGCCGCATATCCCGTAAACGGCGTTATTGGGCAGTCCGTCGCCATCCGTGAACCGCCGGATTTCGCCCGTGCGCGGATCGAAGCGGTTGAAGCCGCCTCCGGCCGTCCCGATCCAGAGGAGGCCCTCCCTGTCCTGATGAAAACAACTGACGAAATTATCGCTCAAGGAACCCGGATCCTCGGCCTTGTATTGATATCGGGCGAAGGTCTCGTTTTCCGGGATGAATCGGAAAAATCCCCCGCCGCCCGTCCCGATCCAGAGCCGTCCCTCCCGGTCCTCGAAGAGCGCGTAGACATATTCATAGCTGAAACCGGAAGGGTCGTCCGGCCGGGCCCGAAAAGCTTTCGATCTCTCCGTCCGAGGGTCGTACCGGTGCAATCCCGTCTGGGTCCCCACCCAGACCATACCCGCCCGGTCTTCCATGACGGCCATGACTCTCGGGTCATTGATGCCGGAGGTCGGCAAAGAGGCGATTCTCGCCCTCCGGAACGACCGCGTGGCGGAATCATACCTGTCGACTCCGGTGCCATAGATCCCGACCCAGATTGTACCCGTCGGACCGGAATGGAGAGCTGTGATCCGGTTGCCGCTCAACGTTCCGGGAACGCCCGGGATGCGCCGGAAGCGGACAAAGGTTTCCTCCTTCGGGTTGAAGGCGTTCAATCCGCCCTGCAGTGTTCCGATCCAAATCGTCCCCCGGGCATCCTCGGTGAAGGCCTTGACGTAGTTATCGCTCAGGGTCGACGGATCCGAGGCAACCGAGACATAATGGCGGAATTTCTTGGCCTTGAGGTCGGTCTTATTGAGACCGTTTTCGGTCCCGATCCAGAGGACGCCTCCTGAATCTTCAAAGGCGCGGTAGACGAAGTTGTTGCCGATCGAGGCGGAAGACAGCGGATCGGTTCGATAGCGGGAGAAACCGGCCGTCTTCGGGTCGTACCGGTAGAGACCGTCGCCCAGAGTTCCGATCCAGAGAATCCCCTGCGAATCCTCGGAAACCCGCCAGCCGGCGGTACCGCTCGCCGCCGGGGTGAAGGGCAGGGGAGCGGGCGGATAAGGCCGGGCGGTCCTGTTCTCCGTGTCGACAAGCAGGATGCCTCCGGCCGTCCCGGCCCAGACGTTTCCTCCGAGGCCGGGATCGAGCATGACGATTGAATCGTACTTTGATCCTCCCGCGAGTACGGGAACACGGAGAAACCGGCCCGTTTCGGGATCGAAGGCATTCACGCCGCCGTTTCTTGTCCCGACCCAGAGGCGGCCGCTCCGGTCCTCGGCCAGGGCCGTGATGAAGTTGTCGCTCAAGCTCCCGGGATTTCCCGGCTCGGACCGGTACCGGACGCAGCGGCCGGTTTTCGGGTCGAGACGGTTCAGCCCCTCCTGGGTTCCAACCCAAATTCGACCGCGGCCGTCCTCCATGACGGCCGTGACGTCGTCGCTGCTCAAGCCGGCCGGATCCCCGGGCCGGGAAACATACCGGGTGAACTTTTCGGTCCAGGGATCAAACCGGTTCACCCCGCCGCCCCGGGTTCCGATCCAGAGGCCTCCCTCGCGGTCGGCCCAGAGGGAATTGATGTTGCCGCTGCTCAGACTGTCGGGATCATCCCTGTTCTGGCGGTAGTTCTTGAAGGTGAATCCGTCATACCGGTTGAGGCCGTCCTCGGTTCCGAACCAGAGGAATCCCGCTTTATCCTGGACGATATCCCGGATTGCGCTTTGAGACAGACCGTCCTCCAGGTTGAACCTGGTGAAACGGAGATTTGCGTCCGCTGCCGGGGAGGGAGACGGGAGCAGGACGAAAGCGAGAAAGATCAAGCCGGCGACTTGGATCCGGCCGGGCTCGAACGAGCGATTCGTTCGATGGAGCATGCCTATACTATGACCGCTCCCTGAAAAAAATTCAATCTCCAAGCCTTTTTAAATATAATAGCCCCGTCCATGTTCGACTGTTCGACTCGAAGAGGAGGACGGAGATGAAGCTCGTTTTGCGTTCCCGTTATTCCATTCCCGCCGCGGCGGCTCTGGTCATCCTGATTTCGGCCGCGTTTCTGCCGTTGTTTGCTCAGGGTCTTTCCCCGGAAATCTGGAGCAGTCTTCGGTACCGGTATATCGGGCCTCCGGGCAATCGGGCGGCGGCGATTACCGGCGTTCCCGGCGATCCGCTGACGTATTACCTCGGCGCTTCGTCCGGCGGCGTTTTCAAATCCTCCGACGGCGGGACGACCTGGGATCCGATTTTCGACGACCAACCCGTCCAGTCCATCGGAGCTCTGGCCGTGGCCTGGTCCGACCCGAATGTCGTCTGGGCGGGGACGGGGGAGGCCTTCATCCGAAGCAACGTCTCCATCGGCAATGGGGTGTATAAGTCAACCGACGCCGGCCGGACCTGGACGCATATGGGCCTGGAGAAATCCGGGCGCATCGGCCGGGTGGCCATCGATCCCCGAGATCCGGAGCGGGTGTTCGTCGCGGCGATGGGACACTGCTATGGGCCGCAAAAGGAGCGGGGCGTTTACCGGACCAGGGACGGCGGCAAGACCTGGGAGCAGGTCCTCTTTGCCGACGAGAACACCGGTTGCTTCGAGATCGCCATGGACATGAAGAATCCCCGGATCCTGTTTGCCGGGATGTGGCCGATCGTCATCCGGACCTGGGGCCGGACGAGCGGCGGCCCGAACGGCGGAATCTGGAAGTCGACCGACGGCGGCGACACGTGGAAACGCCTGACCGGCCGCGGGCTTCCGGAACCGCCGATCGGCAAGGTCGGATTGGCGGTTTCCTACAGCAATCCGAATGTTGTCTACGCCCTGATGGAAACCGGCTCGCCCAACCGGGGCGTCCTCTGGCGGTCCGATGATGCCGGAGAAACCTGGCGGCTGGCCAGCAGCAATCGTCTCCTCAACGAGCGTCCGCATTATGCCTCCCGCATTCTGGTCAATCCGGGAGACGAGGATGAAGTCTATTTCGCCGCCAACAGCATCAGCCGGACGCTCGACGGCGGATACGACGCCGATGTCGTGGACTGGAGCGGGGATACCCACGATCTCTGGGCCGACCCCAAGGATCCGAACCGTTTCCTGCTCACCGACGACGGCGGCGGAGCGATCACCCTCAACCGGGGCCGAACCTGGCGGCGGATCGAGCTTCCGATCGCCCAGATGTACCACGTCGCCGTCGACAATCAAATCCCGTATTACGTTTACGGCGGGATGCAGGACGGATTCGCCCATAAAGGGGCGAGCACGGGGGGCCCGTCGACCGGCTGGGCCGCGCCCATTTCGGGATCCTGGCAGTCGACGGCCGGCGGGGAATGCGGTTTTGTCGTCCCTGATCCGGTGGATCCCAACATCGTCTGGGGCGGAAGCTATAATGCCGACCTCCAGCGGGTCGACTACCGGACCGGCCACATCGTTTCGGTCAAGCCCTGGCCCGAATCGCTTTACGGTTCGCATGCGGCCGCTTTCAAGTTCCGGTTCAATTGGACCTTTCCGATCGCCATTTCCCCCCACGATCACAACACGGTCTATGTCGGAAGCCAGTACGTTCATCGGACTCGGGACGCCGGCCGGAGCTGGGAAATCATCAGCCCCGACCTGACAACCAATGATCCCAAGCTCCAGGGACCTTCGGGCGGGCTGACCCTGGACAATCTGGCGGTCGAATACGGCTGCGTGGTCTTTACCCTCGCCGAATCCTCCCTGGAGAAAGGTTTGATCTGGGCCGGGACAAACGACGGCCTCATTCAGGTGACCCGGGACGACGGAAAAACCTGGACCGACGTCACGAAAAATATCCCTGGTCTTCCCGCCCTGGGAACGGTCAGTAATGTCGAACCGTCCCGGCATGCGGCCGGGACCTGTTACGTCACCGTCGATTTTCACCAGGTCAACAACCGGGATCCCTTCGTCTACAAAACCGCCGATTACGGCCGGACCTGGACGTTTCTGGGCGGAAGCATTCCCAAGTCGGTCTTTTCCTATTGTCACTGGGTGCACGAGGACCCGGTCCGGAAAGGCCTCCTCTACCTCGGGACCGAAAACGCCATCTACGCCAGCCTGAACGACGGCCGCGACTGGATGCCTCTTCAAAACAATCTGCCCCATGCCCCCGTCCATCACCTGGTCGTCCAACCCCACTTCAACGACCTGGTCGTCGGGACCTACGGCCGGGGCTTCTGGATCATGGACGACATCACCCCCCTTCAACAGCTGACCGATGAGGTTCTGGCCTCGCCCGTCCATTTGTTCTCCCCGAGGCCGGCTTATCGGCTCCATTCCGTGGCCGGGGGAGCCCAGGGATCGATGCGGGCGACCCTCAACTACTACTTAAAGACGCCGCCCAACGGCCCGATCCGGATCTCCATCCTGGACGGGAAGGGCGACGAGATCGTCCAGATTCCCGGTCCGCGGCGGGCCGGAATCAATCGGGTGAATTGGAACCTTCGGTATCCCGGCGCCCGAAGCGCCCGTCTTCGAACCAAACCGGCCGGAAATCCCCGGGTTGTGGAAGAGGCCCGGTACCATACGCAATGGGAACGGGAGGGTTGGTATCCCGTCCAAAGCTGGGGAACGCAGGCCGGATTCCAGGGCTTCCCCGTCGCTCCGGGAACATACACGGTGAAAATGACCGTTGACGGCCGGGAGTTCACGGAAAAGCTCGAAGTCCGGAAAGATCCCCGCTCGGAAGGGACGACGGCCGATATCGAGGCCCAGGTCGCTCTCTTGCTGAATATTCGGGCGGACCTCAATGCCGCCTCCGACATGATCAGCCGGCTGGAGATGATGAAGAAGCAGCTCGTCGACCTCCGCGAGGCGATCGCCGGGAAGGACGCTTCGGTCACGGCGGCGGCCCGCGACCTGCTGGCCCGAATGCAGGCTGTGGAGGACGGGTTGCTGCAGCCGACTATCGCCGAGGGGGACACCAAGTCTTTCCGCGACCCGCAGAAGATTTATGAGAAGCTCTCGGTCCTGTCGGGCGACGTAGCCGATGGCGCCGACTTCTCCCCGAACAAACAGCAGGGCGAGGTCTACGCCGTCCTCAAGCAAGCCCTGGAAACCCAGAAGGCACTGTTCGCCAAACTGGTTTCGGTCGAATTGCCGGCCTTCAACAAAATGCTGACCGAAAAAGGCCTGGCCGGAATCGTGGCGACGGATATCAGATAACCTGCATGAGTCACGAGTCGAGATGGCCACAGATGCGAGGCGCGGAGGGTGAAGCAGTCCTAATTCTCGTTGACACGAGGCATAGGACTGCGAACCCTTTGCCACGAAGCCGATGCGGCCATGTCGGCTCGCCCGAAGGGTAAAAACTCAAATTTTTTCATCTTATTATTTTAAACAAAATATTAATATCATGAAAATCTTTATGAATAATGCAGAATAAGAATTCGAGGCGGGATCGGCGGTTTGCTTCAGCCGTCCATCCGGAACGCCTTCATTTTATTGAACAGGGTTTTTCGGCTGATGCCCAGGGCTTTGGCCGCTTCGGTCCGGTTCCCGCCCGCTTCCCGGAGGGCTTTTTCGATCAGGGCTTTCTCAGCCGTTCCGGCCGCCGATTGGGCGACGCCCTTCAAGGTGTCAACGATCCTGGCCGCAGCCGGATCTCCTTTGATCCGCGCCGGCAGGTCGGATTCGGTTAACGTGGGTTTTTCGGTCAGGACCATCGCTTCGTAGACCGCGTTTTCAAGCTCGCGGACGTTGCCCGGCCAATTGTAGCGGAGGAGTCGATCCATGGCTTCCTCGGAGATCTCTCGGGGAGGAGCATCGAGATTCGGCCGGTATTTCATCAGGAAATGTCGGCAGAGCAGGGGAATGTCCTCCCGGCGCTCGCGCAGCGGCGGGAGGCGAAGGGACAGGACGGCCAGCCGATAATAGAGGTCCTCACGGAAGGCGCCCTTCCGGATTTCCTCGTTCAAGTCTTTATTGGTTGCGGCAATCACCCGGACATCCACCGGGATGGCTTTTGTCCCGCCGACCTTGGTAATTTCCTTTTCCCCGATCGCCCGGAGAAGCTTGACCTGGGCTTCGAGAGGCAATTCGCCGATTTCGTCCAGAAAGATCGTTCCCCCGCCGGCCTGTTCGAACCGGCCGGTCGTTTCCGTCCGGGCATCGGTGAAAGCGCCCCTGGCGTGGCCGAAAAATTCCGATTCAATCAGGTCCCGGGGAACCGCTCCGCAGTTGACGACGACAAAGGGTCCGTCCTCGCGGGTTCCGGCGAAGTGGATGGCCCGGGCGGCCAACTCCTTGCCGGTTCCGCTTTCCCCGGTGATGAGAACCGTCCCGTCGACCCGGGCGATCCGGTCCATGGTCTGGAAGATCGCATTCATCCGCCCGCTGGTGCCGACCAGGCTCGAGAACCGGTAGCGGTCGTGAAGCTCGGTTTTCAACGCGGCGACTTCGGTTTCCAACCGCTTGACTTCCAGGGCCCGATCGATGACGAGGAGCAGTTCTTCGTTGTCCAACGGTTTTTCAAGATAGGCATAGGCCCCCAGCTTGACGGCTTCGACGGCCTTGCGAATGGTCCCGAAGGCGGTCATGATGACGACTCTCGGCCCGGCCGGCGGCGGGTGCAATTCTTGCAGAATCTCCAAGCCGGAGCCGTCGGGAAGGTTCATGTCCAGGAGGATCAGGTCCGGAGCCGATGTCTTCGCTTTTTCCCCGCCCTCCCGGCGGGAGGCTGCCGTCTCGACCCGGTATCCTTTTTCTTCCAGGAGGAGCGAAAAAATGTCCCGGATTCCGGGCTCATCGTCGACGATCAGGATTTTGAAGATCATGGCCGGTCCGTTTCAGGCGCGAGCGGAAAGCGGACGATGATCGTCGCTCCCCGTCCCGCCTTGCTTTTGACTTCGATGTCGCCGTCGTGGGCTTTGACGATATGATCGCAGATGGAAAGGCCCAGGCCGGTGCCGTTGGTTTTGGTCGTAAAAAAAGGATCGAAGATCCGGTCCAGGCAGTCCTCGGGGATGCCGTCCCCGGTGTCGGAGACCGAAACAAGGATTTTTCGATCTTCGACCGGACGGCCCTCGATCCGAAGCCGGCCGCCGGACGGCATGGCCTCGACGGCGTTGAGACAGAGATTGAGAAAAAGCTGCTTGAGCTGGGCCTCGTCGGCCAGCACCGGCAGGGGGGCGGAAAAGTCCCGTTCGACGGCGATTTTCTCCTTGGATGCCTGATAAGCGACGAGGTCCAGGCTGTCGGCCAGAATTTTTCGCAGGTCGAGTCGTTCCCGGATGATATCCGAAGGCCGGGAGAACGCCAGCAGGGCGGAGAGGATTTCGTTGATTCGGGAGGTTTCGACCAGGGCCGCCGACAGGAGCTTTCGAGCCGTCTCGTCTTTTTCCCGGCCTTCCAGATATTGGAGGGAGGACCGGATGGCGGTCAGGGGATTGCGGATTTCGTGGGCCGCCCCGGCCGCCAGCTCGCCGATCGTCGCCAGCCGGTCGGCCCGGGACATTCTTCGCAGCCGCTCCCGCTGTTCCTTGAGGAGAAGCGCATTCTCCAGGGCGATGCCGGCCTGGGGGAGGATCAAGGGGATGAAGGAGGCCTCTTCCTTGGTGAGCCGCCCGTCGTCATTCTCGCTTCCGGCCAGCAGGATTCCAATCAGCCGGTTCATCGAACTGAGGGGGAAGCAGGTTCCGATCCGAAGGCCCCGGAGAAGCTCGGTCTCTCCGGCCGAAAGAAAATCCGTCGCGCCTCGCCGGTCCGCAAGGATCATTTCGGTTTCGTTGACTTTCAGCCACTTGACGAGAGACGAGCCGCGGGAAAGAAAGAGCGCCCGGTTCGTCTCCTCTGAGAGGCCGGTCGAAGCGGCCGGGACGAACCGTCCGGAGTCGGCTTCCTGGACGAGAAGGACGAGAATCCGGACGGGAACGACTTCCCGGATTTTTCCCAGGATATTGCCGGCCAGGTGCTCGAGATCCTCGATGAGGTTGAGGCTTCCGGCAAATTCCTTGAAGACCCGGAGGCCCGGTTCCTCCTTCTTCCTTTTAGAGGAAAAAACCGTTCGCCGTTTGAGAATCGTCCGGCCCTCCGCTTATTTGACGGGCACGAGGGGCAGGGCGGCGGGCTTGAGAATCCGATACACGGGCACGCTGGCGCCGGCTCCGCTGCCGCCCCAGGAGGAGGCCAGAAACTTGTCGAAATAATTCCAGAGGACGAGGCCGTCGTCGCTCTCGGGTTCGAGGAGGTAAGCGGCCAGGCTGCCGAGCGGCTGGGCCGTCGTGACGTAGAGCGTCCCGGCCGGAAAGGCGACCTTTTCCTTGACGTATTCGCCCTTGACCGTATTGGTCCGATGGCCCTGGTAAAGGCGTTCGGCCGGCTTGATTTCCTTGATCTTGAAGGTTTCGACTTCGACTTCGGTTTTGTCCCGGAGCCGCTCGACCTGAAGGCCGTGACGAAGCAGGAGATCCAGGACGGCGGGTTCGGTGACCGGGACGAGATAGCCGGAGGCAAAAGGAATCGAGCGCTTGATGAAGAAGTCGGAGTAATAGGGGACGGTGTGGATGTTGACTTTGCCGGTCGGCCGGCGGATGGGCCGCGGCTGTCCCTCGACCCGGATCGTTTCGGTCTCGATGGCATGGACGGTCAGCGGCTCTTTCACGGGCCGGACGTCGAATTCCAGACCGAACACGTCTTCAGGCCCCGGGTTTTTCCCCCGGCGGACCGTCCGGTCGTTGGCTGCGGCGGCCAGCTTTTTCATGTCTTCAAGCCGATCCGAGGTGAAATCGAGAATCGATTTGAGAAAATAATAATTGCCGGCGACGCGCGTTTTAAAATCGGCGTAGACGTAATTTTCGATGAGGATGGAGAAACAGTTGCGGAGCCCGGCGTAATTGGTCACAAACCGGGGCTGGGGATCGAGCGACATCCAGCCCTTGGCCGGCTCTTTCGCCTCCATAAAACCGCCGTAGCCGGTCGTGAGCGTCCGGTATTTTTCTTCAGCCAGCCTGTCCACGGCCGGCATCATGACGTCCATCATAAACGCCAGGATGCCCGGATCGCCGTTGGGGCTGACCCCCCAGGAGTAGGTCACGGTCTCCTGGTGGTAGGAGCCGTCCGTGGTATGGCAATCGACGAACAACAGCGGCTCCCAGCGGCGAAAGACATTGACGACGACGGCCGTGATTTCCGGGCTTTCGAGCTTCATCCCGTCGCGGTTGAGGTCGAGGTTCCAGTCATTGGTCCGGATACCGACACCCTCGGCCGGACCGGGCTGATAGGAACGGTTGCGGGGATCGATTTTCTCGTTACCGTCGGCGTTGAGGTTGGGCACGATGACCAGGACAAACTTGTCCAGGTACGGCGGCTTCGGGGAGGTGACGATGTCCCGGGCCAGCATCAGAACGGATTCTTTGCCTTCGACTTCTCCGGCGTGGATGTTGGCCTGGATATAGATCACTTTGCGGGGATCATTCCTGAGCTGTTCCGGCTTGGAAACGGGCGGATTGGCCACGATTAACGCCGGTATATCGAAACCGCCGGCCGTGTGTCCGATCGATTCGACCCGGACCATGGGACTGAGCTTGAGCAGTCCGTCGATGAAGGCCTTGACGTCGGCCTGGGTCGACGTGGCTTTGTAATCGGTGGCTTCGGCTTTCGTCAGGAGCGATTGCCCCCATCCGGAGGCGCCGATTCCGGCGGCCAGGACGACCGCGGCCATCAACACGAGAGAACGGGGCTTTATCATTTGACCCATCCTTGCGGGAGAAATTTCGTTCCGCATTAAAATATGACACTCGGGCCGGCCTGTCAATTCGCCCAAGGCACGCTAACGAATCGAGCGGTGATTTCCAGGCAAATTTTACTCCACGTCAAGGCTACCGCCCCATGAAAAAGATCATCCAAAAGATTTTCCGGTGACAAGGTCTTTGTCGCAACCTCCCGCCCTTCCGGATCAGCGATCAGGAAATCATCCTGGATTCGGAGGACAGCCGCCGGGGTTCTCCGTGGGAAAGGAATGACCCGGATCCCGGCAACCCGTTACCCGATCCGGCTTTGGAGCCTTGAACGGAAACCGGTTTTTCTCGTATGAATCAGGGGCGGCGGGCTCCCCGCCGTTTTTTCCGTATGCTGGCATGTTTCTGGCAATGAGGTTGTCCGCAGGAGTAAGTCAAATGAGATATCGCAAGATCGCCGTCATCGCCGCGGTTTTGGCCGCGGCCGTTCTTTTCCCGGGCGGTCTGCCCGCGAGGGAAGAGAAACCCCAGCCGCTGACCTTGAAAGAATGCGTCGTCCAGGCCATACGAAACAACCTGGGCGTGGCCGTCCAGGTCATCAGCGCCCGCCAGTCCGAGTCGGCCGTGACGCTGGCCGGGGAAAAATTTCTTCCGTCGCTTTCCTTCGACTTCTACCGGGACCGGCAGAACTCCTCTTCGTATTCCTGGATGGACGCCTCGGATGTGTCCACCACGGCGAGCCGCTCGCTCTCGGGAAATCTGACTCAAAATCTCCCCCTGGGCGGATCGCTTTCGCTCGGGCTCAGCGGCGGGATGAACGAGTCGAACTCCCGGTTTCAGACGGTCAATCCTTATTACAGCGGCCGGCTCAGCTTCCAGTGGACCCAGCCGTTGCTCAGGGATTTCGGCTGGGGGACCAGCCGGAAGGACATCATCGTCGCCCGCAACAATAACGACATCGCCGCCAACAGCCTGAAAAGCGCCCTGATTGAAACCGTCTTTGCCGTCGAGCAGGCCTATTGGGAACTCGTCTACCAGATCGAATCCCTGGCCGTCCAGCGGCAATCGCTGAAGCTGGCCGAGGATCTCCTGGAGAAAAGCCGGAAGGAAGTCGAGATCGGAACCCTGGCTCCCAAGGAAATTCTCAGCTCGCAAGCCGAAGTCGCCAGCCGCAAAGCCGACATTCTCCGGTCGGAGATGCTGGTCAAGGATTCGGCCGACACGCTCCGCGGTTTGCTCAACCTCGACCTCGGCGCGGAGGCGGGCGAGATCGTTCCGGCCGAAACTCCCGCGTTCCATAAGGTCGAGCTCGACTACGACGACGTTCTGGCTCTGGCCAAGGCCAACCGACCCGACCTCCAATCCTCGGCAATCAGCCAAAAAAACAGAGAAATGGATTACTCAATCGCTAAAAACCAGATGCTTCCGTCCCTCAATCTGAGCGCCAAGTATTGGAGCCCGGGATTGTCGGGCGACCGGATTCTGTTTCTCGACAATAATCCCTTGACCGGGATCATCCTCGGCAAGGTTTCGGGCGGGTCGGGCGAAGCCCTCAAAGATGCCCTCGGCCTGCTCTACCAAAACTGGTCGATCGCTCTCTCCCTCGACATCCCCTTGAGTACGGTTTTGACCCGGGCGGCCCAGGCCCAGGCGAAAGCCGGGCTGGATCTGGAAGCCGCCCGGCTGAAAGAGAAAGAACAGGCCGTGGTTCTTGAAGTCCGGTCGGCTTTCCGGTCGGTCCAGACCAACTATGAACGGGTCGGGGCCTACCGGGCCGCGTCCGACCTGGCCGAACAGAAGCTGGCCGCCGAGGAATCCAAGCTCAAGGTGGGCTTGAGTGAAAGCTTCAAAGTCCTCCAATACCAGAGGGACCTGGCCGCTTCGCGGACGGCGGAGCTCCGGGCCTTGATCGATTACACCCTGGCCCTGCGCCGTCTGGATAAAGCGACGGGCCGCAACCTCGAACAATGGAACATCACCCTGGCCGAGGCGCGGTAAGCGGCGGGAATTGAACGTCAAGGAGATCATGTCGATGAAAAAAGTTGCCACCCTCATCCTGGCTCTCGTTTGCCTGGCGGTTTGGCTTCCGGCTCAGGCCGGTCAGGAATCGCAGACGATGAAGCTTCTGTCGCTGAAACGCGCCCAGCTCACTCTGGAGAAAAACAAGGGCGATTTCGACCGGGCCCTCAAGCTCCGGGAGCAGGGCCTCCAGTCCGAGGAGGACTTCTCCCGGACCCAGACGGCCTATCTCCAGGCCCAGGTCGATTACCAGCAGGCCTTGATCAATTTCATGGGCAGCGAAGCCCGGATCTCGGTCGCCAGCGCGGTCAAATTCCAGGACGCCGGAGGGAAGAAATTCGTCCGGGTGACGCTCCGGTATTCCTCCAAGGAGCTGAAGGAATTGTCCCGGCTCAATATCAGCGCCGAAGATCTCTTCCCCCTGGATTTCATGAAGGAGATCAAGGACGTCTCGGTTTCCCTGAAGTCCGAAGGCAAGATCGTCTCCGATCCCTATGAGAAGGCGATCGCTTCGCTCCCGCTGGAGACTCAGCAG